>CAMFLX010000003.1 GCA_945957555.1 uncultured Cytophagales bacterium
ACAAAAAGATATAAGCAATACATGTTTTTCCTTATCCCGAATTGAGGTTAAATTAGTTTCCGCAGGGCTGAAACCTTCTTCCGCTTGTATGAAATGAGCTTCCGTCAGTGTTGAATCTCCTTCCGCCCGTGTGAAATTAGTTTCCGTAGGGCTGGAACCCTCTTCCGCCTGTGTGAAATTAGTTTCCGTAGGATTGATATCTCTTTCGTAAGTGTACATAAATAGATAACGCCATACTTTGATCGTTAAAATATGGCGTATCAGTATTAGGTTGTGCGTAGACTTAATAGAAACATATATATAACCAGGCTACTCGATTACGATCTTTTGTGTTTGTCCGTCAAGGTTGATGAGGTACAAACCTTTGGTGAGGCCTTCTATACTCATTTGATCCGCATCGTTTCCGATGAAAACTTCCCTTCCTGCAGCATTAAAGAGCTGGAAATGGGCGATACGGGTGCTAAACTGTAGGCTGCCTTCGCTGATGGGGTTAGGATATGCGGTTTTGAGTGCTTCGGTAAACTCGGTATTTTCTTGAGGAGGTGCTTCAAAGTTCTCAGCGACCATTCTAGCGGTGGCAAGTGGAACTATGGTATTGTTACAAGAAGTAGTAATTTCTGTTCTAATTACTGCCCCAGTTTGTGTAACATAAACTCCATCAAAAGTAATAGAATTTTGAGCCCTATAGATTTTTCTTTCTTTTGAATCAATATTATTGTTTTGATTTGGAGGAATTGTAGGAGCTCCATTTCCTAATTGTATTTTATTAATACAAATTGGACTAGGTGGTCTTTCATATGCACCTGCATCTGGTTTAGAATCCCTTAAATATTGCCCATATGTACTAACATTTGTAGATGAGTTTAAAATGAGCCTAGGTTTGTCCTTAGATATTGAGGAGAAATAATTTGAATAGTCTATAGCACGACTATGTTCTGATAAATTAAAATATTTTGAATCGTAAGTAACGAGTTTGTTGTTAAAAGTATCTAATTCTGGAATGTCCAAAAATACATTTCTTACATCTTCAACCTCATAATTTCCACTTGCATAGTTATTAATTGACTGATTTTCATCAGCTTGATCCAGCCCAACTTTATATGAAAGCCACTCGGGACGTAAACCTCCTTGCTCGCGATCGAAGTCATTTGGATATCCAAGGGTATTATATGTAAGATTGTTAATTACATTATTAAAACCTTGCAATACAATTTTTTTGGGTAATTCTTTTCCATTGTTATCAAATTTTGCATCAGATGCCTCGTCTACAATGGGCTGAACAAACAGAGAAAATTGTGGCTTTAAATTTCCTTTCTTTTCGCAATTATCACATGTTCTAGTTGTTCTATAGCTACCTATGCCATTATTAAAAAAAGTATTGTGGATTACATCTACATATTGGCTAGAATATACCTTAAGGCCCGATCCTCCATTCCCATAAATAATGTTGTTTGCCACAAGGGTCTTTCCTTGATAAGGACCATAGTAAAAATTACCTCTATTGGGATTAGTTGGGTTGGGTTTGTCCGCAGGAATGGGATCTAAACCACGTTGGATACGTTGTTGATTCAATATACTCTTTGGCCTATAATCTTGTTCATGAGCAAAATCATCCACAATTATTCCATTGCCATCGTATCTAACCACTAAATTTTGATTTTCTACCCTTAGTGAGTTACCATAAACAATGTTATTTATAATCTTGATTCTATAGTCAGTATCATTTTCATACTTTACAGCGGTTCCTTCATAGGGTACCATTTGGTATAGATTGATACCACTAGACCCAAAGATGGTATACCAGCAGTTATTGGCTACAGTACAGTTTTCCACCGTAATATAATCCGCCCTCTGAAATGAAATGCCAGCTCCAGGAAATTCCTTGAAAGTGCAGTTGCGAACAGTGATATGATGCGGAATTGCATTTGGATAATCTCCATCCAAGTTGTTTTTGCCCCTTGGGATTAGATCCTTGATTTGAGGATCCCACGCAAAAGGTCCAGTGACTAACATACCTTGACCGTTGTAACGCACCGGTTCACAAGCTCCATCATTTGCAATGCCGTCACTATCTGTGTCTGTGCATCCAGCCAAACTTTGACATGAGCTTAAATTTAGAAAACCTTCACCATCAACATTAGGGCAATAGGAGCCTTTTTGATTTTCATATTGAGTTTTTTCTTCTCTACTAATAGTCGTAGCATTACCAATCAATTCTATACCTTCAAATCTAATATAGGCTGGAATTCTAATTGTAGCAGGAGCATTAGCATTAGCAGCATCCCTTAGGACCTTTGGATGTATTTTTACAAGAGCCCACGATCCCGACAAAAGTGGGTCGGTAGAATTTAAATAGGGATGAAAAGTTGGCTTTTCGCCAGGATAATTTTTTATAATTACAGGATTGGTTTCTGTGCCTACTATTGCATTAATTAATAAAATGGGAGTGGAAATATTTTGATTTTTTGGGTAATACTCTCCACTTCTTACATAAACAATGTCTCCTGGACTTAGCTTAAAAGTAATTTTATCTTGGATTATTCTCTCACATGCATATTGTGGTGAGAAAAAAGGATGAGTAAGATCACCAGGGTAACAGGTTGGACATTCTGATAATTCTATTGGGGTGAGTTGTGGCCTATCTTTTCCAACATCAATAGTTCCAATTTTTTTATTTTGAACAAAATATTCTTTTGGATAGCAGTGAGTAATACTGCCAAAAACGATTATAATTAATATGTATATATGTTTCATTATTTTATTTTTAATATAGTGTTGCGCTATCTGGATTAAGCGAATCTCTGCAGCATAACTCAACTTGCAGAGGCGAAGAATTAAAAATGGGGCATGAGCCATGCCCCATTTTTGATTATTGAATAATTATTTTTTGTACTTTACCATCTAGATCAAGCAAATACAAGCCCTTGCCTAAACCATCAACATTCAATTTATCAGTATTGACTCCCTTTGAGATTTCAATACCAGAGCTATTGAGAAGTTTGTAGTTGGTAGCTGTTTTGGTGAAGTTAAGCCAGCCAGATTCAATAGGATTTGGAAAAGCTAAGTTTTGATCTTGAGCCTCAACTTCATTTTGGGTCTCTATTGCTGTTGAATTACTTGCTATTTCTTTTCTAGCATTTGCATTAGGACATGTTACGATTTCTGCGGTAAAAACAGAGCCATAGTCAGCCACAAACCCATTGGTATAGCCTGTTTGACTTGATGCACTTGGTATAAAAGTTATCGCTTTTTGTGCCCTAGCCACAACACGTTCACCAGAATTAACTTTTTCATTAATAAAGTAGCTAGGATCTGCAAGACCACCAAGATTTAGGTAATCGATACATGCTATATATTCAAATGCTCCTATATCAACCAAAAGATTTGATTCATCCCAGAGTCTTCTCCTCCTCATAAAATCGTTATCAGCATATATTTTAGAACAACCTGCTGCTGTACAAAATCCCCAAGTCGTTCCACCATCTATACATATACTATTACTTGCCAATTTTAAAGAATTAAATACATCAGGTATTATTGTATTGTCGTTTGATGTATTATTGTCAGTAAAATAATTAATAGCAGGATAAGCAACAAAACCTGGGTTTGACGAAACATTGGACTCGTATTTATTTGCACCTGCTAAATTAAAATGCCTATTATTACTAACATTATAGGAAATATTGTTTGCTAGAAAATTAACTCCATTTTCCAAAGATATACCATACTGATTATTATAACCACCAATTGCATTTTCATAAGCAGTATTATTAAATACACTTACATAGTTAGTGGTATATAATTTAATTCCAGCCCCTCCATTTCCAAAAACTACGTTACTTGCAACCAAACTATTACCCGGATAACTACCATAATTGTAAGGTCCTCTTCCAACTTGTCCATCTTGATCATGGTTAAAGTTGTCTAGGATAATCCCGTTACCATCCCATCTTTGAGGAGTTGGACAAACATAATTGGGATTATTTAGGACTTGGTTCATATCAGGACTGGGTAAATTTTGGTTTAAAACTTTTAGTGTATTCCCATAAACCTTATTCCCAATCATTTTGATACTATAGTCATAATACTCACTTTGACTAGCATTAGGGGAATATTTTGTCGCTTGATATAGATTTAAACCAGTGCTCCCAAATATGGTATACCAACAGTTATTAGCAATTTCACAATTTTCCACTGTCACAAAGTCAAATCTTTGAAGTGAAATACCCGCTCCTGGAAATTCTTTTACTATACAATTTTTGATTGTAATATGATGAGGAATACAATACTGATCCAGTCCATCAATATCAGAAGCCCATGCAAACGGTCCTGTGACCACAATACCTTGCCCGTTATACCTTACCCATTCTGCAGCTTTGGTTTTAGTGGAACAAATGTGATTGACACTTCCTGGTTGCATTTCTAGGTTGTTCAGTTCAGTGACAGGATTAATTTCCATGGATCTTCCCCAAAGTGTTAAGCCTTCTATATCAATATATGCTGGAGCAACTGTAGGAGTGCTTTCACTTCCCTGTATTTTTATCAAAGCCCAAGTACCAGAACCAGTGGTACTGGAACCACCCAAAGGTCTTAACACGGGTGTTTCACCAGGATAGTTCACAAACTTGATATGTGCATTTGGTGTTCCACCTGCTTTAGTGTATAGAAGAATTGGAGTGTAATACGTGGATGCTACATATTCTCCACCTCTTATATAAACAACATCCCCTGCAACTGCAACATCGGCAGCTTTTTGAATGGTCTTAAACGGTAAAGCAAGTGTGCCTGGATTGGTATTACTTCCTGTCGTACTTACGTAATAGTCTGTAGCATAGCCCAGTAAACTTTGGGCTATGGCTACTAAAATGAGTATTTTTTTCATTTGATTTCTATTTTATGGTTAGACAAATAAAATCCAAACTACTTCTTCAACTCTTTGTTTTCTACCTCAAGAGCCTCTATTTTTTTCTTAAGAACAGCTACTTCTTCTTTGGTCTGCGTTTTTTCCTTCTCTTGTTCGTTTAGCTTTTTATTCATATCAATTAAGTACAAAGTAAGCTCTTCTACTTTTCTCAAAAGTTTAGCATCCATTTCAGCTACATCAAATCCGTTGCTACCGATTTCTTTAGCAGAAGGTACATCTGGCAAGTGACTGTTTTTGTTGATGAAGTTTTCTACCGAGTCCAAAGAGTTCAATTTGTAGCTTTTAGAAAATACATAATCAGGCCATACCCAATCCGGTCCATTTCTTGGGGCAACTTTAAGTTTTTCTGTAATGATACCACCTTCTACCATAAGTTTGTAGTTGGCAGGGAAAGAGGTAATACCAGAACCAATGATCACTTGACCATTTTGCGCTACTTTCATTCTAGACAAGCCATTGCCTGTTTGAAACTGTATACCATAATCACTTGTACCAACTATTTTTTCTCCTCCTCCCCAGAAAACCAAACCTGTATTTGCTGTGGATGTCTGTAAATTACCAGTACTAAACAAATTACCCGATTTGTCTATCTTTAGAATTTGTTTCATTGCACTATTTGGTACAAATTGTCCTGCTGTTGCATTGGTATTTGAACTAGTAATGCCAAAATCCCCGTTGCTGCTAGCGAATCCAATTTTGCCAAAATAACCTGCATATTTGGTGGCGTTTCCCCAATCAGTACCGCCATAGTAGTCAGGACTTGCATTAAAAGATAGAATATTAGCTCCTGGATCACCATAAAAGGAACAATTACCTAGGCGTTGCGAACTACCTACCACATCCAAACTATATTGCGGTGATGGAGTACCAATTCCGACGTTTCCATTTGTCGGAAAAGTGTTTTGAGCATTAGCATTAAAAAGAACCGCTCCTAGAGCCATTGCAGTTAAAAGTGTTTTTTTCATTTTTTAATTAGTTTAAAAATTTTTGTTGATTAATTGTTAAGTAGTAGCTGATCAGTTCTACACTGCAAAACAAGTATATGTTTTTTAATAAAACAATAGTAAGTATTTGTAATATAGTGCGTTATGAGTTTGTCTTGGAAGCAAAAAAACCCAAAGACATAAGGTGCAAATTTTGTAAATGACTGTGTGGTAAACAATTTTATACAGTAGGCCCAAACCATTGTAGAAGCAAAAAAACCTTTAGAAATGGGTAAATATTTTTTGTGTTATTAGATGTAGCGTTTAAAATTGTTCAAATAGAAAGCTACTCTGTTTGAGTAGCTTTAGAGATTTGTTTGGTTTATGGAAAACCGATAAGGTTTGTTTTTAGAGTTGGCGGTCTACCTTTGCCAAAGTTTGCGTCTCCACAAACTTGTCTCAGTTATGCGTTCGTGAGGACACGAACGTACGCGGGGAAATTCGTTTGTATCGTTTATTTGGTCTGCTCCAATTTCTTGTCTCCACTGACAACTTTCTAGGTATTAGAAAAGAACTGTAGAAATTGTATTTTTTGAAGATTTTAAAAATGGAGGTACAGAGGGGGTAGGGCTATGGTAGCTTCGACTGAGGGCTATGCTGTCTTCGAGGTAAATGTAGGCTTTGAAATTGTATTTTTAAGGGAAAACTAAATTTTAAATAAATTTTTTAGTAAGGAGGGTTATGAGATAAAAAGGCTACCTCCAAGAAGGTAGCTTTTTCATTAATAAATCAAAAAATTATTTTTTGATGATCCAAATGTCTTGGGGTAGCCATTTACCTTTTTCGGGTGTAGGATCTAGGTGTTCTAAAATTTGCACCTCACTAAAAAGCTTTGCCCAATATTTTTACTTTCCTGTCAACTGAAAACCGTTAACTGACAACTCCTTAGCTCACTTCTATTAAATACTCCCAACCGTCTTTCTTTTGTTTGGGTTTGATGCTCTTGTCGAGTTCTTGGATCTTTTTCTTGAAGGCCGCGCACGATTTTTCGGAAACACTTACCGCTAGGCTCAGTTCCTCTGGGCTGATGTCTTTGTGGGTGTATACTGCATACAAGATATAAAGAGCTTCTGGGAGCTCGATCTTTACGCCGTGGAATATGGTATGTGCAGTGGCTGACTCTACATATTTGCAGCTGGCGCAGCGTTTGTAAAAGCGCTCATGGGGCATGTCTTTTTCACTGCCACATTTGCGGCACTTGTAGGGTTTTTTGCGCCACTTGAGTTCTGAGAGAAATTCTTTACAAGTTTCATCGTCTATATATACTTCTTTGAATTCTTTCAAAGAGATCAATTTTGAGGTAGCTCTTTCTTTAGAGATCTTGATGACATCGCGTTCCAGTTTGAGATTTTTGATTTCAAGAAATTCGTTGAATACTTTAATTTCTTCATTGGCATCTTCTAGGTCTTTGGTTCGTTCTCTTACCTTTTGCTCCAGTTCTGAGGTATAAGCCTTACGCAGTTCTTCATTTTCTTTAAGTTGGGCGATCATGTTTTGTTGGGCGTTTTCTTTCTCGAGCTTTTCAAGGCGCAGTCTTTCCCCAAGTGCGTATGAAAGAACTATGACTTCCAGTACAAAACCGATGTTGAAGCCGTAAATATAGAACACCCAGTGTAATACAAGGATTCCGAGGGTTCTCAAGTAAAAGATCACCAAACTTAGTAATATAAAGGAATACCCAATCACAAAGAATCGAATGTGTTTTTCACCCTGATAGGTTTTATAAAGGCCTAATATGTAAATAATGGTAAAGGGTAAAAGATAAATCCACCTTAAATTGAGCTGTCCATAATAAAACTCAAAATTAAGGTAATTGAGTACTATGTGTAATACAGTTAGTACCAATATAGTATATACTACTTTTTTATGGGTTTTATGGAGATTCAAAAACGAAATAGAATACAACATAAAAAATATGAGTAGCAGATCGGCAATCCATTTAACAATGAAATGGTTAACAGCGGGATGCTCAGGCCAAAAAAACTGAAAGCCTAGTCCATCTTCAGCCAAAGAGTATAGTGAGCAGCCTAGTACATAACCGACATAGTACAGATATACCCTTTCTTTTACCCGAAGATAGATCATGAGATTATAGATGGCCATCAAGAATAAGATGCCATAGTAAAAGCTGAGGATGGAATATTCAGTAATGGAGTAATTGATCAAGGACTGAAGGGGTCGTATCTTAAACAGAAAGCAGTTGACCAAGTTGGTTTTGAACTTGAAATAATAAACAGTAGTGTCTTTGGCTGAGTTGTTGATATCGAATAGGAAATTTTTGTAGAGATGTTTTTTGTGATCGAAGGGTTCATTGAAACCTATGGTTGGGGCTACTTGTACCAACTTCTCACCGATTTTTTCATATATAGTTACTTGGTGTATGTGTGGGTCTAAGAATTCCAGCAACCATTTGCCATCCGCATCAGATTTGATCTTGGTTCTGAGCCAGTAGTTGTTGATTTCGGGAGCCGAACAATCGCCAGGAAGAAAAGGTTTGAAGTTCGGCTGAGCCTTTAGAATATTCTCAGCATTATAAATGCCCTTGGCATCTGCCAACAATTCAGCATTAGGTGCATACACCATGGTATCATGGTCAAGCCCTGAGACATTAATGGTTTGCTGTGCAAAGCAGGTTTGTGTCCTTAAAAGACAGAATAGCGCAAAGATAATTGTAATAAAATAGTTCATTAATCGTGTCATTGGTAACAGCCTTGTAGTACATATTCCACAAAAGCCCTAAGTGTGCAAACGAGGAAAATGTATTTTTATTATGAATTGGGTATAAATGATCAGTATTTATAGAATGGTGTAAAAAGCAACCGATAGTTTGCATGCTATAAAAAATTTACAAATTGTAATTTAAAGAGCTAAAATAATATGTTTAAATATGTTTCTATTGTTTAATATTCAAATGTAATATGAAATCTTATCAGGTCAAAATCTTGCAAGCCTGTATGATTTAATTGGCATTATTTAGTATTTCAAATATCTAAGCCTTAAAGTCTAAAATAAAGCGGTTGCCTGTACTTTGCCTATATGTACGATTTTTTGAGTGCCCGATTGTCGGCCGTCATAGTTGATGGTGAGTTGTAGTCCACTGAGTAGTTTTTGTGTGTAGGAGACGTTCCAATAGTAGTTGTTGCCAGGCTGCAGGGCGTCTAGCATTTCATAAGCAAGAGGTGTATTGGTGCTGGCGTTGTATTGTAGCTTATTGTACTTGAAACTTACTTGTATGGTGCGTGTACTCACTTTACTATATCGGGTCTCGAGGTTGAGCTCATAGTTTTGGGAAAGTTCGGCAGGTGTATTTTTTAAGTTGTGTTTGCGTCCATATGCACCAGCTATGGTGAAGCGTATGTTGTTGTTGGGTTGTATGGTGAGTTCTGGCTTTAATTTGTAGCCTTGCACCTGATAGTTGCGGTTTTCAAGGTAGTCTGAACTACTCTGGCGGTTGATGAGATCCGTAAAAGTTCTGAGTACCACAGTTCGGCCGAGGTTCTTTCTAGCGATGAGCTGGTGTAGCATATTTCTTTTGCCTTCATAGCCATTGCTTAGTAGTTGTTTTTGGGTTTGTTGGCTGAAATTGTACTCCAAACCATGACTACTGCTTTGTCGATTCCAAAAAAGTGAATTTCTGAAATTTGCATTGGCATATAGTAGTGCGTTGTTGGCAATGTCTCCAAAGAAGGGATTAATCCTAAAAGCAAGATCGTTTTGAAGACTGCTCTTGTCAATGGTGTAGTAAGTATTAGAACTCAATTTAGTGATTTGTTTTTTGAGTCCCTTTTTGCGTTTCCAACTGGTGGGTGGTGCTATGTTTAACTTATATATGTAGTTACTTGAATAGGAAGATACATACTGATTGGTGGGAACAAATGTTTTAAGGTAATTTTTTTCGTCGAAATTGATGGCTTCGTAAAATTCGTTTAATTGCTGAATCCCGTCTTGGTTGTCGTCCCTCCAAGTGAAATTTCCTTGGCCTGTAGGAACGGGTATATAGATGTATTCCCTCTTGAGTTCTCTTCCTGTGGCCGTGGTAAAGGTCAGCTCAGATCTAATATTCTTTTGCCACATGAGTCCTGTCCAATCAAGTCTAGAAATTAAAGTCTTTTCGTTTTTAGGTAGCGCCGTATTGCTGATGTGCTGGTTTTCGGTATTTCTCAAAGTAGTATTGAGATTAAAGTCGTGGTTTTTCTTTATTTTGGTACCTAGTATTAAGTTTTGGGTTCTGCTGAAACTGTTTTGGGTCATTCGACCTTCATTGGGTACATAGTCTTGTCGTTGTTCATTGTAAAATTTGAATTTTACTTTCTTTAAGCTGTCGCCGTTGTTGAGGTAAAATCGGTGAAGATAATAGTTTTGATAGCTCCGAATGATACTGTCGTTGTTTCTTTGGTATTGTTTGTTGTCTTCTTTTTCATAGATATAGCCTTGCTTTAAGGTTTTAAAATTGAGGCTCATATCAGAACTGAGCTTGGTCCAGTTGGCTAGAGAGGTGGGCAAACTATTGTGCATGGTAAAGTAAGCACTTTTCCAATCCAACTTTTGGTAGCGCTTTTGGAGTTCTAGCTTATGTTGTGCGCCTTTGGCATCGCGCTCTTTATCCCTAATGACGCTTGTATATTTTACAGAAGAGAGGGAATCCTTGATTCCTGCCACAAACGTAACCACTTGATCTTGGGCCTTCACTGCTTGGTTTTCAAACAGATTATTAGTTTCTGCCGTAGCGGAGGCGTTCCAATCGCGGTCGAAGTCTACAGGCCTATAGCGGTCCATTGGAGAGAAGTTTCGGTCGAGGATCTCAAGATCTATGCCTCCCAAATATTGTAATCTTTTTTTGCGGAACAGTCTGCGGCCTTTGTTTTCATAACCCAGCTTTATAGCCCTTCCCGAATTATCATTATCGTTGAGTTTGGAGTAAAGGTTGAGATCGTTTTTACTAAACGCCACCTCTGAGTAAATCTTTTCATTTTTATTGAATTGATATTTGAGCCCAGCGGTGAACATTTGTTTAAGTTTAGGTGTAGGGACTATTCTTTGTGGTAGGTAACTACCTTGTTTCATGCCGTTTACTGGAGCTATCCACTCGTACACCCTTCCATTGTTGATTTGGTTACTGGGGTTATAGTCCCCGTTTCCGGCACCCACAAAGGTGAAGCTCACAAGGTAGAAAGCATTAGTGGGATTGGTCGAAAAGACATAGATATTTGTGTAATCCGTTCTGTTTATGGTGGTATCTTTGACCAACCTATACAACAAAGCCCCTACGGCATAGCCCACACTGTCGCCACTTTGAACATAGGCGCGCTCTAGGGTATCACCTACTTGACTGAGTTTTTGCTTATCAGTATCGTTTAATGTAATCGCCAGTGGACTCCTTGCATTGTCTTTTTCAGAATAGTAGTCAAGATTAAAGCCCCATTTGCCTTGCGATTGTTCGTGGCTAAATTGGTAGTTGTTTCTTGCATAATTTCTGTCAGTGTATTCAAAATCGATGCGTACCCGCGAATATTTTGTAATGAGTATATTGGCTGTAAAACGGATCTCTCCACTGTTGTAGTCAATGGTATAGTCGTTGTTAAACCCTCTTGTCAGCTCTCGCCCATCGAGGAAGATTTTTTCGGAATTAGCAATGACTTGTACGAAGCGTTCCTTATTTGGTCCCGTGAGTCTATAGGGGCCAAGCACCCCTTCTTGAAGTACTTGGTCAGCATTTGCATCGGCTATGGCACTACCTAAGATTTGCAAGGAAGAGAACTTCCCTTTTGCAAACGAAACACCAGCAATGGTATTGGCAGTGTCTTTGGTACCCATTTTATAGAAGTATTGGCCTTGAAAGCCTTGAACGTTTTTGAGGTAACGTAAAAAGTAGCTACTGGCCCTGTTTTTGAGGACATAGTCGCCCGCAGTCATTCTAAAAGTTTTCTCTTGTTCGATTTGCAAATAAACCCGATCAAACTGCTGTATGTTTTGTGTGTATCCGTTGGGCTGGATGGGCATGTTTTGGTCTGAAATAGCTCCTGTTAGTTTTATTTTTTCAGAAAGATAGCCGTCGAGCTGCAGGTTTAGAGATGAGTTTACAAAAGCATTTTGGTTGTTACCCACAGATATACCACGTGTAAAATTGCCACTCTTACTAAAACTGTTAAAGGAAAACAATTCTTCTTTTTCAAGTGGGGATTGCTTGCTTTTTAAAGGATTTGCTTTGCCTTTGGTAGAGTGGTACAGCGTCTTTTTGTATGTTTTTGCTTCAGGGTTTCCATATTGTTTACTAAGGTTGAAGGGAAAAACCCGATAGCAGATGTGTATGCTGTCAGCTGTATTGTTTGTGACTAGGATGGTGTTTTTCGTTTGATTAAATACATAAGTCGAGTTTTTGTTGGTGATAACTATAGAGGGTTGATACACAGTAAGTGTGTCTAGATTCAGTTCAACGTTTGCTTTGATGTATTTACAGCGAAGATTGGAGTATTGCTGAGCTTTGGCCACTAGAATGGTGATCCATAAGATAATTGCTATATATGATTTGATATGATGCAAAAAGACAAAATGAAGAGTTTGGTGTACTACACCAAACTTGATGTTTTAATGAATATGAATACAAATATAAATGTAAGAATCGGGATTAGTGTCTGATAGACCACAGGGGTCTTGTTTTATTTTAAAGGCTTATTTTGACGACTCTTCGTGAAAAAAATCTAATGTCAAATCCACCTAAATTGTAGAGAATACCCTTGCTTTTTTTTGAAAGATATAAAATATGCATACCTTTGTATACTGTGTGTGTAAAAACGAAATGTTAGTTTTAAAACATTTCCATGAATACAGAAACAATTTTGTAGTAGGCTCTATTTAGATTTCCATCATAAAATATGTCTTGGTTCACAAGAAAAGAAAAGGGTATAGTAACCCCAACTGAACTCAAAAAAGAAACACCTGATGGCCTTTGGTATCAGTGTCCAAGTTGCAAAAAGGTATTGCATGTAAGGGAACACAAAAAGAACAATCATGTGTGTACTTCTTGCAATTTTCATGAAAAGATAGGTTCTAGGGTCTATTTTGAGATATTGTTTGATGACAATATATTTACTGAAATAGATGCAAATCTAACCTCTGGAGACCCGCTCCAGTTTGAAGACACCAAAAAATATCCCGATAGAATAGTAGCAACTCAGAAGAAAACAGGCCTTAAAGATGCTTGTAGGTCTGCCTACGGAAAAATGAATGGCCACGAGATTGTGGTGTCTTGCATGGATTTCGAATTTATTGGCGGTTCTATGGGCTCTGTAGTGGGTGAGCGTATAGCTAGGGGAATAGATCAAGCAAGAAAACTAAAAGCACCCTTCATCATGATTTCCAAATCAGGTGGCGCACGTATGATGGAAGCAGGTTATTCGCTCATGCAAATGGCGAAGACTTCAGCAAGATTGGCCTTGTTACATGAAGAAAAAATACCATACATTTCGATCATGACTGACCCAACTACTGGAGGTGTTACTGCATCGTATGCCATGTTAGGTGATTTTAATATTGCGGAGCCAGGCGCCCTTATTGGTTTTGCAGGTCCACGCGTAATTAGAGAAACCATTGGTAAAGACTTGCCTCCGGGTTTCCAAAGTGCAGAATTTTTATTGGAGCACGGTTTCTTGGATTTTATTATTGACAGAAAGGAAATGAAAGACAAACTGTCGACGCTGATCACTCTTTTGAAGAATTAAAGAAAAGCCCATAAGGGCTTTTTTTATGTTTATATGCTTTTATTGAATCAAGTATTATTGCAATTTGGATCGCCAAGAGGGCCGAGTACCAAAGATATTTATGGCACTCTATACATGCTAGTGGCAGCGCTAGCTATTGAACTCATACTGTATATTTTTAAACCCAAACTTAGGTCATGGGTAAAACCCATTTTGTTTACTACAATTATGGGTGTTCTTATATTTCTTTATACTTTTTTGGTGGTTAGAAATAAAGAGGAGCAGCTAAAAGCTTTAGATCATGAACAAACCCAAGACTCCAGCCGATAAAAAATTCTTTGTTCTAATCATTTTAACGATCTCTTGTTCATGTTTTGCGGATGCTGTGCTAGTCTCAGAGGTGGATAACCCTAGGTTTGGGTGGATGCTGCTGATATGTACATGTATTGCAAGTTTTTCTATGGCGGCATTCATACTTTGGAAGCGTGGCAAGCAACCATCAAATTGGCTTAAGTATTCTGCAATTATTCTTGCGTTTTTGGCATTATTGTCTGTGGTTTTGCTCTTAAAAACACCCAGAAAAGTAATAGATCATCAATATCAAAAAGTAGAAAATCCTTTTGCACATTGATCCCGTAAGTTGTCAATTTGGATTAACACTGATTACAGAGATCATGGTTTATCTTGTTTTTCTCAACTTGTTTTGTGATGGGATAAGCTGGGCAGATTTATGTTTCCTGCTGCTGATCAATATTTTTACGTGGCCACTAGCCTTTTATTCATACAATGCGTTTAATGTTCCGTTTTTGGTCGTTGAAACTGTAGTAATTATTATAGAATGGCTACTCGTACAAATCTATTTTCGACCAAGTTTATATAAGGGCCTTATAGCAGCTTTTTTCGCTAATATCTCTAGTATTGTTTTGGGAATCGTGCTTTTCTAGAGTTGTTTATTCATGATGGTAAGGTTCCCCTTTCATAATAGTGTAAGCTCTGTAGAGTTGTTCCGCAAAAAAGAGTCGGATCATTTGGTGAGAAAAGGTCATTTCTGATAATGAAATTTTGCCATTGGCTCGTTTATACACCTCTTCAGAAAATCCATAAGGCCCTCCAATTACAAAAATCAGATTTTTTACAGAGTTGTTCATGTGCTGTTCGAGATATTTGGAGAATTGCATTGAGGTGTACGATTTGCCCTTTTCGTCAAGCAATATGATAATGTCTGTGTTTTGACTCTCTTTTAGGATGAGTTTGCCTTCTTCATTCTTTTGCTGCTCTTTGCTGAGACTTGCCGCATTTTTAAGATCGGGGATGATTTTGATCTCAAAATTGATATAGTGTTTGAGTCGTTTTTCGAAGATACCGATACCTTCTTTGAGATATTCTTGATCTGTTTTTCCTATAGCTATTAACTTAATATTCATAATAAAGCAAATCTAAGGGCAATGGTGTGAGCTCACAAAAAAGGGCTGTCCTTTTGGAAGCCCCTTTTATTGATGTTTTTATAAATTTATTATACCATTTTCAGTACTTCTAAAAGGATAAGTACCAATCCAATCAATAAACAGATAAGACCTAGCACCCAAAGGACACCCCATGTTGCGGCTACTAGTACAATCCCTACTACTGCAAGAACAATCCCTATGATGAGGAGCTTGGATAAAGACCCATTTTTTTGATTAGGGCTTTTCTTCTCCATTTTTTCTAGCTTGTGGTCAAGCTTTTTCATCATTTTCTGTTGCTTTTCGCTCAGTTGAGATTTATCCATGTTTTGGATAGTTGCTCTTGCTGATGATATTTTTTGTTTCAATTCAGTCTTTGATACCTCATTGTTTTTAGACTCTTTAGCTTCCACTACTTCGTTAGACGAAACTATTGGAGAAACCGATTTTGGCATTTCGGAATCTGAATTTGTTTCAGTTTTGCTAGTATTTACTTTTTTGTTTATATGGTACGCTTGCTCTTGAGTTGATCCAGAAAAACTAGCAGTAATTTTTTTTCCGCAAGAACTTAGTAAGACAGAAGCCCCAAGGATTGTAGAAAGTATTATTTTTTTCATAAAAAATGTTTTAATTGTACAAAGATAAAATATTATTTGAATGAAGCATTAAAAAGGCCTCTATTTCATCAAACAGTGTTGGGATATAATTTGTTTGGCTTAGTATAAAATCAAGGTGATCATTGAGATTAAGAAGGGTCTTTCCCCTCAAAATATTCTCTGCTATAAAACTTTTTGACCAGCCAGTTTTTAAGAGCTAAAGTCTGTGGTACATACCCATGGATTTCTTTGGCACTGCGACTTTGGTAATACATATTGTCATCTGTGATGATCGCTGCAAAAGCGCTATTGTTTTCTTGCTCTATAAGATCTGCGAACCCAAAGCTAGGTATTCTTTTGGTGGTATTGATTTTATCACTGAGACTGCCCTTTTGTAAAGTTGTATCAGCCAAGACTGGTTTATAGTCATTATAGGTTAAATCCCAAGCATATTGTAAGTATTCTTTAAGAAGCGACGGCCCTTGATTTTTAGAGTTTTCTGTATTAAGCTGTTGTGGTAGTATACTAGCTACTAAATACATTTTTTCTTTGGCCCTAGTAATAGCCACATTAAGTCTGTTCTCACCACCTTGCATAGCAAGACTGCCAAAACTACTTACCATTTTGCCATCTTCGTTGGGCGCATAGCCTATGGAAAAAATGATAATGTCCCTCTCGTCTCCTTGAACATTCTCAATGTTTTTGATAAAAAGGCTTTCGGGCAACACATAGTTTGTATTGATTGAGTCCTCCAATAGAAGCTCTTGAATGAGCTCTTGTTGCTTAAAGTTGAATGTAATGACTCCTATTGACTTTGTAGGTGTTTCCTGAAGGTGTTTTTTGATGAGTCTCATGCATTCCACAGCCTCAATATAGTTGCTTTGGTTTTGCCAAGTACCATATACCTTTACATATTCCAAAGCTTTTTGGGTATTGTTATAGTGGATCATGCTGGGGATCAATCGTAGTTTTTTATGATAGAATTTCTCATTAGAAAAATGGATCAGTTCATATGAAAGACTTCGGTAATGTTCGCAAAGCATGGTTTGTGGCAAGTATCTACAGGCTAAATCTAACAAGGAGTTGGTTTGTTCGTCAATAGTCTCGTCATCATCTTCCCACCGTGCTCGATAGAGGTCGTTGGGTGCCAATTGTTTGCTGTCTCCAGCGATGAGTATTTGTTTGCCTCTGAAAAGGGTGGGAATAGCCTCTTCTGTGAAACATTGCGATGCTTCGTCGAATATGACCAAGTCAAATATTTCTGTATTAGGAAATATGGCACTTACGGTTTCCGGTGAAGCCATCCAACAGGGGACGATTTGTAAGACTTCTTCCGTATGGGCTTCAAATAATTGCCTTACGGACTTTATTTTCTTCTTTTTTGTAGTTTCATGATGGAGGTCTCGGTAAGTGGTTCTGTTTCCTAGCCTATTATATTCCAAGTCTTTATAGGAGTTTTCTTTGGTCTTAAGTAAAACGATCTCCTTACTAAGCTCTTGTTTTTTTTGTAAAGCACTTTTAAGCTCTTCTTCTTGTAATTGAATATAGCCAGTAGATACAGATTTCAGAATCGGATATTTTTCTTCGATCAATGAAATCCAAGAGAGGTGTACATTATTTTTGAGTTCTTCTATTTGAAGAGTTGCTGTATTTTGAAGACTTTGGAGAGCAGTGTATGCTAATACCTGTTCATGAATATCCATTTCATGAGTAAACTTGTCAAATTCACAGAGTTCGTCAAAATACTGGTGGAGTATGAGTTTGACCTCCTCTAAGTCATGGTATTTTTCTAACTCGCTATTGTTCAGATACCTTCTTAGTTTCGGGAGCTCAGTTTTGAGGATTATTTCTAAATCAAGAAATGATTTTATTTGTGTCAAAAATGTTTGATGATGTTGCTTGAGCATTGGGGTAAAGAATTCTTTAGGTAGGCTTCTAAACAAGTCAACAACATCTAGAGTATTATTTTGATCTTCAAACCAATCATTAAGTGTATGCTGGTCGGACAAATTTGAGATTTCTATTTTAAATCCTCCTTTTTTAAGACCATTACTAAGTTCTATAAGCTCTTTGGTATGCTTTATTTTGCTTTCTAAGACGACGAGTTGGTCTTTTTCAAGTCTTATGTTGTACTTATTAAGAATGCTTGCCAATTCTTGTTTAGACTTGTATTGGAAATAATAGCGAAGCTTACCGAAGTTTTTTTCCAGTAGTTTTATTGCTGCAGATAACCTATCGTTTTCTAAGTAAAGTTGATCCTGATTAAACTCTTGTACTATTCCCTTATTTATGAGCTCTTTGACTTTGTGATAAAAATCGTTCAAACGCTCTCTGCGAAGTTTCTTGTCTACATAGTTGATAAAAAGATCGAAAATAACTTCTGCGTTAATAGATTGTGCGATGGTTGATAGGGTATCACTATATTTCGCTAAATCTTCGAAAGCAAGAATATTCATTGGCTGGCCCGTGATAGCTGTGGATACACTATTTACTAGATCATATAGTTTATTCTTTTCGCTGTAAGCATTTAAAATATTGTTCTTATCGCTTCCTTGAAACGCATGAAACCTTAGTCTATCCTTGAGTAAAAAACTTTCTTTTTCAAAAGAATGAGCTTTGGGTAACCAATATTTGAGTTTTAATAGCAATTGGTTTAGGTCATTAAAAGTAATATTTCTGGCGACTTCGATGCCATTGAGGTGATCACATTTTTTTTGAGTATTCAAGTAAAGATATTTGATAGAAACACCAAATAATTCGTCATCAAAGAGTGCCTGTTTGAGTTGATCAAGCTCATCGCTTATGGAAGTAATGCGTCTTGATATTTGCAGAAAATCTCGTTCAAGGGCTATAGTATTGTATGAATTGTTTTGATTTTGGCTATGTTCTAAATTTTCTATAAGATGGCTGATTTTTTCATAGAGATTCTTACGATCACTATTATAATCGTGCACAAGTCCTATATGTTGCTCTATACCAATTGCTTGTAGTCTTTGGTATACCACATCCAGCGCTACTCTTTTATCACAAGTAAGTAGTACTTTTTTGCCATTGGCAAGATAGTCTGCGATAACCTGTGCGATGAGTTGCGACTTTCCTGTACCCGGAGGGCCTTGGACCACGATAGATTTGCCTAAGCGTAGCATTTTTATGGCTTCTTCTTGGCTGGCATCCATAGCCAATGGTGTAAAAAAGCTTTCCTCCTTGTTTTTAAGGCTTTCTATATTCTTTGTATTAAAATAATCTTCCAAGTTTTCATAGGTACAGTTCTCTATGATATTTTCATAATCAGAGAACAGATTAGAGCCTGCCTGTGGATAGATGCCCAGCACAGCATAAGGTTGAAGTTTCAAAACACCATCCTTCTGATCGTTTTCAAAGTCCGCTTTTTTGTTATTGTGAAAGTGCTTGAGTTGTTCCTCAAAAAGTTCTTGGTTGAAGTTGATTTCTAACTGACTGTTTTTGAGTATCTCGTAAAGAACGGTAAGAAAGGTTCTTAAGTTTTCAAAATCAAGATCGCCGATCTCCAGTTCTTCCAAAACCTTGTCAAGTTTCGTTTCGTGATAATAGGCGTAAGCCAACAGGAAACTTTTGTTCAGTTTAATGGGTGTATCGTTATTTGGGACGAGTAGCCAATGGTTTTTTTGCTCTTGAATTTTTACGGGTATAAATAGTAGAGGGCATCTGATTGCAAAACCATTTTTTAGTTTGCCTTCTACAAATGGGTAGGCAAGGTATAGATCTTCCGTACCTCTTTCGTTTTGGATAAACTTTGTACGATTGAGTACTTGTCTGACCCGTTTGGAAATGAGATTGTTTTGTTCACTTCTTGGGTCGTCAATAAGGCATAATGGTGCGGTTTTATTTAGTAGAAGCTTTTCGACAACTTTAATGGAAGGCTCAGAAGTCAAAAAATTAAACTCGTGAATATCCAGATCAGCGTACTTATAAGCTCGAAGTTGCAGCAAGGATTTATTACCGGCAGTAAGATTCGTAAGCTTGGTTTGATATGTTCTGAGAATGCTTTTCAATGGGAAAATTAAACATAAATATACGGGAAAATTCCGAATCTATGTATTAATAGCTAATAGCCTAGGTAATGTGGCCCCCCTTATTGGGAGATTGTAATGATTTTATGTCGAATCATGAGCTAGTGTTAAAGTTCTTTTCGTAGCCTTGCGACAGGTATATCCATTTGTTCCCTATATTTAGCTACTGTTCTACGTGCAATATTGTAACCTCTATCATTAAGTAGTTTTTCAAGCTTTTCGTCAGGTAGAGGTTTTGATTTGTCTTCCTTTTCGATCATTTCTTTCAGGATGCTTTTGATCTCTCGACTACTTACATCTTCTCCAGAATCGGTGGAGATACCTTCTGAGAAGAAATATTTAAGTGGGTAAATGCCGTGCTCTGTTTGTACTGTTTTGCTATTGGCTACTCTGGAAACTGTAGATATATCCATACCAATATCCAAGGCTATATCCTTAAGAATCATAGGTTTGAGTTTTGTCTCTTCTCCTTCCAAGAAAAACTCATACTGATACTGGATGATCGCATTCATGGTTTTGAGCAAGGTTTGTTGACGTTGTCGTATGGCATCAATAAACCACTTGGCAGAGTCTAACTTTTGTTTTACGAAAGTTACAGCCTCTTTCATCTGTTTGTCTTTTTTGTCACTTTTATCGTAGGTATCGAACATTTCTTTGTAATGTTCGCTCACTCTAAGTTCAGGAGCGTTTTTAGAGTTGAGTGTAAGCTCCAGTTTACCATTATTGTTGGTAAGTATGTAATCTGGTATGATATATTGAGAAGCTATACTTCCTGATTCGCCTCCCCCTGGTTTGGGGTTAAGTTTGGTAATCATTTTGATTACTTCCTTTAGCTCCTCATCTGATATCCCTAGTTTTTTTTGGATTTTGTCATAGTGTTTTTTAGTAAACTCTTCAAATTGATTGTCGATGATATCGAGTGCATATACGACCTCTGGGTGGTGTTCCTCATCTATTCTCTTGAGCTGTAGATGAAGGCATTCTTGAAGTGTACGTGCTCCTATACCAGCAGGATCAAAGTATTGTATTTTGAAAAGAATACTCTCTATTTCCTCTTCGTCTGTTTCTATGTTTTGTGAGAAAGCGAGGTCATTGGCTAAAGAATCCAATTCTCTTCTTAAGTAACCATCACTATCTATGGATCCAATGAGCTGTCTGCCGATTACTTCTTCGCGTTCTGAAAGACGCAGAAAACCCAACTGCATTTCAAGAGAATCAAAAAGTGTATTTTCAAATGATATGGGCATATCACGATCATCATCGTCTGGGTTAGGGCCATCACCTTGCATTTTATAGCCAGACATATCATCTTTGAGGTAATCATCAAGATTTACGTCATCATTGCCATAGTCATCACTACTAAAATCCTCATCACCATCTTCTGAACTATCGCTAGAAGATTTGTCAAGACTTTCAAAATCATCTCTAACGGTTACATCTTCTAGGGCAGGGTTTACCTCTAGTTCCTCTTCAATACGACCTTCAAGTTCTGCTGAAGTAACTTGTAGTAGTTTTATGAATTGTATTTGTTGAGGTGAAAGTTTTTGTTGTAGTGCCTGATTTAACGATAGTTTTTGCATGTACTCGATTCTTACCAATCTTGTGCTAAAGATAAAGAATTATTCTATTAGCTGATTCGTAAATTTATAATTTTAGATTTGTTTATAAACAATAAAGCCCCACATTTTTGTGTAGGGCTTTATTGTTTTATGTTTTATTTGTTATTTGACGACTCCTAAATCTACTGTAATATCACTGCGCGTAACATCGACAGTTGCTTTTGCTGTTGAGGTGGCAAGCGAAAGATAGGGAAGTGTTATATTTGTATTGGGTATAGCTTGAGAACTGATCACGACTACACTATTATCTTCTACTAAATAAGTTTCCCCATTAGAGTTGTCTTTGATTTGAACTTTAACTTCCGTATCGGCAGTCAAAGTTGACTTGGTAGTATATGTGTTTGGAGCAAATGTTGAATTGTTAAACGTAATTGTAATGACCTTATCTCCAGCTACAACTGTAATGACATTGCCATTGATGTTGAGAGAAGTAGTAGCGATGATCGCCCCATTCACAGTTAGTTTTCCTTCACCCCTTTGAGGAATGGTGATAATGTTTGCGGTGTCCACAGGATATACCACTTGTTTGTCTTTCTTAGAGCATGAGGTGCTTATAGAAAGCAAAAGAAAAGTAATATAAAATACGATGATGTTTTTCATTTCATTTCCGTTAATCGTACAAATTTACATTAAAAAAATCTAATGGCAAATATTTTTATAATGGCCTTATTTATACATTATTAATATAAAATTGTGTTTTTGCAATGAAAACATATTAATTTTGCAGTAGTTACTTTTTATAAGGCAACAAGTATATAGGAAGCAGAATGATGTTTTTTGGATCCTTTATGGATTTTGATGGCATTAACCAAGCTACAATAACATATGTTAGAAAAAATGAATGTATTTAAGTCAAGATTATTAGGAGTTATTATCACTTCATTATTTACGATTACAACTCTAAATGCACAAAAAGAACTAGTGATTTCTGGAGGTAATACCGTATCCAGTTTGGTTTGTGCCAACAGGAAGGTGTATGTGTGGGGAAGTAATGCCAATGGTCAACTAGGTTTGCCGGGAACAGGTAACATAACCTTGCCTACAGCAATGCCTAATGGTACTTTTGGTGGTAAGGATATCCAGCAAGTAAACTCTGGTTCAGGAGCACACTTTGTTGCGTTAGACTGCGATGGGAGCGTTTGGGCTTGGGGTGGAAATGCTGATGGACAGATAGGAAACGGAACAACTGGAGGTGTAGTAACTACCCCAGTCCAAGTTACAGCGGATCCAGAGATTTTGGCAACAAACAGAAGTGCTACTGGTAAATTGATCAATGCATCAGTAGTTTATTCTGGTACATCAAACTCTTTTGCCATCTTAAAAGATGGTCGATTGGTCTCTTGGGGAAAAAACGATAATACAGGAGGAGCTTTTTGTGCTGGCTGTCAAGCTGGTCAATTGGGTCACGGCACCACAACAAGTACAAATGTTGCCAAGTATGTAAGAATTGACGCCACTACTGTACTGCAAAACGTGATACAAGTATTTGCTGGAGATAACGTAGCGTATGCGCTTGTGGATCCCGACGGTGATGGGGTAGGTACTGTATATTCTTGGGGTGATGGAAATAATGGAACGTTGGGTAGGAATGCTGCCGGTAATGGTAATCCAGCTTCTAATGCACAAATACAAAGTTCTTTTGCAAGGCCTGTTTATTATGCTAATGGGACTCCAATGAACAATATCATTCAGTTGCAGGCAGGCGATGTATTTGGGATCGCTTTGGATGTTAATAATTATGTTTGGACCTGGGGTAACGGTGGATGGAACAATGCTACAGGAAATACAACGATAAACTATACTGGTTCTGACCCAAGAAGAGTTATAGCTGGTACCACAACAGGCGCAAGTAATGATGGCACTTATCTCTTAGCAAAAGCGATAGGCGGTGGTCAAGGTTATGGGATGGCAGTAACAGTGGATGGCAAACCCGTGGCTTGGGGTGGTACAGGTGGATGTGTTGATGGTGGAATGACAGGCACTGGTACTACAACTGCTGGTATTCCTCCTACATATATTCAATATGGTCCAAACCAAGTCCATAATAACGTAACCTTAATCAACAGAGGAGATACTTGGGGCTTTTATGGAACTGCAAATAATGAATTTTATGCTTGGGGATGTAATACCTATGGTCAATTGGGTGTAGGTAGTACAACGGATCAGACAAGAGCGGTTAAAATAACTCCTCCGTCAGGTTGTGGTTTAAGGGATCCATTTCCTTTTTTGGATTTAAGTCCAAATGATACAACAGTTTGTCAAGCAGAGTTTACATCTCTTTTGCTGAAGTCTGGTTTTGTTCCTGCAACTGGCTTGGATAAATCCTATCAAATTACTTGGTATAGAGATGGAACGTTAGTCAAAGGCAACCCAAGCTCAACTATGACCACTGAGGCTGGAGTGTCGGTAAATGGCACTTATTTAGCCACTTCGAACGGTAAATATAAAGTTGTTATTAAGTATGTAGGCAATAATGGTGGTTGTGTTGAATACCCAATTGTGGAAGATTCACTCGAAATTAAGTATTTTCCTCAAACATTTACGGCACCAACAAATTTAACTTATTGCGGAGATTCTTCTGTTGTTAATGTTATTTCAACTTCTACATCAAATGGTAAATACACTTGGTATCCAACAAATACCTCAACTACACCTTTAGGATACACGATAGGTAGTGGAACCCAAAAAATTAGTGTAGCAACTATAACGGCTACAACAGGAAATCCTAAAACTAAAACCGTATATGTAGAAGAAACTTCTTTTGCAACAGGTGCAGTAATGCCGACCCAGCCGTGTACGGCTCCTACTGGAACTGAAAATAGCAATTTGAATTCGCGCTATGTTCGAGTAGTTATCTATGAAGATGTGACATTGGATAGTTTGAGTGTCATATATTGTAATGCTGATGGCAATAGTCGTGTAGGACAGAACTTCACGTGGCAAGCTTCGGTATTTCAATCGATGGTGAATACAAATGGTGTGATTGTCCCCAATACTACAGGTCCGGAAACGAATGGTGCTACTATTTCTGTGGCTGGTCTAGCAGGAAATACTTGTAGGCCTACGCCTTTGCGAATCCCTGTTAATATTGCTTTAAAAGGAAGTCCTACTGGAAGAGTATATTTCATTAGAATAAAACAAGGAACAGATTATAAACTCTTTAACTGTACAGTAAGCTATCCTGTTGCCGACAACGTTGCTGGTGAAAAATTGGTTGAATTTACTGGGACCAATGAATTTGGTAATGCTGGTGGGGTGAGCGAATATAAATCTCCTTTTTTTAATTTAACCTTTTCAACAGCACAAAGATATTGTAACAGAGTACCCGTGGTTTTAACAGAGCTATGCCCTTGTAACAAACCAAAATCGGTTACCATTTCAGCACCTGCTACTACACCTTACACTATATGCGAAGGAAGTGCTCTAACTTTAAAAGGTACTTATGTTGATGGAGGTAAACCGATCGTATCGGGCATTAACTACTTGTGGTATAAATTGCCAAATCAGGCAGCGATAGTTGCTGGGGATTATAAGGTCCTACCTGTTGCTGATAAGGTATTTGCTACTACTGTAGCAGCTACTGATTCTGGTAAGTGGGTGCTTCGTGTTGAGGATGGGACTGCAAAGACAGCATCTTGTTATACTGAAGATACTATACATATTAAAATTGATAAGCCTGTGGTGGCTGGTGTCATTTCAAAAGATACAACTTTGTGTTATGGTGTGAACGCTCCCGCATTTACTGTTAAAACAGCAACAACAGGAGGTAATGGGAAAACACCTACTTACCAATGGTACCAATCGCCAAAAAGTCCTATTAATTTTACCAAGATAACTGGCGCAACTTCTGCCACGTACGATCCTGCGGTTCTTAACGATACAACACTATTCTATAGAAAAGATAGTTCTGGGGTGTGTAATTCAAAAAATACGAATACTGTTCAAGTAAACATGCTTAAAGAACTCAAAGGTGGTAAAGTAGGTAGAGACACCTCTATCTGTACAGGTTCAGCCCCAGTAGCGTTTAAAGAAGAAGCTGCTGCTACAGGAGGAGATCTTAATTATAAATATCAATGGCAATCTGCTACAGTTTTGGCTGGACCATATGCTGATATTGCAACAGCGACAGGGAAAACATACTCTTCAGGAAATTTGACTCAAACCACATATTTCAGGCGCATAGTCAGAACAACCAAGCCTGTTTGTGCTGATGCATATTCGGATACCATAGTTGTAACTGTGATTTCTAAAAATAATCCTGGTGCCATTGAAAAGGATGATAGTACTTGTTCTGCAGTGATTCCAAATACAATTACAAACAAGACTTCAGCTACAGGTTCTTCTACCCCTGTATACTCATGGGTATATCAAGAACAAGGTTCAACAGGTTGGACTCCAGTAAATCCTGCTGTTGCTACGGACTCTTACACCCCCTCTGCTCTTACCAAAACAACTTCATATCGAAGAATAGCAGTAACTGGCGCAGGTACATGTAATAGAGATACGACTACGGCTGTGAAGATCACAGTATATCCTGTGGTGGATGCCGGGACTATAGGAAGAGATACTACGGTATGCTCGGGCAACGTGCCAAATGCTTTTAAAGTTAGTTCGACTGCTCCAAGTGGAGGAAAAGGGAAATATACTTATGTATGGACTGTGTCTGTAACTCCAACAGGCACTTACTCTGCAATACCAGGAGCAACAGGCGCTACTTATACGCCTACAGCCCAGACGGTAACGACGACTACGACTGTATATATAAAAAGAGAGGTGAAATCGGGTAATTGTCCTGTGGTTACAAATACTACCCCTGTTACATATACAGTATTGCCTGTGGTAAGTCCAGGTACAATTGGAAATGATACAAGCATTTGCCAAGGTTCAGCTCCAAAGAAGCTTAAAGAGTTTACACCTGCTACGGGTGGTAATGGTACTTATAAATACCAATGGAAAATCTCAACTGATGGTGTGAATTTTACGAATATCAGTGGTGCTCCTGGTACCGCAAAAGAACTGGTAGCCGTAGAAACGATCGATACAGTTACCTACTATAGGAGAGATGTTGTTTCTGGTACTTGTGATACTATGCGTTCTAATGTGGTAAAAGTCACTCCAATCAAAGGGTTTTTTGGTGGTAAAGTTTTAGGCGGCAATGAATATTGTTCACAGGTTACAGGTGTTATCATTAATGATGATGTGGCTAACCCCGCAAAACCACCTATTGGTACAACGCCATCTTATTTCTGGATCTACAAAGTAGGTAATAATGGGGCTTGGCAGCAGATCGCTGGCCAAACAAGTTTATCCTTGAACATGCCTTCTCTTCAATTGAATGATACTTCATACTTTCAACGTGTTGTGGTCGTAGGACCAGGAAAATGTGATACTTCTGGTTCTAACGTAATTACCTTCAATATCTACAAACAAACCGTAGCTGCTGATATAGTTAAAGATACTACAATTTGTTCAGGTAATGATCTTGGGGCTTTTGGAATTAACCCTATAATGGATACAGAAGGAAACGGTGTTTATACATGGAGATGGCAGTCTTCTACTGATAATGGTGCAAATTGGTCAGGTGATCTTGCAACCACTTCAACGTTCAATCCTCCCGCATTAACTGCGACAACACTTTACAGGAGGTTGGTAAAGTCAGGTGTATGCGCTGAAGTAGGGGATACTGTAACAATTACGGTTAATCCTGCACTTACACCAGGAAGTATTGAAAAAGATCAACTGATATGTGCTAATACCAGTCCTGCAAAGATTACAGAATTGACAGCTTCTACAGGTGGAGGTACTACAAATTATACATATAGATGGTATACCTCTGCTGATGGGGTTGCCTTCGATACCATTACTAGTACAAACGTGAAAGAATATTCTCCTAATGCGTTGGCTGTAGCTACTTGGTTTAAGCGTGAGACGCGTTTTGGAACTTGTGCCCCGGCTTTATCAAACGCGGTTAAGATATCAATACTGCCAGGCATTGTTCCAGGTGTAATAGGAACAAGCAAAACGATTTGCTATAATAGTTCAGTAGGCACGCTTACTAATACTACTAGTGCATCTGGTGGTAATCCTAGCGATGTTCCTGTGTACTCATGGTTATATTCCTCGAATAACGGTACCACATGGGACAGTGTGGCGACAAATGCTGTCGATTACGCCCCTGCTGGCAACCTTACGACTCCTATGTTATATAAAAGAAAGGTTGTAATTGGTACAAGTCAGTGTAACACAGCATATACTCAGCCAGTCTTGATAAAGGTGTTTGCTCCATTTTCTGGAGGTAGTATCGATTCTGCTCAAACTATTTGCCAAAATACACAACCCAAGCTTTTGTTTGAAAAGACAGGTGCAAAAGGGGGTGATACAACTTCTGCCTATACATATGTTTGGGAAAATTCTACAACAGGTATAGGCAATTGGATTCAACTAGCATCGACTAATTCGGCTAATTATCAGCCTCCGGTGCAACAAGATACGATTTATTTCAGACGTAAAGTAAGTTCTGCTAATGGTTGTGGAAAAGACAGTTCAAATATCATAAAAATTAATGTGGTTGAAAATGCTCCAGTATCAGTGACACTGACAAATCCAGTAGCATGTGAATTTGAATCGATTAAATACAAGGCCACGCCAGTAAATGGAGGTGCTACACCAAAGTATCAATGGTTCATTAATGGTAGTGTGCAACCAGAGACGGATACAACCTTGGTGAGAACCAATTTGAAAAATGGAGATATTGTAAAAGTATTGCTTACTTCTTCAATTAAGTGTACTGTTAATGCAACTAGTACTGCACAGACGGGGGCAGATATTGTGTCTATATTTGCGCCTTATATCAATATTGCCCAACCGATAGAGTCTTGTCAAGGAAATCTTGTAACCCTTACAACGGATTCTGTGAGAACTGGTGGTAATTCAACTTTTGAATGGTTTGTAAATGGTGTGAGCAAAGGAATCACCACTGCGTTCTCTCCACTTTCGCAATCATTCAACAACGGTGACAAAGTAAAAATAGCAGTAACTTCCGATTTGAAGTGTGCAGTTCCGAAAATGGATACCTCTACTGCAGTTTCTTTGGTGGTATATCCAATTCCTACTCCAGACATCATAGAACTTAGCGATACTATATGTGAGGGAAGCACACTGAATTATACGGTTCATAATACCAAAGGCGCGCTGAAATGGTTTAAAGATGGATTTGCGATTTTAAATCAAACTGATTCAACGATCATTATATCGGAACCAGGGGCATATTCTGTTGAAGAAAGCCGTAAGAACGGACTTTGTCCAGTGAAATCAGATACGATAGTGGTAACTGTGATTCCTATCCCAGTAGCTAATGCAGGTACAGATCAATATGTATTGGATGGTGATATTGTAACACTCAATGGCTCTGGTGGTGGTTTATACTCATGGTCTCCCGCTGATTCGTTAACAGGCCCAAGTAATATCGCTAATCCTAAGTTTTTGGCAAAACAGAATATTTCATTTACACTTACAGTAATGGACTCAACTCAAACTTGTAGTTCGACAGATAATGTTATGATATTTGTAGAAAGGCCAATTATTATTGTCAATACGTTCTCTCCTAATGGTGACGGTGTCAATGATGGCTGGGTAATTCGCAATATTGAAAGTTTCCCTAAATGTCTAGTAAAAATCTACAATAGATGGGGTAGTTTGGTTTGGCAGTCTCATAGCTATCCAAATCCTTGGGATGGTACTAATATGTACAACGACCAAGTATTGCCAGATGGTACTTACTTCTATATCATAGAGTTGAACAGCACAATTTTCAAAAATCCATACCAAGGATGGGTTCAAATAGTTAGATAATTATTAAGAGGCAGAGCGGAAGATGAAAAGAATAATAATAACAGTTTTGGTATGTGTGAGTTACCTAATGTTTGGGCAACAAAGGCCACAGTATACTCAGTATATGATCAATCCATTTCTTGTGAACCCAGCAGTGTCTGGTTCTGAAGACTATGTGGATCTTAAAGCAGGTTATCGCAATCAATGGGTCAATATGGATGGTGCTCCTACCACTGTGTTTTTAAGTGGGCATTCACCGATAGGTAAAAACAGGGCGACACATAGTAACAGGTCCAAAAACAAGAAAAATGGATGGCATGGTGTAGGTGGAATCATCACAAATGATGTAATTGGACCAAGTAATAATACTACTTTCAGTGCTGGTTATTCTTATCATTTGAAACTCTCACAGGGGGTTGTTGCTTCATTGGGTTTGTTGGGAGGCTTGCAGAGCTATAGGATCGATGCTAATAAGCTAACGACGGTGACTGGTGGAGATGCAGCAGTAACAGGTGTTTCAGGAACTTCACTAGCTGACTTAAACACAGGGGCTTGGATTTATTCTAAGTCGTTTTATGCTGGTGCTTCTGTAGTCCAAGTATTCCCTCAGAAAATTTTTAATAAGTCTGCTAATAATGGACGATTGGCACAGCACATGTTTTTCATGGGGGGGGTGAGAATTCCTTTTGGGTATGATAATGAGTTTGTTCTGATTCCTTCAGCAGTTGTTAAGGTTGTATATCCAGCACCCATTACTTTTGATATCAATACAAAATTAAAATACAGGGAGGCCATCTGGGCGGGTGTTTCTTACAGGAGAACTGATGCCGTAGCTCTGTTGGTAGGTGGCACAATTGCAAAGCGTATTGATTTGAGTTATTCTTATGACATCAATACTAGTTCTCTAAGAAGATACAATGGTGGTACACACGAAATAGTAATTGGCTATAGAATACCCTTGCCAAGCGATATCATTTGTCCTTCTAATTTCTGGTAATCAAAAAGAAGTCTTTATAATGAGAAAGGATGTCAGTATTGACATCCTTTCTCATTTATCTAAGAAAGAACAATGCTCCTAGTCTAAAAGACAAAGATTGTGGATAAAGATTATAAACGGAGTTTGTGGTAAGTGGACTTATGTAGGGCTCGTATTCAAAACTACCACTGAAAATTAATTTGTCCTTGTATAACAAACCCGCAGTAATAAATATAGAGGTGGAAATGGCCGCTTTTCTAACTTTTTGTTCGTAGATATCGCCGATTACTTTGTCATCGTAGTATCTATTGAGTTTATCGGGAGTTTCTTTCTTTATTTGAATAAAATTGAGTCGAACACTTGCTCCTGCCCCATAAAAATATTGCTTTCTGGTTTGATATAAAGTAGTCTGCAAGGGAATACTAATGATACCATATTTTTCATCAGCTGCCTTGTTGACAAATTCGTCATTGGCCCTTCTATATTCAACCCAAGTACTTTTTGTAGTTATGTTTTTATAACTCAGACCAATACTCAGCATCAGATTTTGGAAAGATCGACCTATAGCGATTTCAGGAAATACAGTGACTGTTGTTCTTTGTTTATATGAGAGCTCTTTTTTCCAGCCTGTAAGGTTGTTTTTGAACGCGGAAAATGTTTTGTCAAGTTCCAGTGTCGCTAATACAAAATTAGTAGGCTTCACTTTCTGTGGAGTCTTCTTCTCTTGTATTGGTTTTTGAGTAGTATCTGAATTCTTTCTGGTTTTGGATATTTGTAGTGACCAATTCCATTCTTTTTTAAATGTTTTATAAATTCTTCTTCTTTCAGACCAAGGAAGCGCATCAATCACTGAATTGTGATTTCCGTTATATATGTGTGTTTGATTTTGTGCAGTTTTAGGGTTTTGACTTGTGCTTTTTGAACTGTCTGTCTTATTGGCAATTGCGTTTGGGGGAACTTTTTTCTTTACCACTACCACCATTCTGCCCACGACTACATAATCAAAAGGTGTTCCATATAAAATACTCTGTAGGACGGTTTCTATAGTGCTTGACTTTAAAGACTGTTTTTTGACCACATAGCCATGTGCTTGTTGACCAGCATAAGAGAACTTCAAATCGTGTTTAAAAGAAAGCTCATTGAGAACGAAATCCAGAGTACCACCTTTCGTGTCAAAATCTATTTTGGTTTTGAGAAGAGATTTAGATGCATTTGAGAGGTTAAGAGTGTCTGTATTTAGATTTTGTCCCAAAACGATTAAAACGGCGTTTAGGAGAGAAAAGATTAAAAAATTTTTAGTCACAGCCATGACCAGTAATGTATACTTTATGATGTTTTGTTTCAATTTTTAGATTCGATGCCAATTTTAATACCTCTAATGCCTCATCAAGTTTAAGCTCAGATAGATCACCTGAAAAAAGACATTCCTTTACATGTGAATCCAATCGAATTTCACAGTGGTGGATACGGCTTAGTATCTCTGTAACATCTCCTAACTTGGAACTTTTAAAGTTCAAAACATTGGTTTTCCAAGATACGAAATTTATTGCTTCCACGTGCGCAAGTACGTGTTCTTTTGAATTTTGAAGTTTTACTTGTTCACCAGCTTTAACAAGGATACTTGTGTTTTTGTTTTCAAATACCTTGACAATGCCTTCTGTTACTGTTACTTCCTTGATGCTCTCGGTTTCAATATTCCTTACGTTAAATTTAGTACCTACTACCTCAAGTTTGTAAGTGCCAAAGTGTACAATAAAAGGTCTGGATTTGTTAGGTATTACTTCAAAATACGCCTCTCCATTGATGGATATTTCTCGAGTATTTTTGTTCGAATAGTCAGTAGTTATATGAGAACCAACGTTTATCGTAACCACTGTGCCATCAGGCAATTTGTGATTAACAATATTGTCTTTTGCGTATATCGTCTCAGAAATATTCTTCTGTTCTGAAGAGTGCTCTGCTACCTGATCAGATTTGGGTTCTTCTTTATAAGGTGCGTTTGTATTTGCTGGTGTTTTTGTGGTATCTTTTTTATTTGGCTGCTCAGCTATTTCTTTATTATTAGGAATGGCCTTGTTCACTAAGTTTTGTGAATTTGTTTGATTTTGGAGTAAAATAAATGTAATCGTAAGGCCAAGCATAACAATAGCCGCTGCTGCATACCAATACCATGTACCTGCTTTTTTTGTTTGACGATTTGCCTTGACATTTATGTCCTTCATAACATTTTCCCAGATCTGGTGATCGTTGACTGATGTTACAGGCTCATCTACTATTTTTTTGCGGAGGTTTAACTTAAACTTATCGGATTCGTTATTAATTTTTTCTTCCATATGTGAAGCTAATTATAGATAAGATGTTACTTTTTGGTATTATGTTGCTTGACCAGCAATTTTTTTATCATTTTTTTTGCTTTTGAGTATTGAGATCTAGAGCTACCTTCAGAAATGCCTAATGTATCCGCTATCTCTTTATGTGAGTAATCTTCCAAAACATACAAGTTAAATACAATCTTATAGCCTGGTGGTAACTTGCTAATTATTAATAGTATTTCGCTGGCATTGATGTCTTCTAATTCGTCTTCTGTATCTGTTGGAATATCTAACTCTTGCAAATCATCAATATTGTCAAAATCGAAGTTGGTTTTATTTTTTTTTAGAATGGCTAATGCGGTATTTACAACTATTCTTTTGATCCATCCATCAAAGGATCCTTCAAACTTAAAATTTTTTAAGTTGTGGAAGACTTTGACAAAGGACTCTTGTAGAATATCGTCAACTTCTATTGAAGTTTGAGCATATCTCGAAGCGACAGGACGCATTTTGGGTAGGTAATAGTCGAATACCTGCTTGAATGCTTTCACATCGCCTTTTGCTGCAGCCGAGATAACTGATGTGTTCATAGTGATGACGCTTATCTGTCCAAATATAGGAATAAAATTTTATCTGTATTATTTTGTATTTTTTCGTTGATTGAAAAATTGGGTCCCTAACTACCAATGTGTTGATGATAGATTTTGCATACGACCATTTGTGGTTGTCTCATTAACAGTGGTTTGCGGTGGTTTGTTTTACAATTAAAAAATCACAGTCTATTCGAAATGTTTTTTTAAAAAAAAGTAAAAATTTAGGCTGCGTTTTGAGTTTTTCCTTGATCTATAAGATAGGTTAAAATCTCACTATGAAGAATCATTTATACGCAATTATTGTTTTTTGGTTTATATTTTTTCGGTCCATAGCCCAAGATATTCACAGTGAAAGAATTATGGGATTGAGTTGTGACTACGATAAGCTTAAATCTAGAGTTTGTGGAATACTGCAAATTTCTAGAGAAGACTCTTTGCTATTTTTTAAATATAAGGAGGATCATGTAGCAACATTTTTTTGGACACACAATCGTGAAATTTTGGATAGTTCTGACCTCAAAAAAATCAACAATCTGTTAGAGGATGATTTGGTGAAAGGATATACAACTTTTCAAAATATTAAAGACTCTTTGAGCAATCTTCGGCCAGTCCCCATGGTCGTGAATGGACCTTGTAACAACATGGATTTTGAAACGGGAACCACTACTGGCTGGCAAGGGTTAACAGCTTCAGCTTGTACCACCTCTGTTGTTCCTTGTAATCAAATGGTTGGATTTAGTACTACTAGACATGTGATCACTAGAAGAACAACAGTGGACCCATATATACCGGCTTTGCCTACCGTGGCACCGGGGGGTAATTTTTCTGTGAAAATCGAGGATTATTTGAGTGGGCAGGATGCTGGTTTGCCCACAGGTGGAAATGCCTCGCTGATCAGACAAACCTTTTTGGTAACACCAAGCAATAATCTTTTTACCTATCAATATGCCGCGGTATTAGAAGATCCTGGTGATCACCTCGATTCTGAAAGACCCTATTTTAAGGTGAGATTATATGATGAAAAAGGGGCAGAAATTCCTTGCGCCTCTTATACCGTTATTGCGAAGCCTCCTCTTCAAAATTTTATCCATGTGGGAGTAAATAATCCCAATAGGGGACGTAATAGCCAGATGGATTTGTATTATAGAAATTGGGCTACAGTTTCTATTCCCTTAACTGCCTATATGGGCCAGAATGTAACGGCTGTATTTATGGCTTCTGACTGTTCTAGAGGAGGGCACATGGCTTATGCGTATGTAGATGCAAAATGTGAAGCGATTGATCCTCCGCAGGATACGACTATTTGTGGAAATACACCTAAAACTCTGACTGGGCCCAATGGTTTTGCGGGTTATAGTTGGACGGGTCCTGGTATAATAGGCTCCACAACGCAAAGAACGGTTACTTTTAATAAACCTGGAAAATATGTAGTAACACTTACTCCATTTTCTGATGATCCATGTCCTATCAGTATGGATTTTACTGTAATACAGATTTGTCCTTTAGGCCCCATTAAAGATACTTTATGTGAGACTGCTAAAGGAACAGGAAGAGCTACTGGGGTTAATTTGAATTCGTATAATTCGAGTATTATAGCAGCACATACGAATGTAAGTACACCTGTTAATATTCTTTCTTGGCATACAGCTAAGCCCGCATCCGCTTCTAATAGAGTTACAACGCCTACCAATGTTTCTGTGGCAAATGGACAAAAATTTTATGCAGTTACATCATTGCCAGATACTGTTGAGTTAAATTTTTTAATCAATAGCATTCCAACGATTACTTTTCCTGCTGTTGATTCAGTCTGTGAGGGTGCTGCTGCATTTCAAATTTCGGGTGTTATGCCTGCTGGTGGGATTTTTTCGGGCTCAAATGTTTCGTCTACTGGGCTTTTTACGCCAGGAGTAGCAGGTACCTATTCTGTGAAGTATAAATATACGAATGTGGCCGGTTGTAAGGATTCTGCCCTGCAAATGATAACTGTAGTAAAACCCGCCACTGTTTCGGTAAGTCCCGTTTCTCCTTTATGTGCCAACGTTAATACAGTAAATGTTACTGGAATAGCTATAGGTACTTCCAATGTAACCTGGAGCGGAGGTGCTGGTTCTTTTAGCGCACCAAATGCATTAAATACTACTTATACTCCTTCAACTGCAGAGAAGAGCGGCACTAGTCCTGTTGTTTTGACACTTACGGGAACGGCTCAATCACCTTGCCCTGTTGTAAAGTCAACTGTAAGCATGAGTTTTGTTCCTGTGCCCACTGTAGATGCTCAGGACGTTTCTAAACTTTGCATGAACGTTGATTCAATACCTCTCGTTGGCACCTCGAAAAATTGCTCTAGTGTGCTATGGACTGGAGGGTTGGGTTCATTTAATAATCCTGGATCTTTGAATGCGGTTTATTATCCAACTACTACAGAAAAGAGTTCTGCTGCGGGTATTACCCTGACTTTAACTGGTCAAGGTAACACGCCCTGTCCTTCGGTACAGGACCAAACCAAGTTGACCTTTACACCCTTGGCTGCTGTAGCGATTCCATCAGTTGCAGCTATTTGTAATACCACCGATTCTGTACAGATTGTGGCTAGTTCTCAGAATACTACTGCACTTGCATGGTCTGGTGGGGCTGGGAGGTTTAGCAAAAACAATGCTTTGCAAACGTATTATTATCTAAGTCAATCAGAAAAAAATAGCGGGAGCACGATTTCCCTTTTCCTTTTAGGTACGGCACAAAGTCCTTGCCCACAGGTGAGAGATACGGTTGAGATTAGTTTGATCAAGGCACCAAGTGTTTCGGCCGTTGACTTGCCCGTATTTTGTACTACGGTGGATTCTGTGCAGTTGAGTGGTTTGGCTCAAAACAATCTTAGTGTTACATGGACTGGAGGTACAGGGACCTTCAAAGATGTAGTTTCGACCAGTACTGTTTACTATCCAAGTGTTGCTGACAAAAGTGCCTCGCCTGTTGCGCTTCGTTTTACAGCTATAGCTCATGCACCTTGTACCAATGTTTCTGATACGATTTCATTACGCATTGTACAAAAGCCGTTTATTCAATTGCAGCCATCGGCTCCAATTTGTGCTACTGCGAATTCTCTACCGATTACTTGGCTCTCTCAAAATGCACAGTCTATACAGTGGACTGTAGCTGGTACTATTAATACTACGGGTGTATCACAAGCCAATTACCTTCCATCTGTTGGAGAAAAGACGAGTTCTTTAGCGCGTTTGATTGTGGAGGCTACTGGTTATAGTCCTTGTCCTAACATGAAGGATACACTCGATGTGACTATTGTTCAGCCCCCGAAAGTGCAAACAACGCCTCTGTCGCCCATATGTTCTTCAACGGATTTAGTAACACTTAGAGCTTCAAGTATAGAAGCACAAAAGGTGGTGTGGTCGGGCGGCAATGGAGGGGTGTTCGATCATAAAGATTCCATTGTCACCGACTATCACCTTAGTGGAGCGGATAAAACCAAGGATAGCTTGCTCTTTTATTTTATAGGTTCTGCAAATGCACCGTGTTTAGATACCAAAGATTCTGTTCTGTTGACATTGGTTGCGTTACCTGCAGTTGATGCTTTAGAATTAGGCCCTTTTTGTGAAGATGTGGATTCGATAGGTCTTAAAGTGAGCACTGACCACTTAAAAGCGGTATCATGGTCTAGCGTAGCGGGTGGTTCTTTTAAGAATCCTCAGGCGCCTGTTGCTACTTATTTTCCTTCTTTATCAGAAAAAAAATCAGGACAGACGATCATACGAGTAACTGGTGAGGCTTTGGCGCCATGTAGCAATATCAACGATTCTGTTCGTATTCAATATATTCCGCAGGCTGCTGTTGTAGCAAATGCTACGGGACCCTTTTGTGCGGATGTAGACAAGGTTCACCTTTCAGGAACAGCGCTGAATACTTCTGGGGTTCGCTGGTATGTGGGGTCTGGAAGTTTGAGCAATAGCGACGTATTGAATACTAATTATTCGCCTTCTCTGGTGGAACGCAAAGGTGCCAATATTATGGCTCGTTTTGTTGGTTTCGGTACGGCACCATGTAAAAATGTGGAGGATACCATATTTGTTAAGTTGCATCCTTTGCCAAGTGAGAGCCATACGGAACTTTCATTTTGTAACGATGACAACACTACTGTATTACTAGATGCAGGTATTGCAACTCATTACTCATGGTTAGGTCTGGGTGATACTACAAGATATGTACGTGTTCCGAATGCTGGAACCTTTAATGTACAAGTAAAGAATCAATTTGGTTGTGTTGCCAATAGAACTGTTGAAACAACGATCGAATGTCCTCCGCGTTTATTTGTTTCTAATGCGTTTAGCCCGAATGGCGATGGAACCAATGATAAATACACTGTTTACCATATTCATATCGGTAAATATCAGATGTTGATATTTAATAGATGGGGGGAGATTATATATGAGTCCCAAAATCCTGAAGAAGCTTGGGATGGTAACTATAGAGGAGAGTCAATGCCCATAGGGGTATACGAGTGGGTGATTACCTATGAAGGAGATTCAAAAAAATACAGAGGACCTTATTCTTTGAAGGGAAGTGTGACTGTGGTGCGATAATATTTTATCAGTTTTTAATGGATAATGACTGAAATATTCATTCCTCATAACTCTTGTGCAATTAATTGGTTCCTATTTTTATGATAAGATCTAATCTTTTATGAAGAAACTATAGCTATTGCGAGTATTCCAATCAAAAATGTTTAAGAAGAATTTCATCATAAGTTGCTAATAATTATATAATATTATTGTGTAAAAGTGTATAAAAACATACTTCATTTATATGTAAGCTAAGTGTAAAAATTTCTTAATATACGAATAAGAAAGAAGCTAGTATATTCTAAGTTTGCGTACATTGCATCTGGATGATGGTTGGGTAATATTGCCTATATTTTTTTATATCTGGTATTGTGTTTTTTATATAGTGCTGATATTAAATTTATTATATATTTTTATTTCGGGCAACCATTTGCTTTTGTTTTCAGTCAGGGTCTAAAATTAGTAAAGTATTCTTGGTTTTTGTATTTGATGTTTTTAAATATTTATGATGGAAGAGAGTTCTCTTCTTATTTAGACTTCTTAATTAGTGATAAAATATTAAAAAAAATCACAACAATTGGGCTGCGTTTTGAGAGGCCTTGCAATCTTATAAGAAAAACACTTATAATATGAAAAATCAATATTCTCAAAAACTTTTTGGTGCTGTATTGGCACTGATGGGTATGGGCGTTACTGCAAATGCTCAAGTTGTTAGTTTTGGTGGACCGCAAAAGGTTCACGTTATCGCTAAAGATCCCAGACTGCATGCGAACATTCCTTCTGTAGCAGTAGGGGACACTTTGAAACTCTATGTGAGGGCTTCTGTTACCGACACTTTTGCATTGTCGATCACTGATACGGGTGGTGTAGTAGTACAAACGGCGACTGTAACGGGTGGCAAAAGTGTGCTGACGAGTTTACCGATTGGTAAGTATCATTTTTCGCTCTTGGGTGCTGACAGCGCTCAGGCACATGGTAGGTTTGAAGTGAGGGCACCACATGTACACTCGAATATTCATTCGGAAGAGCTTGGCGATACACTTCATATCTATGTGAGAGCTGATTCCTCGGCTTTGTTTACGTTGACGATCTCAGATACAAGTGGTGTGATACAGACACTTACAGTATCTGGTGGTAAAACAGATCTTCCCGCGTTACCAATAGGTAAGTATTCATATACACTTACTAATGTTGACGGTTTGGTCGTAGGTGGTGGTAAGTTTTCTGTGAGAGCGCCTCATGTACATTCAGATGTACGTTCGGTGGTTTTCGGTGATACTTTGTTTATAAAGGTAAATGCCCCTGCTACTGAAAACTTTACCTTGGCGATATCTGATACAGGTGGAGTAGTGCAAACACTTATTGTGACAGGTGGTAAAACTGCTCTTGCTGCATTGCCAGTGGGCAAATATAGCTATACGCTCACTAACGCCACAGGTTTGGTAGTTAGTACTGGCAAGTTTGCTGTGGTAGCACCTCGTGTACATTCTGGTGTGCATTCGGTAGTATTGGGCGATACACTTCGCATCTATATATTGGCGCCATCTACGGAGTCATTTACTTTAGCGATCTCTGATACGGGTGGTGTAGTGCAAACGCTTACAGTAACAGGTGGTATTTCAGCGCTTCCAAAGTTGCCAATTGGCAAATACAGCTATACACTTACCAATGCTGGTGGTTTGGTAGTGAGCGAGGGTAAGTTTAGTGTAAAAGCACCTCATGTGCATTCTGACATTCACTCTGGTACGCTAGGTGATACGCTTCATATTCATGTAATTGCACTTGCTACGGCATCTTTTGAACTTTCGATTTCTGATACTTCTGGTGTGGTGCAAAACCTTAGTGTGACTGGTGGTGTAACGGCACTTCCATTGTTGCCAATAGGTAAATACAGCTACACACTTACTGATGCTTCAGGTATAGTGGTGAGTGATGGTAAGTTTGAAGTAAAGGCACCTCATGTACATGCTACGATTAACTCTAATAGATTTACGTTGACATTGAGTATCAAAGTAAATGCGCCTGCTACTGAAACTTTTGCGTTGATTGTAACTGACACGAGCGGTGCTACGGTACTTACTGCTAGTGTAACTGGCGGCACAACTGCTTTGGATTCTTTACCAGTGGGTAAATATAACTTTACCTTGGCAAATGCTGCAGGCATACAAGTAGAGAAAGGCAAATTTCAAGTGAAGACTCAATTGGTACACACAGACATATATCCTAATCCATCAACCGTGGGTACTGGGTCTATTATCATTAATGCGCCAGAAACGGAGACCTTTACATTGGTTATCCTTGATGGTTCTTCTACGCCAGTATATACAGGTGCTGTAACGGGTGGTACTACATTGTTGCCAAATACTTTATCTGCTGGTTTGTATCACTATAGAGTGATTAATGCTAGTGGTGGTATTGTAGCAAAAGGTAAAATCATGATCTTGTTGTAATACAAAAGACAATTGTTGTTATTTTAATATGGGATTGAAAACGGGATGGGCTTTTGCTCATCCTTTTTTTAGTTTACAGTAAACAGTTTTCAGTTCACAGTAAGGACGTTGTGAACAAATGGGGTTCTAAAATTTATTTTGTAAAAGCTTTTTTACTATTTTGCTTTTATGATCATAAAACTTAGCAAGAACATACTGTACGCAGGGATTTTAATCGCTATACTTGGGCAAGTGAATTTTTTTTTATCAGGAATAGCTAATGTTTCGTCATGGATTTATTTCGTACTTAATACGTTCTTTTTCTTGACAAATATTGTATTGCTCAATGAGATCTTGAGGCAAATTAAACAAAACCATAGTTTTACTATTTTATTTATACTGCTCTTCCTGGCTTATTTATTGGGAATAGCTGTTACTTTTATTTCCACTGATAATCTCGCGCTGAGTACCTCCTTTCGTTGGATTCAAATGCTTTTGTATTTTCCTGTTGCGATCATTATTACTGTTAAATATTTTCTATTGAAGGGCAAGCTTTCTGATCTGTTTAAAATTTACGGTGCTTTTGTATTGCTTTCTCTTTTTGAGGGGCTATTCTTAAATATAGCCTATAGGTTTATGAGTGTGAGTGGCATTGTACAGATTCAATGGATCTCTTATGGTTTAAATTTCGCAAAAACCTTTTTTCTTTGCTATATATTTTTCGAAAGTTCGAAGTGTTTGGATGATAATATAGAAATATCTGATAACGATATACTTGATCATATTTAGTTAATCACTTACTTGAAGATGTAGTCCAGTGTTTTTCTTGAACTTTGGAATATCGTATTGGCAATTGGGAAGGGTATGAGGTGGTGTGGTAAGGCTTTAACAGTGAAAATCAGATGCGTTCTTAATTTTTTGATGAAATTAATTTGGTAGTGTGCCATGATTTCCGCACTTTCTTTTTTTGTGTGCCCCAAAAAAGTAACAAAAAAAGGCACCACGAAAGCCAACCGCAAGATCGATTTGCCGAAGAATACCCCGCTTCACTAGCCATCGATCTTGCGGTTCCATGCCACGCACATACTCGCTCAAAAAACTATCGTTTATTGCCTTGTGGACGACCATGCAGGCGAGTGTACTAGTTTTTGATCATGTTTGCTTTTTCACTATTCCACTATCTTGTTAAGAATGGAATCATTTCTATTAATAAATGACCAAAGGATACCGCAGTACCTATAAGTTTAATTATCGTTGTGATTGTACCACTCTAATTAGTTTGTGATGAATTACAAGTCAGCTGTTGCACATTGTTTGAAAACCTATTTTATACAAATCTTCCCACCTTACTTAAAATTATGGTTTATGATTTTTCCGTCTTGCATTTGTATGGTGCGGTCGCTGGCGGCGGCGAAGTCGTTGTCGTGGGTAACGGCTATGATGGTCTGCCCTTGGTTGTGGGCGAGCTCTTGGAAGATGTCGAACACGATCTTGGTGTTTTTGCTGTCTAAGTTACCTGTGGGTTCGTCGCCCATGATCATGAGTGGGTCGTTGATGAGGGCGCGTGCGATGGCTACGCGCTGCTGTTGACCACCTGAGAGTTTGCTGGCGGGCTTGAGGGCTTGATCTGCGAGGCCGAGCATCTCGAGCTTTTTGTAGGCGCGCTCTTCTATTTCCTTTTCAGTGTATTTGCCAAGTCTTAGTGCAGGGATCATAACGTTTTTGAGGCAGGAGAACTCTGCTAGCAGGTAGTGGAACTGAAACACAAAGCCGATTTTGGCGTTTCTGATGGCTGCGAGCTTGTCTTGGTCGTAGTCGGTGACGTCTTCGTTGTCTATGATGAGTTGCCCGTCGTATTCGGTGTCCATAGTGGAAAGGATGTAGAGTAGGGTGGACTTGCCACAGCCTGACTTCCCGATCATGGTGAGGAACTCGCCCTTTTGTACATCGAAAGAGATATCGTTGAGGACCTGGAACTTTGTGGGGTCGTAGAAGAACTTGTTGATATTTTTAGTTTGCAGTATGTATGACATGTTTTTAAGAGGTTTAAATCATGATTTTTTGAAAACTACTATTTACACTTAGCTTTTCATTAAGTCCTTCGTCGGGTGTCATGCTTTCTATGTCTTGCGGGAGAGTTTCCATAACTTGCGGAAGAGTTTCCATAAGCTGCGGAGGAGTTTCCATAACATGCGGAAGAGCTTCCATAGGTTGCGGAAGAGCTTCCATAAGTTGCGGAAGAGTTTCCATAAGCTGCGGAGGAGTTTCTATAACATGCGGAAGAGCTTCCATAACATGCGGAGGAGTTTCTAGAAGCAGCGGAAGTTTTTCTGTATACCATGAAGCGATTTCTAAAACGGTAGGAGGGGCTGCTGTAAGCTGTGCATCTTTTTCAAAAGCCTCACATTGTTTTTGTGAATACCATGACGCGATTTCTAAAACAGCGGGAAGTGTTTTGATGTATTGTGTAACATTTTCTAGAAATGGGGATGATGGTTCGAAGACGTTTTGTGGAATTGCGATGGTCATGATTTTTAAATTTTAATTTCTATTTTCTAATTTTTGTGTTGTTGGTAGTGTTTTTTAATTGGAATAAGTAAGTCCTTTAGGGACGATATATTGGTAGAAACCGCGCAAACCCCCAAAATCAAGTTGCGTAGCAACGACATAGTTTTGATTTTGGAATTTTCGGGATAACACTCGCGCTTGTCACTATGTCGTCGCTAACGCGACTTACTCCTTTCTGTCATGTGTGGCTACCATTATGTCGTCCAGATGGGACTTCTCATTATATTGTCATGAAGCCTTTACTGAGTTGAAGTTGATCACTTACTAACTCCAAATCACTTTCTGAAAATACTCACGGGGTCTACCTTGGCGGCCTTTCGGGCGGGCATATAGCCTGCTAGAAAGGTGACTATGAAACCAAAGAAAATGCCTCTTGCAAAGGGTAATACTTCAAATCGTATGGGGAAGTAGCCAATATCGCCGCCTATGTACACGTGTTGTAGTAGATTTACCATGATGGTAGCTACGAATACGCCTAATACGATACCGATCATGCCCATGGTGATGGCTTGTGTGACAAAAATACGGACGACGTCGTTGCCTTTGAAACCCATGGCCTTGAGTATGGCGATGTCGTTGATTTTCTGTGTCACGGTCATATTCAATATGTTGTAGATACCAAAGCCTGCCACTAGGAGTATGGTGTATGAAACGAAGGAGATGACGATTTTTCGCATTCGGGATCCGGCAACTAGGGTCTCGTTGGCGGCCTTCCAGTCTTCGGCCTTATAACCAGTAAGTACTGAAAACTTTTGGGCGTAGATCTCGGCCTTATTGTGATCTTTCACGTTCACGTTGATATCGGTGATGTACGAGGTGCCTTGTTTCATGAGTTGTTGTGCTGCTTGTAGGTTCAGGTATGATTTGGTCTTATCTTCTCTGGAGTTGTTGGTTTGGAAGATACCCTCTACTTTCATGACTTTGGTTACGCCCTTGGACGAGGTGAGACTAATGTTGTCGCCTGTGTGTAGGTTCATTTTACTGGCAATGCCGCAGCCGATCACGATACCGTTGGGGTTGTTTTTGAGTCTGTCGAACTCGCCCTCTACCATAAATGATTTGATGTTGAACATCTTATTACCTGCTTCGGGCAGGAAGCCTATACTAGAGCCTGCGATCTGCGATTTACCATTGTTATAGAATACGCTGGTACTTACTTGTGGTGTTACGACTACTACATCGGCTTGGGCCGCTACTAGGGCTGCCACCATTTTGGGGTTTTCAATAGTGTTGTTCGTGGGTACTACTTTGGGGTTGACAATCAGGGTGGTTTCACCCGCTTTTTTGTTCAAGGGTGCGCTGACTTCATCGTCTTTGTAGATCCTAATGTGAGGTATGGACTTGAAGATGGCTTCGGAGCTGATTCGGTCGAAACCGGCCATCATGGAGTTCATGAAGATGTACACGGCCATGCCCAAGAGTACGCCCAAAGCGGCTACTGCGGTGAGCCGTTTGTTGGTAGAGATGTACGTAAAGGCGATTTCTGAATTGATGGGATGTTTCATGGGTTTATGGTTTTAGTGTTTCCAATTCATCTTGTTCCGTTAAACCACTGAGGACTTCCACCCATTCTGTAGAAATGATGCCTGTCTTGATTTCTATCATTTGCTCTTTCCCTTTCACACGTACTTTGTTGCCAAAACCGAGGTAGCTTCTGGGGATCAGGAGGGCATTCTTTTTAGAACCTATGGTGATATTAGCTTCAAGTTGGGTACCTGCGATGGCGAAGTCCAATGCTTTGTCAAACACTACTTTACAAATAAAGGACTGGGTGCTTTCGTCAAACATAGGTAGGATCTCTGCCACTGACCCTTGGTAGGTTTTGTCTTTTTGTACATTGAGTTGTACTAGGGCTTTTTGACCTACGAGTACTTTGGCAATACTGTTTTCGTCTACATTCAGCTTTGCCATGATCGTGTTGGGGTTGCCAATGGTGGCTATGACGTCTCCTTTTTTTACATAATCGCCCATTTGTTTGAAGCGTTTGAGGATTTTACCGCTTGCAAGTGCCTTGATCTTATTGAAATCGGTATTGGCCCAGTTGATGGTATTGGCCGCGGATTGGGTAATCTCTTGTTGCTGGGCTTGGAGTTTGAGTGCATCATACTGTTGCTGCAAGGCTTTCAGGCTTGCCTCTGAGTTTTGAGCGGTAAGCACTACGTTTTCATATTCCAGCTTGGCTATGCTGTTGCTTTCCAAGAGGGCTTTGTAGCGCTGTACCTGTAGGGCGTCTTGTTTGAGTTTTTGGGTGGCAAAGTCTATGTTGGCTTGCAGCTGTCTCAGTGCTGGCGCTTTGTCGGAGTTGTTGTAGCTAGCTATTTTCAGTTGTTCGGCTGAGGCCAATGCGTTGGCTGCATTGGTTTTGTTGTCTATAACAACCAATAACTGATTGGTTTTGACGAAATCGCCTTCCTTGAAATTCACATGGAGTAAGTAGCCGTCTGACTGCGCCGTGAGGTTGTATTTCTCATCGGGATCTAAAACGCCTGAGGCAAACACGGTTTCGGTGATGTCTTTGTGTACGGGGTGTACGGCGCTCTCTTTAGATTTTGAACAGGAAGCGAGTAGCAGTATGGACGATAGTATGATGTAAGTATGTTTCATAACCTATTTGATCTGATTATTGATTTCTATTTTTGATTTGGTAAAAGAGATGTTGGCAAGACTAGTAGCTACGTTGATCTGGCTCATGAGCAGATCGTTGTGAGCGAGCAGGAGTTTGTCGAGTGCTAAGATGTTGGCCTCAAACTGGTTTTTGCTTTTGAGGTAGTTTTCTTCTTTGAGTTTGTAGATCTTCTCGTAGTTGCTGTATTGCGCCTGTGCCTTTGTATAGTCTTTTTCTAACTGTTCGTTTTGTGTTTTGTTTTGCAGAGCGATATGGTCGGCCTGGATCTTGGCGATGCGGTAGTTGATCTGGCTTGTCTTCATACTGGTGAGTTTGTTGATGTTGGTAGGGAAGTCCCATGAGAGTCGCAAGCTCCAGAAGTTGCTTTGGATCCATTTCTGGTTTTCATCAAAGAACTTTTTGTTACTGTTGTTTTGCCAGTTTAAAGAAGTCACAAAAGAGAGGGTAGGCATATTGGCCCATTTGGCAGCGCCATACTCTGCACTTGCAAAGGCCTTTTGTAGTTCTGCGTTTCTGACCACCAAGTCGCTACTTGCCTTTAAGTTTTCATTTTGTGTCTGTGCTTGCCATAGGCTTTGTGATACTTTTAGGCTCCCTTCGGTATCGCACAGGGTTTGTAGACTCAGGTATTGTTGCTCGAGATTTAGTGTGGCCTGCTCTATTTTGTCTATGATAGTGATTTTATTGATCTCGGCATCATTCAAATCTTGTTTGCGGACAAGACCTTGCTCGTATTTGTTTTTCACAATGCTCCAGATGCTGTCTGCCTTTAACTGATTTTGCTGCAATACTTCGATCTGTGCTTGAAATGACAGGATGTTATGGTAGCAGGCATTTACTTGGTCGAAGAGGTTTTTCTTGGTAACCAGACTGTTGCTTTCGGTCACCTCTTCGTTAACTTTGGCGCTCTTGATCTTGGCAAGGTTGCCAAAATTGATGATGTCAAACTGGGGGGCGACGTTGAGTAAAGTAATGTATTGCTGACCCATGGTGAGTTGCCTAAAACTTCCAGCAGGTCCGCCAAAAGCCTCTGCGGGAATGAAACTTACGGGTAGCTTTGCGTTGTCGGTGATGGAGGCCGTCACTGGAATCTTAGGATTCAGCGAATTGCCATAGGCAGATATGACTGTGGTTCTGGCCAGCTCTTTTTGTTCTTTGGCGAGCTTGGCAGTATAGCTACTTTGCTCGGCTAGGGTTAGGGCTTCTTGGAGGGTTTTAAACTCCGTGGTTTGGCCTTGTGCGGAGCAGGCGAGTAACAGTGTAATGTGTATATAATAGCGTTTCATTGATCCGTATTAAATTTTGGTCAAATGTAGGTGAATGGAACCATTGAAAAAATGACTTTTAGGGGAAGTGGACAAAAATGACGGTGAATGGAGAAGTGGAGGGTGGGAAAGGGGGTTAGAGAAAGGAGTAAGAGATGCATAAAGGGAGGGATCAAAGTTTTAAATGCAAATTTGAATAAAATAAAGATGGAGCTAAAAACATTGAGATTTTAGCTCCATTTATGCCACAAGTCTACTTTAATTCCTTTTCCTCAAACTTGCTGGTAGTATGCTTGTAGGTGAGATAGTACCATTTATTGTTCCTTTGTGCTATAAAGTCTTGTTTCTGTACTACGATGAGTTGATTGTATGCACATGGAGCGAGTTCTTTAAAGTTTGCAAGAGAAGATTGGTCATTGATAAGTGAGATCAACCCTCTCAATCCATTTTTAGTAACCACATATACAGGTTCATTCTCTTTTGGATATTGATTTATATAAGATGCGTTTGATATCTCCGAGAAGGGAAGCTTTGTAAGCCGAATACCAAATGCGCTTTTTTCATATTTATAGTCATGGTTCATAATCGCACAACTATCCTTACCTATGGAAATAAAAACTTCATTGTTTTTGGAGGAGAAGAGTTCAGGATTCCAGTTTAAGTTTTGCAACACTTTCTTCATTCGACTTGTGGCCCAAACGTCCCATTTACGACCTTTTTGACAAAATAAATAGGGAAGTTCCTGATAGGTGTAAATAGAATCGTAGATACAGGCCATCTCACTTTTTAAACTATCATTCGAAAAAGATAGGACTCCCTTTTTTTTGTTTTGTTGTACTATTAATAGTTTAAGGAAAGGTTTTAGTTTTTCAAACTTATATTGAGGATAGGTACTTAATGTTCTTGGCTCCATTACCCTCCAACCTTGTCCTTCGGTTTCAAAAAAGAAAAACTTACCTTGTAAAAAGGCATTAGTCATGGCACCAGGTGGTAATACCTTCTCTTGCACATCTATAAGGAGATCATTAGTTTCAGTCTTTACCCAAAACGTTTTTTTATTAAATTGACTCAGCTCAAGATAGGAATTTTTCCAAATGTGCTTTCCGTTGGTGGCGTCCACCAAATAATGTCTGTGTTGAACAATTCCATCCAGTGTATCTTTAAAAGAAGTAGTGTTTAAGTAATCAAATTTATTTTCTATTGTTTGTTTGCCCGTTGAAAGGTCAAAACAACCTTTAATTCGATATTGTGTTTCAGTAAAAATTTTATTGTTAAGAAGAAAATTTGTACTAAGACTTCCTAAAGGACCTGCTATAAATCTTAATTTGGAATGATTAAGCTCATAAATATAGGATTTATTATCCTTCAAACTATAAATAAAATTATCCTTTAAAGTATAAATGTTATAATTCTCAAAACCTAAAAGTATATTTCCATAGTCATCAATTAGGCCGACTTTTGAGTTTAGATTTACTTTAAGTCCTTTACCATCATTCATGTATTCCAAAGGATTAATAGATGTAAACACACACGGAAATAAAATTCTATCTTTTTTAATTTGAATGCCATAAAGATTTTGGCCAGTATTCGGATCTTTTCGGCCTATAATATAAATCCCTTTTTTTGTACTATCAATAATGACAGGATCCGCTGTTAGCTTTGGTTCATTAAATAATGAGTTTGTGGTCATAGGAGTCGACCAAGATGTAGCTAATGAATGATTTATAGCTATTTCTTCATATTTCATTTTGGTTTCATTATAGATTAGATGAAACCATTTTTCGTTTTTTCGGGCTGTTAAATTATGTTTCGAGTCTTCCCAAAGTTGATCATATTTACATTGGACCAATTCTAAGTAGGATGAATCATTTATAACGATTAAGCCTTTTAATCCTTTTCTTTGTACAATGTAATTTTTTTTATGAGATTCTAATGATCGTGATTCCTGATTTTGATTGCTAAATCTTATTGAATCATAGGGCAGTTTGGTGATTTTGGTTTCAAAAGGAAGGAACCAAATATCTCTTCTAAATTCCAAAACTGCACAGCTATCATTACCAATTTTAATGGTACAATTTCTCATCTTTGTTTGTAAAAATTTGGCATTTGATATATTTAAAGGTTCAATTAATTTACATGTATCACCATATAGAATATGAGGATTATTATAGTCGCTATAGTTGGAAAATTTTTTATATAAAACATAAATCTTGTTTTGAGTATTGTTTTTGCAAAAAATATAAGGCATTTCTCTGTCTGTATGTATTGAGTCATATTCTGCTTTAATATCAAAAACTAACTCGTCTGTTCCTTTTTGGGGGTGACAAATTCCCCATTTTCCATTTTGTTTAAATTTATAATAAGTATATTGATCTACTTCGATTTTCATCACTGAATCTAATATGAAATCTTCTTTCAACTTAAATGTATGGAGATCCATACATTTCCAAGTTTGATCAAATGATTGGAAAAAAAGTATATCATTTTCTAGTAATATACTTTTAATTTTTTCAGGATAAACTAATTTTTGGGGTTTGTTAATTATTGAATAGATACTATCTAAGCAGCTTAATAATATTAATGGTTTTTTCGATAGGATTTTTACAATTCCACTTTTATAATTGAATAATTGTTTTTCAGTTGATCTATTTACAATAAATGCACTGTTTTGATTAAAAATTAATAATGAATCACCATTAGGATCTATCGGAAATATATTGTTTCCAGTGGCTTTTAATATATTTTTATTGTACTTTAAATCAAAATACTGAGCATTGTAATCATTTAAGTAATTAACCCCAATTATATTAAAAGGTATAAGGTCGTCTCTAAATATTTTAAAAAAGGGTTCTCCAAGTAAAACCGATTTATTTTTTTCAATTTTGTATAAATAATTTAGTAAAGAACCTTTGTTTAATATAAAATAGGAATCCTTGAGTGGTTTAATTGTTCCAATTTGAATTGGTATAATACTATTGCCTTTTAAATCTAATAAACCATGGCTTGCCTCTGTTTTTACAATTAAATATTTGTTATCGCATTTGGATACTTTTTCGAATATACATGGATAAATAAGCTTACCATTTTTTTGCTGTATGCCATATAGTTGACGAAGTTTGTTTGCCTTTTGGGAAGATATGATGTAAATGTTTCCGATACTGTCATGAATTGAAGATTTGGATAATATAGTCGAATGAATTTCTGGCTTATTAATATCACCTCCATACAAATCTTCATCATCTTTAAAAAGATCATAAGACTGTCCAAACAGATTTAAAGTACTAGTACAAAGTAAAAAAAGAGAAATGGTTCGTAATATCATATTGCCTGTTTGTTAACAACAGCGGGTTAAATATTAAATGACAATTTGACTAAATTATTTCAAATTGTCAAATAGACCTTTTTTAGAATGAATTTTAAAAGTAGCGTCTACTGACAAACGGCTGTCAATACCATCACTTATATTTGCAAAGTAGAGTTTTTATGATGCCCTTACAGAAAGAAGATATTGCCCTCAAAAGATTGGTTAGTCAACAAATAGCTGTGCCGAAGTTTGAGCAGCCCGAACAGGTGGTTGCATGGATGGGGGCGATGCAGGCACAGGATTTAAAAGAAAGAGTAAAGTCAGCCCTAAAACTTTATGGTGCGTATTTGGGTAGGGAGGTTTTGTGGGTGGGAGGTGTTATTCATGAATTGTAGAGCTCGAAAATCATTGGTGAAGATGAGCCTTTTCACTATCAAACTATCTTCGATGTTGTTTTCATCATCATTTAAACGTTCGTGTATGACGAAACAATTACCTTTTGATTTGTCGTAGTACAGCTTTTCCGGGAGTAATGAATACTCTAAATCTCCTCCATAATTTAAGTTTAGCATAGTGTCTATAACAACCGTATGATTTTGGTACACACTTACTTTAAGTCCACTGGCTCCTGCGGCAGCTTGGGAATATTCGATTTGTGTAAATACTATTCTAAAAGAGTTAAGGGTTGTATCATAATAGGAGTTTTCGGCGAGTGAATCTGGTACAGCTTTATCAGAAATACTTTTCTCTGACTTGTGTGTATTGGTTATAGGTTCAGATACATTGTGATGTTGGGTTGGAAGATTTTTGTTAGTATTTACTTCTTCTGTTGCTCTTTCCTTTTCGCAAGCGATTAAGGCATGACCGATAAGTAATGAGACCAAAAGATTTTTCATGATATAACTTTACTAGTTCTTAGCTTGAATGTTGGTCTATCTGATCCCTTTAAGTTTCATTTGGGCAAAATAAGGATGGTCTGGGTTTACAACTAATTCTTGTCTATAGGGATGTACCAAAACATCCATGTCCTCTAGTGGGATAGCGCCGAGTAACATCTCGTTTTCTCCAGGAAGAACCATTGCATCTACCACACAGCGACGGTTTTTGAATCGTACTTCTATGGGCCCAACTACGTCATATTCTACAATACGTCCATCGGCCAATTGGCCTTTTCGTCTTTCTTGTACACTTAGTTGAAGTTGAGCTTGAACCGATTCATTGATACACATATAAACACTGCCAGTATCAACCAGCATGCTTACTTGCATACGCTTGATTTCTTCCTCGCCAATGATGTTTCTACGTACCAAAGCTAAATCATCAGCATTGATTAATTCTATATCAGCATATATTAAGCCCATATTCCAAATTGTTTGTCAACTCAAATATACAGATAATTTGAATGTATGTGTAACGTTGTACGTGTTAAGTGTAATGTTTTGTGTGTGACTTTGTACGCGCCACGCAGAAGGTCTTCATTGCTCACCGTACCTCCAGTCGGCCCTTGGCTTTGTAAATATATCAGTAAAACTTACCCCTTCGCATAATCACTCAAATACAAAAACCGTTCTGTGAGTTTGCCCTCTTGGGTTATGGTAGCCCTGCTGATGATCAGTTCTTTGTCCTCACCAAGTAGCGAAGGTAGTACATTTTGAATCATACGATCCCCGAAGTAAATGGAGGCATCACGCGGCAGTTCACAAGGTAGATTGTCCACTGCCATGACGGTAATGTTAGACTTGTCGCTCAAAGGTGGGGCAGCAGCCCCACTGCTAGGTACAAAATCATATATGGGATCAGGGATGGTAGATGACTTGATGGTACAAGGGATGGAACCATTGATGTCGCAAGTAACATCTGCGATCACAGAGATTTTAAAGTCAGGAGCTTGGGTATCCGCTTTACTAAACAATACAGGCGCCTTCACATGCCAAAATGCTCCCGCAATGAGCAGATCCGTAACTTTGGTGTATTGTACAAAAGTACTGAGATAGTTTTCCGGAGCATGATGGAAATCGTCGCGGTCAAAAGGAAGCCCTTTTTTGTGGACATGATAGTCCTTGGAGTGCACTTGTGCAAATACAGGTTCCGAATAGTTCTGCGTCAATATATCACGAGAAAGTACTTTTCTGATGTTCAGTAAATTGAGCATATCTACAGCACCAGTAGCTACACGACCGCCACCTGTAAGTACGATCTTGATGGGAGGTAACTTTACTTTTTTGAGCTCTGCTTTAAGCTCCTCAAAATCTTTGCAGAGGTAGGCGGGTTTGAGGCTGAAGAGCTTGTATTTTTTACCATACGTCATAATACCGTTATAGGCACCTACCAAGCCTGCATAGTAGCCAAAAGCAATAAGCCTGTTGGCATTGCTATCCGTAATGCACTCATAATCTATGAGTCTGATGTTTTTCTTTAAAACCTCTTGCAGGAGCTTTTGGTTGTGCGCCTGTTTCTTTAAAGTATGCGAAAAGAACAGATAGGTCTTGTTGGCGATCAGGTTTTTGACAGGTACTTCTTTGATACCCAATAATATATCGGCAGCACTGAGGTCTTCAACGACTTTGATGCCTAAGTCACTGTATTCGTCGTCTTCAAAACACCTGCTTCCAGAAGGTTGTACCCAGATCTCTACACCTGGAAACTGCTGTTGCACCGCTACACTCTGTTCTGGAGTAAGAGCCACGCGTCTATCAGGCGGAATACGCCCCTCTTCCCTGATCAATCCTATAACCACTGGTTTCATATTCTGTACGTACGAAATAATCTAAAAAAGGTCGAATTTACTAAGGCTTTTTGATAAAGGCATCCAATCGAGTCGTGTAAGCTTCAAAACCAAACAGAAGAGGAACGTTTTCATGATCAGCCCCTGGGATGATGGCTTTCTCTTTGTTACCAGAGTGGTTGTCGTATACCACCTGCCCTTGGGTTTCGAGCTTACAGTAGTGGTCGTCGGCACCATGAAGCCATAAGAGATCTTGAGTGGCGCTTTTGATCTTTGCTGCATTGTCGATTTCTAGTTTTGTCACATAGCTGGCAGGTAAGGCAATACCACTGGCATCGGCGGTCATCGCCGTAGAATTTGCATAAGGTGCCTCCAAGATCATTTTATAAGGTCGCATATTTCTGGGTTTGGCACAGAGCTCAACACTAGGGAAAGCCCCCAGACTAAAGCCATACACAATTAGGCGTTTGTCATCCAAACCTTGAGCTTTGAGCCATTGCATAGCCACATCCACATCTTGGTATAGAGAGGCTTCGGTGGACTGTCCTTCGGACATACCATAGCCCCGGTAATCAAACATCAACACACCATAGTGGTTCTTACCCCCTACGTTTGCCAAGAGCTTGGCCCTTTGCCAATAGAAATCCATGTGCCATTTATTACCATGGCAGTACAAGATGACGGTATCTGTTTTGATTCTGGCAGTATCACCAATATACACTACATAGATCGTACTCGCTTTGTTTTCGTCAGCAGTCTGTGACTTGAGCGAAAACAGCATGATTTTGTTTTCTGGAATTTTGTAGCTCTCGTCCAAGATAAAATCCTGTTCTCCGCGATAGTTGTCTAATTGATACGCATCCAGTTTTTGGGTATTGAACAGGTTGTTGTCGAGCTTCAGACAAGAACTGAGCACTAAAAGACTGATGATAAATAGTATATGCTTTTTCATTTTAGAAATATCTCATGATGGAAACGTAGACACCTATTGCTCCTTTTTCTTTGATGCCGATATAGTTGCCAACATTATAGCTGCTGTTTACATTGGCGGCGGACCATTTCATCTCCAAGGTATAGCGCCATTTGGGTGTCACAAAGGTATTGCCAATCTGTGGGCTCAGAAACCAATGTTGTTCCTGTTTCTGTTCAGTATCGGGAAGTTTTCGAGCGAGCTCAAACCAATTATTAAAGCCAAGATAACAGAAGTGATTTTTGCTTTTTCCATAATCCCAGTAGGCGTTAAGGTCTACTTGAGGCCAAAGCTTGGAATTGAATTTGCGGAAATCGGTACTCAAGTTGATCATAGGACTCACACTGAATCCAGGAATACAGCCCTTTGGTTTCACGATCGATCGGGTCATGCCTAAGTCTATAAAACCTACTCCAAAAAGGAGCGCAGTGGTATGGAGACTTCCAAATACCGTAGTATGATTCTTGAGACCATAAGCTGCAGTGAGAGATGACAGCGGTATGGGTATGGTAGCGGAACCAAACTTGATCAATGGGCCGCCCATATTGCAAGAAATGCCTAGCTTCTTTTCTGGTAAAGGTTTTACTAAGCGCGAGGTGCTACAAGCGCATAATAGGAATGTCAAAAGTGTATGCCACCATTTCATCATGATAACAAATTACTAAAGTTATGATAGATTACAAAGTAGGATTTGAAAAGAGACGCTTTTAAGGTTAGAAAAGATAGGCTTTTATACAGTGCTTACTCTTCATAAAACTGCTTGCTCACTTTCTACTAAAAGTACAATTTTCGCAAGTATAGCTACCTTGATACTAAGGTGTAGAAGCGACGAACCTACCATAGCCCTCTAAATCGTACTGATGAAATTTTCATTCTTGTAAAAGTACAATTTTGGTTGCTGATTTTATAGCCTTCAAGGTTTTAGAAATTTGCTTTTCTGCCCCCTTTCTGCCCAAAAAAAGATTTACTATTTTCATTCCAATCGTATATATGAGGCAAATCAATACGTAGATTGTATTTTATTGTTAAATTTGTGGATTAAAATCAGCTATCAATGCAAATCAGAATTGGAAAAATGAAGATACTTGCACTCGCATGTATTTTTAACTTAACATTAATTAATGCTCAAACTCCAGGCTTCACTGCCACAGAATACAAAAAAGCGCTATGGATGACCACGCGATTCTACGGAGGTCAACGCTCTGGCAACAATAACTGGCTATTGGCAAACCATTTGCCAAGTGGTCTTGCTGAAAAATACAGAGGTACGGCTTTTATTGAGGACAAAGATACTGATGGGTATGATCTATCGGGTGGCTGGCACGACTGTGGAGATCACGTGAAATTTGGCCAAACGGAGTTTTACTCTGGATATATGCTTTTGAAAGGCTTCGCAGAATTCCCCAATGGTTATGACGATAGATACACACATGATTACGCTGGTTATAAAGCAAGCAACAAGTGGAATTTTGAAGATACAGGCCATGATCCTAATGGGATCCCCGATGTGTTGGATGAAGTGAAGCATGCCACTGATTATTTTATTAAATGTACCCGTAACTCAAGTACATTTTACTATCAGGTAGGGCAGGGTAACCCAGATCATGCACAGTGGGTAACTGCCGTAAAAATGCAGACTTTGGCCCAAGCTCAAGGTGGACAGCCTCGTGTGGTTTACAAAAACCCCGCTGATGCCTCCATGCCTTCATTTTGCGGTGCTACACTTGCACTTATGGCAAGACTTTACAAAAAATATGACCCAACCTATGCACAAACTTGTTTGCAACATGCGGTGTATGCTTATGACTATGCCAAAGCACATCCAGGTGTAGCTGCTACTGGCGATGGCGGGTTTTATAGTGCGAACGACAACTGGAAAGACGACTACGTAGACCTTTGTGCGGAACTGTTTTGGGCTACTGGCGATGTTAAATATAAAAATGAAGCCTTGACTTTCACTTTTTCAGCTTCTGCGGGTCAGAATACTGACGTGTTTGGAAAGGCCTATGGATTTGATTATTCTAATAATGGTGATATAGCCATCTACAACTTAGCCTTCCTTGGTAAGTCAGGAGCTGCTACGGCTTTTAGTACCTTAGTTACCCAGTATTACCTCAATAGCACGCAAGCCGATGGTCAGTTCAATGGAGGAAATACAGGTTGGGGGCCACTGCGCTACAATGCTAACTCTGCAATGATGGTTGCACTTGATGCCAAACTCAATGGCAAAAAGACGAATACCATGAAATACATTTACGACAACATAGATTACCTCTTAGGTAAAAACGCATCAAATCTGTCATTTGTAGTAGGTTTTGGTACCAAATCGGTGAAGTTTCCACACCATAGAAATGTATACCTCAGGGACGATAATGCTACCGATGCGGTGAAAAGAACCTTTACGATTCCCACTAAAAATACTCAATTTGGAGTACTGGTAGGAGGCACAAGGAACCCTGGGTCTTTTAATGACGATCTGGTAGACTATACCTATACTGAAGGGGGTATAGATTATAATGCTTGTTTGGTAGGAGCCTTAGCCTACATCAACTCACAGTTGGCGCCAGTAGATACTACAAAGTTTGGCAGTAATCACCCAGTACCAGCGCTAGGTGCAGACCAAAGTCTTTGTGGGCTCAGCAACATTATTTTGGATGCTAAAATCCCAACGGATGGTAAAAAGACTTTTACTTGGCTCAATGGAACCACTGTATTGGTAAATGCTTCAACCACTCAAAACACTTACACAGTTACTACTGCAGGCACTTATACTTGCAGGGTAGATTCGGCTTCCAAATGGCAAACAGAAGATCAAGTAGTTATTTCCTCCACCTTGCCCACCCCCAATCTAGGAGCAGATAAAGTCCTGTGCGATACAGCAAGTTATGCACTAGACGCCAGAGTGTCTAGCTCAGTAATAACTTACGAATGGTGGTATGCAGCCAATGGCCAAGTAGCCTCTTTGGTAAAAGATGCAGCACAAACTGCCAAAACTTGGACCAATGTACGTAAAGCAGGTCTCTACAGGGTAGTAGTAAAAGCAAGTGGATGTACTAATACGCAGGATGACGTAACCATCACTTCTAACCTGCCAACTCCTGAGGACGGATGTGCTAAAACAGCAGGTGGGTCTCAAACCATATCCATAGTAAATCCTGGTCTAAGTACAGGACCTTATGATTGGTATACTGCTCCCACATCTGGCACTAAAGTCGGTACAGGTACTTCTATCAGCGTGAGCCCAAGTACAACCACAACCTATTATGTGCAAGATGCCAGCGCGATCTCAGGCAGTGTGGGGCCAAAAACAGCATTTGCAAGTTCGCAGAACTGGGGTATCAATACTGGAAATCAATTGAAGTTTACTATTGGTAATACGATTAATATTTCTTCTTTTAAATTATTGGCAGACTATTATGCATCCTCAGGTACGATTACTGTTGAAGTTTTGGACGAGAGTGGCAATGCCCTGAATCCTGTTCAGAAATTCACTTCCAATACCTTGAGCTTTGCAGCCAACTCTACAGGTGCGCAGTTGGTACCTGTGAGCTTCAGTAACTTTACCATCAACAAATCTTGGGGTACCAATTTAAGATTGAGGATTTCTGAAAAGAGTTCTGCACTGAATCTCAACCCATATTGGAATGATGCAGGTGCTACTTACCCTTACAACTCTACGCCAAGTGGCATCTTTACCATAACAGGTACAGTTGGTGGTAATGGCGATGCAAATGATTATATGTATTTCTACGATATCCAGTTCAATTCTGGTGCTGTTTGCAGCAGATTGCCAGTACTGGCGAAGATCGATCCTAACTGTATACTTACCGATGTAGAAGAACATACGTTACTTGAAAACATTCATATCTTCCCAAATCCAAGTACAGGAACTTTTATGTTGGAAATGAAGGAGGTGGCAGATAAGATTTATGTCACAGATCTGTTTGGTCACAAGGTCTTGGAAAGTTCTAATTTCCAGAATGGCGTCTTAGATCTTAATACAAACAAAGGAGGCGTTTATATTCTCCAAATAGAGAAGGATAATAATCGCAGTACTTATAAATTGGTAAAAGAATAGTTTTCCTTTTTTAATAGATAAATCAAGGGTCTTGTTTCTGAAAAGAGACAAGACCTTTTTGTTGAGTATGGGTCAAACTTAAAAAATAATTTCAAAGCCATTAAACCTTTGAAAGAATGGACTGTCTAAGAGACTAGAAACATTTAAACAAAGAAAAACATGAAAAAGGTAATCTTCTTATGGATCAGTTTTATGACAATACTGAGCTTTGCACAAAGCGCAGATAAGGTAGCAAAAACCCCAGAGCAAAAAGCAGCGCATCATTCTGAGATGTTAACCAAAAAGCTTTCGCTGAGCCCCGAGCAAAAACAGAGCGTCTATACGCTCATTCTTGATAGGGTTAATAAAGCTAATGCAGTAAGGGCAAAATACACCACTGGTGACAAAAAGGGTATGCACAAAGAGTTGAAACCGATAATTGACGATTTCAACACCAAGATCAAAGCAATCCTTACGCCAGATCAAGTTACCAAATGGGAGCAGTTTAAAGCCGAAAAGAAAGCAAAAAGAAAAGAGGCCAAAGAAGCCGCTGCCACAGATGATGGTATCGACAATTAAAGATAAGAGTTCGGTGATTTGAAAGGGCTTCTCAATTGATTAGCCCTTTTGAGTTTTAGTGAATCAGAAAATTTTCCTCATTAATTTATATAATCTAGAATACAATTTTGATCTGTTTCGATTCCCACGTATTTTTCTTAAAACTTTTAAGATAAGATTGTTCACAATATCGAAGCCAAAAACATAACCTACTATTCACAGGTTGTTACCTTACAATATTCATTTTTTATAATATATTTATGGAAATTATGTCAAAGTCAATCTTAATACAAAATTGCAGGAGTATGAAGAAAATATTCATCAGTATCATATTACTATTCTATTCGGGAATCATAGCACAAAACAAAATGACTGAAAAACACAAAGCGCAGTGGGACAGCATGCAAACCGCCTATAACAGCGGTTTTATTGAAGATGCCCTGAAAATCACTGAGAAAATAATTACTCAAACTAAAGCCGAAGCCAATACCCCAGAATACATCAAAGCTGTTATTCACAAGATTAATTTTATCAAACAAAAAGAAGAAGAAGCAACAGTAGTTGCGATCAAGTTTGTGGAAAAAGAAGCAGAAACGGCTACGTTTCCTGCTAAAAACCTCCTAAATTATTTAGAGGCCAGTCTCTATGATGAATACTACGACAACAATAGATGGGAAATTAATCAAAGAACTGCTTTAGATGCCGAAAAGCAGGGTAGTGATATAGCTACGTGGACCACCGATCTTTTCTTTGCTAAGACCAAAAGTCTCTACATGGCTTCTCTTAACAATGAAGTAGAACTTCAGAAGATCAAGGTAGATGCTTTTGACGCCATCATCATCAAAAAAGATGGAAGGGCCTTGAGACCTACACTGTATGATTTTTTGGCTTTTGAAGTATTCAACTACTATAACAATACTTATGAAAGAGACCTTACCGTTACGGAAAAGTTTGTACTCAAAGACGATGCATACTTTGGCGATGTAGATGCATTTATCCAGATCAAACCAACAGAGAACTATGATAAATCTGCCAAATTCAGTGCCTTTTTAGTGCTCCAAAAGATTTTAGCTTTCAGAAAACAACAAGGAAGCGTAGCACCTCTGGTAGATGCAGACCTGATCAGGCTGGATTTTGTAAACAAAAACTTTTTGGACAAGAGAAAGAAGGACCTCTATTATAAAGCTCTCGTGGCGCTAGAGAAAAAATACATCAGCGACAGTATGTCTACAGAGGCTGGGTATAAAATCGCTGAATACTATGAATCACTCGGCAATAGCTTTGATGCCCACAAAGACACTACGCAGAGATGGCTGTTAAAAACAGCCTTAGAAAAGGCACAAGAAGTACTCAACCGATTCCCCGATTCACGTGGCGCGGCACTCTGCGGTAAACTGATGGAGCGGATCAAAAGAGAGGAGTTGAGTTTTGAAGGCGAGGAGATCATCAGTTCAGACAAGGCTTTTAAACTTTTAGCCAAGTATCGGAACTTAGGAGATTTGGAGTTCAAGTTTTACAAAATAACGCATGATGTCCTTAAAAAAATGGGCAAGAGAGATTATGACTACGATGACAAAAAGCACCCTCTCAAAAAGTACTACACTGAGGTTTCGAAGAGCAAACCCGTTGCGAGTAAATCTATTTCTTTGCCACAAACTGGCGACTATCAAAGCCACAGTGTAGAGATTCCGTACGATGCCCTGCACAATGGTATCTATATCATGTATGTTGGCAAAAAGGGATTTACGGATAAAAACATTTTGGTACACGAAGTCCTTCAAGTTTCGAGACTCAGTTATTTGGAAAACGCAGTGGCTGGCCAAAAAGAAATATATGTGTTAGATAATCAAACAGGTGCTACCATAGCAGGAGCAAAAGTCGAAGTTTGGAAACAGTACTACGATTATCACAAAAGCAAAGAGGTCTCTACTCGGATCACCAATAAGGTAAGCGACGTTCAAGGCAAAATATTGGTTTCAGGTTTTAAAGATGAATACTACGGCTCTTATCATGTTAATATAGGAACGAAGACGGATTCCTTATTTAACGATCTTCCTTTTAGGTATAACGAACAAATCAACATGCCATACCCTGAAACGGAAGAAGTTGTTACGCAGAAGCAGATCAAAATCCTTACGGATAGAGCCATCTACAGACCGGGACAAACTGTTTATTACAAAATCATAGCCTATTCATCACTTAAAAACAAAGCACAAGTTATTCCTAACTTGGCGTCAAGCATTGTGCTACGTGATGTAAACTATAAAGAGGTTGCCACACAAGACTTTACCACCAATGCCTTTGGTTCCGCGAATGGTTCATTTACCCTGCCCAGTTCTGGGCTTACGGGCAATCATACCTTGCAGATCAATACCACTGGTGGCGTCTACGGTTCGGCGAGTATCAATGTAGAAGAATACAAACGTCCGAAATTTGAGGTAAGGTTTGATCCCGTAGTCAGTTCTTATAAGTTAAATGAAGAAGTAACTGTAACGGTAGACGCTCAGTCCTATGCTGGAGCAGCCATAGACGGTGCACAAGTGAGTTACAAAGTAAATAGAACCTACAGATACCCCATGTCTTGGTATAGGTACTGTTATTGGTTACCTACACCCAAAAGCACACAAATCACCTTTGGGGAAGCCAAAACCGATGCCACAGGTAAAGGAAAGATCATCTTTAAGGCACTACCAGACGAAGAGGCCTACCAAAAAGACAAAGCCATTTTTACGTACGAAATCATTGCCGATGTTACAGACATCAACGGAGAAACACATAGCAGTACTACCTATGTAAATGTAGGTGCTGTAGGCTTTGAAATTACAAACAGTATCGCAGACCCTGTCGTATTGGAGCAAAAAACCAGCATCAGTCTAAGCATCCAAAATCTCAATGGGAGTCCCATCAAAAACACTACCCATGTAGAAATCTTCAAACTTGTAGATCTTCAGAAATACCTGAAGCCGCGCTATTGGGAAAGACCTTCACAGTTCTTGATGAGCAAAGCACAGCACGATGCACTCTTTAATGATGAGATCTATGATGCAGAAGACGAGATCTCGAAGTTTCCTGTTAAAGCATCGGTCTATAAAAATACCTTTACTAACGATGGTTTGATAAGTATTCTTTCAGAAGCTTACCAAAACTGGGAAACAGGAGCCTACTTCATGCAAGTAAAAAGTACTAGCGAAGCTGGTGAGGCAGTTGAGGAAAAGATATACTTCAAGATCGCCTCAAAACAAAAATCATCGGTTGACTGGAGTACTTTGGCATCTATAGAAATAGACAAAACCAGTTTGGTGCCTCATGATAAGTTTAATGTGAGCTTCAAATTCGAAGAAAAAAACCTGAAGCTCTTTTATCAATTTGCAGGCGAGCATCAAAAGATCAACCAATGGATGGATGGCAAAAACGTCAAAGCACTCACCTATACTGCTACAGAGCCTGGCAGTGTAGCAGTAGCGATTACCTATGTCTGGAAAAACAGAACCTATAGCAAATCTCAAAGTGCATATATAGACGATGTAGAAAAGAGGCTGAACATCAAGTTCGAAACCTTCCGCGATAAGTTGCTTCCCGGCCAAAAAGAAACATGGAAACTCAAGATAGATGGTTACAAATCTCAAAAGGTTCAACCTGAGTTTTTGGCCTTGCTGTACGATGCCTCTTTGGATCAGTTTGCGACTAACAGCCTTTACTTGAGTTATACCAATTATTGGAACAGGCTCAACATTGCCGATGTGGGCGCTATTACCTCTATCAATTACGAAGATAGCTACAGTTTTACCGCAAACGACATTGTGGTAGACCCCAAAGAATACGACAGCTGGAAATATCCTTTGGAAAGATACAATCGCTACGGTTATGCTGTAGGAGGAATGGCCGCACCAATGAAGTCTGCCATGAGAAAAGGGGATATGGAAGACAAGAAGATGAAAGAGTCCGGAACTTATGACTTTGATCGAAATGAATCTCCAGAAATGGAGGCCGCTGCTCCTATGGAACAAGAAGAGGTAGTGGTGGGCTTTGCGGCACCAAAGAAAGAAGAAAAAACATCCACCACTATCACATCCAAAGAAACCAAAGAAGAACCGCAAATCCGTAAAAACTTCCAAGAGACTGCATTTTTCTACCCAAGTCTCAGTACTGATAGTACAGGTTCAGTATCCATCAGCTTTACCATCCCAGAAGCCTTAACACGCTGGCGCATGATGGGTATGGCACATACCAAAGACATGAAGCTGGGTTTCATAGAAAATCAGTTGGTGACGCAGAAGGATCTCATGGTAAGTCCTAACGTACCCAGATTCTTTAGAGAGGGAGATGTGATGACGATCCAAGCCAAGGTCAATAACCTTACCGACAAAGAACTGAGTGCTGCTACCAAGATAGAATTCTTCAATGCGCTTACGATGCAGCCGATCAATACCACCTTGCTGGTTGATAAAGATGAGGCCAAAACACTTAAGATTTCGGCCAAACAAAGTGCAATGGCGGAGTGGAGGGTGAAAATTCCAGAAGGCATTGAGGCCATTACCTTTAGAATCTTTGCAAGTAGCGACACCCACAGCGATGCCGAAGAGAACACAGTAGTGGTGCTTTCCAATAAAATGCTCGTAACAGAGACCATGCCAATAGCTGTAAACGCTGGTGAGACCAAATCCTTCAAGTTTGAAAAACTACTCACCAGTACTTCCAATACTTTAAGGAACCATAGGCTCACCTTTGAATATACCAGCAACCCAGCTTGGTATGCGGTACAGGCCTTGCCATATCTCATGGAATATCCTTATGAGTGCGCAGAGCAAACCTTTAGCAGGTTCTATGCAAATGACTTGGCAAGCTACATTAGCAACCAACACCCCAAAATCAAAGAAGTATTTGACAATTGGAAAAAGTTAGACAGTAAGGCACTACTTTCTAATCTAGAGAAAAACCAAGAGCTCAAAAACATTATGATCGAAGAAACACCATGGTTACGCGACGCGACTGATGAAACAGAAGCCAAGAAACGCATCGCCTTGCTTTTTGATGTAAACAAGATGAGTTACGAAAGGAATGCTGCGCTGCAAAAACTTCAGAAAATGCAGTTAGGTTCTGGCGCTTTCCCTTGGTTTTCAGGTATGTACCCAGACCGCTACATTACACAGCACATCGTGGCAGGGATAGGTCACTTGTACAAGATCAAGAACGAGATCACCGATGTAGAATCAGAGATCGTCAAAAACGCAATTGGCTACTTAGACAAGGAATTGGTCAATGACTTGGAAGAAATCAAAAGGTTGGTTGCTCAAAAGAAAACCACCCTTGAAGAGAATCATTTGGGCTATTCACAGATTCATTATTTGTATGCAAGAACCTTTTTTAATTTAGAGATGAATTCTCAAACCAAAGAAGCTTATACCTATTTCTTGGGTCAAGCCGAAAAATACTGGTTGAGCAACAACCGCTTTTCTCAAGGAATGGTGGCAATCGCATTGTTTAGAAACAAGAAGGTTGAAGCCGCTCAAAAAATCGTGAAATCCATCAGCCAATACGCACTTGAAAACGAAGAAATGGGTATGTATTGGAAAGAAAACTATGGATACTACTGGTATCAAGCGCCTATAGAGAGCCAAGCCATGATGATCGAGATGTACGCCGAAGTCACCAACGACACCAAAGCAGTAGATAAACTCAAGCTTTGGTTGCTGAAACAGAAGCAGACGACGCGCTGGTCAACCACCAAGGCCACATCAGAAGCCTGCTATGCTTTGCTGATGAAAGGCACTGATTTCCTTTCTGAAAACGCCAAGCCGATCATCAAGCTGGGTACGCAAGAATTGAAACTTACCGAGTCTAATACCGAGGCAGGTACGGGTTATTTCAAGACTGCCTTTGAAGGTAAGGACATCAAAAAGGATATGGGGCAAGTTTCAGTGACTAATACCAGCAAGATCGCCAACTGGGGTGCGATGTATTGGCAGTATTTTGAAAACATGGACAAAATAACGCAAGCCAATACTTCCCTTACGATCGACAAACAATTGTTCATTCACCAAAGAACGGACAAAGGCGATCAATTGCTGGCCATAGACCAAAATAATCTGAAGATTGGCGATTTGCTTACGGTACGTATCGTCATTAAAACAGATAGAAACTTGGAATATGTACACTTAAAAGACATGCGTTCTGCAGGGTTTGAGCCCACCAACGTACTTTCAGGCTATCGCTGGAAAAACGGCTTGGGTTACTACGAAAGCACAAGAGATGCCTCTACCAACTTCTTTGTAAGTTATTTGTCAAAAGGTACTTATGTGTTTGAATATGACTTGAGGGTTTCTCATAAAGGAGAATTCTCCAATGGCATCACCAGCATACAGTGTATGTACGCTCCAGAGTTCAGTAGTCATTCGGAAGGTCTAAGAGTGATGGTGAAATAGGAACATAGAACATAAGATTTTAACAAAAAAGCTCCTGTTGTAAGATTGCAACAGGAGCTTTTTCTTTATGAATTATTTATAGTAATCAGCAAGTATACAGTACTTAATGATTGATTATTCCTTTATAATTTTAAAGAGCTTTATCTGACTTCTGAGATCCTTTACTCTTAAAAAGTACAATCCACTGGGCAAACTCGTCAAATCGAGCTTATTATTTACAGTATCTACAATTTCATCTCCCAATAAACTAAACAATGTTGCATCAGTGCTTCCCTCCAAGTTTAAAATACCAGAAGTAGGATTGGGAAACACGTTTACTGATGCCGATTCTTTTTCCGTATCTAGACGAGTGATGATATCGCCAGGTGCATACACAACAGAACCTTTGCTTAGTCCGAAACCACAGTTACTAGCATCATACACATTAGAGACCTTGTAAGTTGTATAAGCAATTGGCCTCAATGTAAATATATATGGATTATTATAGATGTTAATTAAGGAATCAACACCACCTCCATTGAAATATACATGCCAAGGCGATTTGCCTTTTAGATCGATCCGCAGCTTTAAAAATTCATTACTGGAAGCTGAATCTATGCGTGACAAATAAGCTGATGCTGCGGTATCCGTATTAACTGTAAAGTTTGCCGAACCAGAAAGTGAAGCTAAACCATGAGGATTACTCACTTGCACTAATTGATAGCTGGTATTTTTGGTAGGATTAAAAGTAAGGGTGATTTGTTTTTCCTTTATATCTCTAAGTTCAAAGATTTCCGCACCATTGGTATACTTAATATCCCATGGTGGATTTCCTGTAAATGAAATATACGCATCAACCTTAGACAATTTACAAAGTGTACTTGAACCATACATTTGTGCTGTACTAGCTTCTGTCATTATTAAGTTATTTGAAATAATACCCTTACCATTGGCTAGATAATAATTTCCCTTACTAGGTGCCAGAAATGTAATGACTATAGTGGTATCATTAATCTGTTGATAAGATGTAATCTTTTGCTGACCAACTATGGTTTTGAAATACGAACTATTGCTAAAGTATATGGAATCTCCAATCTCGGTACAATTCGGATCATTTGCACAAAGTGTACCTTTGCCAATATTGGTTAGATTTCCTGTTATGGTAACCGTCATGGGTACATTTTCTTGCCATGTAGTTGGAGCTAATACATTAAAACTAGGAGGAACAGCTCTTACATAACCCAAATTTAAACCATTTGAGGTAATCAAATAATTATAATACCCATCTTGGGGAAATGTCGCATTGATAGCTATATTGTTATCATCTATAATTTCTAGTTGTTCAATTGGTATTTCTTTAATGGATAGAGTTGATGAACCAGAAAAGGCAAATAATAGAGAATTGCCAATCGGTTTACAATCTATGGGATTATTCTTGCATTCATCACTATTTCCTATTTTAATCCCTTTGGAACTAATCACTAATCGCGAACTGGTATTAGCTTTTACTGTCATGGGGCTAATCGTATAGCTAGGGGAAATAACATTAATTCGTCCTGTTAATCCACTTTTAGATCTGAGCAAATAATTACCCGATTTAGGTAAAGTTATAGTTGCTTCAGCATTATATTCATCTATCTGAACATAGTTTTGCAAAGTAATATTACCTAAAATGTTTACTGTTGGATTGATTGAGTTTGCTGTGTAAGTAAGAGTATCGCTGATTATTTTACATTTGGGATCCGAACCACATTCACTTCCTTTACCGATTTTAGTATAAAGTCCTTTTAATTTGATCCTATAAGTATTGTATTCATATAGATTCGGTGCTATAATCTCAAAATATTGAGGAAGTATATCAAACCTAGTGGAAGAAAATGCACCAGAGGTATAGTTGCTATATACGGGTTGATTAAGTGTATTCAAATAATAATAGCTAGAGTTAATAGCAGGGAGTTCAATCGTTAATTCAGCATTTTTTTCATCAATTTGTTTGTATGATTTTATTGGAAAAGAACCATCCACAGTAGTAGAACCAGAACTAAAATAAAACAATGGGCCAATTGCGCTACAATTAGTATCATTATCACAAGTATTCCCCTGACCTATATTAGTGTTATCACCTGTAATAGTAACTTTCAATTCTTGACCTGAGTAGCCCGAATTGGGTGTTATTGTAAATCTTTTATAAGGATCCCCAACTCGAAACGTTCCCAAGAAGCCATAATTATTAAATGTACTTAAATAATAACTTTGGGAATTTGTTGGCAATTTCACAAAAAATTCGGCTGAGTCTGGAGTAACTAATACAAAATTTTGGATACCTAATTTTTGATTCATTACTTCAGGAGAATAACCATAATACAAATAGTTGCCAATATAATTACAATCACTATTTGTTTTAAAACAAGTAGAATCTCTTGTAATCGGTCCATTGTTACTTTTGATACTGAGTTTTATCAGTTTTCCGGGCTTCCCCTCTCTGGGGGTAATGGTTAATTCTGCTTTCGCATTCAAACACATGAGTATCACACAAATCGTGAGCGCTGTTTTTAGGTACATCTTTTTCATAGACAAATATTTAGTAAAATCATTATTAGAATGAAGACTCCAATTTTTAGTTTCGTTCCTGAAAATCAATAACATAATTTTAAAAATTCATTGATCAGATATAAATTGGGCGATTTATAGCATGTTCATTTATTCAAAAATAAAGACCCTATACTTTTATAATATGGATTGGTATACTTGGTCAGTGGTGCTATTTTTCTACTTTTATGCACTGGCCGAGAAAAAGTTTTTGCAACATTGGCAAACTCCTTTTGCTCGAAAACATAAATGGTTTTGCTCCGTCGACAAGGTGTTTATGTACCGAAACAGCTTTCGCCATGCAACAAAAATAGTTTCTCCCCGCAGCAAAAACACTTTGCTGATAAGGCCAAAACTCAGATTTTTTGCCTTAAAAACAAAAACACCCTCACAGATGTGGGGGTGTTCCCTTTATTTTAAAGAAGATAAAATCGATTATTTGATCATGCTACCTACCTTGATCACGTCGGCAAATACACCAGCTGCTGTAACTTCAGCACCGGCTCCTGGGCCTTTAACCACCAAAGGACGGTCTTTGTAACGCTCCGTAGTGAAAGAAATAATATTGTCGCTTCCTTGCATGGAGTAGAAAGGGTGGTTGCCGTCAACCGCCTTCAAAGTCACTGTAGCTTTACCATCTTCCAAAGTTGCTATGAACCTCAGGACTTTGCCTTCTTTCTCAGCAGCGGCCCTACGTTTTTCAAAGTGATCGTTGGACTTATTCAATTCCGCAAAAAACTCCTCTACCGTTTTGGCATCCACACAGTTTTGTGGTAAGATATTTTCTACCTGTACATCAGAAGGTTCTAGCTCAAAACCAGAGTCTCTTGCAAGAATCAGAATCTTACGAGCTACGTCCATACCGTTTAGGTCATCACGCGGGTCTGGTTCTGTATAACCCTTTGCCTTAGCATCTTTCACAATATCGTGGAAGCTGGTACCTGCTTTGTAAGAGTTGAATATAAACGATAAAGTACCAGAAAGCACCGCTTCGATTCTAATGATACGATCTCCACTGTTTAATAAATCTTTTAAAGTACCTATGATTGGCAAGCCAGCACCCACATTGGTTTCATACAGAAACTGAACGTTGTGTTCGGCCGCCGCCCTTTGCAGTTTCTTATAGTACTCATAAGGCCCAGAATTGGCTACCTTGTTAGGTGTAACCACGGAAATACTAGACTTTAAGGTAGATTCATAATACTTGACAATATCTTTGTTGGAAGTATTGTCCACAAATATTGAATTGGGTAAGTTCAACTTACGCATCTTGTCAAAGAAAAGATCAAGATCCGCAGCCTCACCTTTATCATCTAAGGCTTTTTCCCAATCATTGATATCTATCCCAGTCGGTTTCAACAACATCTTTTTGCTGTTTGAAATACCGACGATATTGATTTCTACCGATTTATTTTTAGCTAAATATTCCTTTTGTGCACTGATTTGTTTGAGTAAGGTTTTACCAATGAGGCCAAGACCTACCACAAAAACATTGAGTGTATGCAAGTCGGATGCAAAGAAACCTTCATGTAGCGCATTTAAAGCCTTAGACAAATCCGACTTCTTGATAACCACAGAAAGATTATATTCTGAAGAACCCTGTGCTATAGCGATTACGTTGATCCCATTAATCCCCAAAGCCTTGAACATCTTAGCGGAAATTCCAGGGGTATGTTTCATGTTTTCACCAATGATCGCAATGATAGAGACCTCATTATCAATCTTAAGTGGTTCCAGTTTTCCAGATTTGAATTCATTTTCAAACTCATCTTCGAGTACGCTCTTTGTTTTTTTAGCGTCTGAAGGCGTTACCGCAAAACTGATCGAATATTCAGAAGAAGCTTGAGTGATCAAGATAATATTGATCTTGTTTTTGGCCAGGGCCGTGAACAATCGCCCAGAAAAACCAGCTTCGCCCATCATACCACTTCCTTGCACATTTACCAATGCAATATCACCAATGGAAGTGATACCTTTTATGGTATAATTGCCCTGAGCTGAATTATCAGTGATCAAAGTGCCAGGATGGCTTGGGTTAAAAGTATTTTTAATGGAAATTGGGATCTTTTTTGCAAATGCTGGCAACAAAGTAGGTGGATAGATCACTTTTGCACCAAAGTGTGAAAGCTCCATTGCCTCTATATATGATACGTTGGGTAAGGTAAAGGCATTCTTCACCACACGCGGGTCTGCAGTAAGCATACCATCCACGTCGGTCCAAATCTCTATTTCCTCACAGTCCAAAGCGGCACCTATGATTGCTGCAGTGTAGTCAGAACCACCTCTGCCCAATGTTGTGGTTTCGTTTTTATCAGTCGATGCCACAAAGCCCGTTACAAGTTGCAAAGATTTATTGGCTTCAAAATAGTTTTTAATGTTCACTTCGGTGGTCTTGAAATTCACCTTGGCGTTTGTAAAAGTATTATCGGTCTTGATCAAAGTCCTGGCATCTACAAATTTTACATCAGGTTGTTCTTGACGAATAATTTCTGAAATAATATAAGTTGAAAGTCGTTCTCCAAAACTCACCACAATGTCTTTGGTACGGTCAGAAAGCTCTCGAATCAAGAAAATTCCTTGGAGAATGTCCTCAAGTTCATTGAGATACATCTTTACAGACCCCATAGCTTTGCTTTGATTTTTGGCCTCAATTAAAGCATTAATAACCTCAAAGTGCTTGTTTTCAATGTTTTTTACGATTGTCTTATATTTTTCATCACTTTGTGACGCCAATGCTGCTGCTTCCAGCAAGCTATTGGTTATACCAGACATAGCAGAGAAAACCACCACTATCCTTCCGTGCTTTTTTTGAGCATCAGCTACTATAGCCAACATCTTTGAGATGTTTTCGACTGAGCCTACAGAAGTACCACCAAATTTTAATACTCTCATTTCCTAAAAATAAATGCCTAAGCAAAAACAAAAGGCAAAATTAGCAGGAATTATGATTTTTAAGTAAAATATACTGGCTTTTTTTGGGATAGCACATCTCAGTAGATTCTAGCCCAGTAAATGAAACTTTATTCCACGAGTGCATAAAGAATTTGAAATTAATTCGCTACTATTGATTAGGTTAATCGAAAATTTAAATTCATGAATCCAATTTTAAACAAAAACCTCTTTCTGGTGAAAGAACATATGGGCATGTTCAAGGCTGCTAACAATTTTGACATTTACGATCCTCAGACCAACGAAAAGATTTTATTGTGCAGGGAAGACAAGCTTGGCTTTTTCACCAAGATGCTTCGATTCACCGACTACAAGAGAATGACTCCTTTTGAAATTGAGATTAAAACACCCGAAGGTCAGAAAGTACTGACCGTAAAGCGCGGAATCTCTATCTTTCTGTCAAAAGTGCAAGTATTGGACGAAAACGATCAATTGGTAGGTAGTTTTAAACAAAAGTTCTTTTCTATCGGTGGTAAGTTTGACGTAAGAGATGCCAACGATACGGTCTTGTGTAGTCTCAAGGGCAAATGGACAAGCTGGGACTTTGGCTTTATCAAAGATAAAACTGAGTTTGCAAGAGTAACTAAGAAATGGGCTGGACTCGGCAAGGAGCTATTTACTTCAGCAGACAACTATGTACTAACTATAGGCGAACAAGTACCTGCTGATAACCAAATGAGAATTTTGATTTTAGCAGCAGTAATGTGTATTGATATGGTCTTGAAGGAATAGACAGTAAACGGAATATTTGGGAATCATTAATTTGGTTCCCAATGTTTACTTGATAAAATACCCTAAACTCAAGCCAAAAGTGCTGGTGCTGTATCTATCAGTAACTACATTATTATTTGGATTTTGAGGCAACGCATATTGGTTACCCACACCATACATGTACTTAAACTCTATCATATATTCCTTATACTCATAGGCAAGGCCCATATTGATACAAAGGTTCTCTCTTTTATGATAAAGTGCATTTGCATCTGTATTGTCTGGAGCTTTTTGAAAAAGAATGACTCCCTCATTAGTGGAAGTAGTAACGTTGGTTTGATTTAATAAAATATTTGAAGTTCGAGTAGTTTGAAACATATCTTTGAACTTGCCACTCAAATGAATTTGATATCCAAACCCAAACAATAACTTAAAATTGCCAAAGTCTGAATTGAGTTTGTAGTAGATATTAATAGGAATCTGAACACTATTTAAGTATATGGTTCGTTCTTGTGCGCTAGTGGTCGTAATTATAATGAGGTCATTAGTGTTCTCCGTTCTAATTTGTCTACGGGTATAATTGTACTCAAATCCAGTTCTTAAACCAAAGTTGTTGTGAAATCCATAATCATAGACCAACCCCAAACCAAAACCCAGCTTATAAGGTTGTTTTAGTTTTACGTAAGGAATATTGGTGTAGTAATTCATTGATTTCCCCAATAAGGGACTACCATAAAGTGCAAATCTGTGTTTGCTTTGTGCTTGAGTTTGCAGCGCTACCAAAGCTAGCATTGATATCACTAATATTTTCATCAGAGTTTTAAGACCTATTTATCAGATAAACTTCAGCATTAGTTGCCTCATTTATATGTATTTCCAAAATTAGATATTTTTTATCAACAGAAATGATTTTATATTCTTCTGTAATGTTGTTTATAACGGCCTTGATTACTTTATTATTATAAGAGTATTTGCCCTTACGTATTTTTCTGTTACTCGGGTTATATTGCGATAACTCGTCGTTTATTTTAAAACTATATTCCATGCCTAACAAGTTTTTTAAAGTGCCGACAAGCAAGTTTACTGAAAGGGCGCTATCTTTTTGTCCTATAAGCTTATCTGTAAATTGAGTCGAAACATGAGTGCCCTCTTCATCTACAGACACATCCCCAATATCAACCTTGTAGATCTCCCAAATTCCTAAAACATCTTCCTTTGTTTGGGCAGATATTGAACTTGTACAAAATAAGCTCAATAGAACTGAAACAATGTATCTATTCATTTAAAAGTGTTTATTTCCAATATACGTAAAAATTTTGTTTAAAGAGGATATTGTTATGTTTTTCCAAGAAGAATAATATTAATATAACATTGCCACAGGTCGGTTTGTTTTTATATTGTAGATTATTAGTATCTTAGCATTTTGAAACCATTAAACATTAAGAATACGATCAAATGAGTACAGCGACTACATTTAAACCGGGTGTTGCCACGGGTGACGAAGTTCAGGAAATTTTCAAGCATGCTAAGAAAAACTTGTATGCTTTGCCAGCTGTTAACGTGGTAAGTACCAGTACCGTAAACAGTGTGATTGAGACAGCAAAAGAGTTAAACTCTCCAGTTATCATCCAGTTTTCTAACGGTGGTGCACAGTTTTATGCTGGAAAAGGTTTGAATAACGATGGTCAGCGTGCTACTATAGCTGGTGGTATTTCTGGTGCATTGCATGTACATCAAATTGCAGAATTATATGGTGCTACGGTGATTTTGCATACAGATCATGCTGCCAAAAAATTATTGCCTTGGATCGACGGTCTTTTGACTGCTTCTGAAAACTACTATAAAGTTCACGGTAAGCCTTTGTATAGCTCACACATGTTAGATCTTTCTGAAGAACCTCTTCACGAAAACATAGAGATTTGCAAAAGATACCTTGAGCGCATGAGCAAAATGGGTATGACATTGGAGATCGAGCTAGGAGTAACTGGCGGAGAGGAAGACGGGGTAGACAACTCTGGCGTACACCAAGACGACTTATACACTAAACCAGAAGAAGTGGCTTATGCTTACGAAGAATTGAAAAAGGTAAGTGATAAATTTACTATTGCTGCGGCATTTGGTAACGTGCACGGTGTATATAAGCCTGGTAACGTGAAATTGGAGCCAAAAATCTTGAAGAAATCTCAAGAATTTATCCAATCTAAATATGGTATTACTGCAGAGAAGCCTCTTGATTTTGTATTCCACGGTGGTTCAGGTTCTTCAGTAGAAGAGATCAGAGAAGCGATTTCTTATGGAGTAGTTAAAATGAACATTGACACAGACTTACAGTGGGCATATTGGGAAGGGATTCTTGGTTTCTACAAGAAAAATGAAGGTTACTTGCAAGGCCAATTGGGCAATCCAGAAGGTGCTGATGCTCCAAATAAAAAATACTACGATCCAAGAGTTTGGTTGAGAAAAGCTGAAGATACATTCAGAGCTAGATTGAAAAAAGCATGTGAAGATTTGAACAACATCAACACATTGTCTTTGTAATCTACCAAATTCATAAGCAAACAAGAAAGGCTACCAAATTTGGTAGCCTTTCTTGTTTTAGTGCCTTATAACTAATCATGGATAACTTTTGAATTTAAATTATGAACTAATTTACTTGATCGTATTTATTTTGTAATTTATTAAATGCAACATGGTTGCATTTAATAAAAAGCATACATATATTTGCAACACTATTGCATTAGTTTGTAAAAGATATGAAAAGATTGCCAGTTACAGTATTAAGTGGTTTTTTAGGGGCCGGTAAAACCACGTTGTTGAATCATATACTCCATAACAAGGAAGGGTTAAAAGTAGCCGTAATCGTAAACGATATGAGCGAAGTTAATATAGATGCTCAGTTAATAAAAAACGAAAACAGTCTTTCAAGAACAGAAGAGAAATTAGTAGAAATGAGCAATGGCTGTATCTGTTGTACGCTTAGGGAAGACCTCATGCTTGAAGTACAGAAGCTAGCCAAACAAAATAGGTTCGACTATTTGCTCATAGAAAATACAGGTATAGGCGAACCCTTGCCTGTAGCCCAAACCTTTTCTTTTGCAGATGAAGAACAAGGCTTGGATCTAAGTAAATTCAGCTTTATAGACACTATGGTTACTGTGGTTGATGCGCTAAATTTTACCAAGGACTTTGGGAGTTATCAATATCTAATTGACAGAAACCTTCAAACAGATGAGACTGATGACCGTACCTTAGTAAACCTTCTTACTGACCAGATAGAGTTTGCTAACGTGATTTTGGTAAACAAGGCCGATATGGTAAGTGCCGAACAGCTTGGGATGTTAAAAAGTGTCATGAGAAAACTCAATCCGGCTGCTAGAGTCTATGACAGTAGTTATGGTAAGGTTGCTTTAAGTAAAATTATAAATACGGGCCTGTACAACGCCGAAGAGGTGTCTGGATTGGCAAGCTGGAAAAAGGAGTTGGAGAATGACCATAATCCAGAGACAGAGGAGTATGGTATTAGCTCGTTCGTATTTAGGAGCCGTAAACCGTTTCACCCACAAAGATTCTGGGATTATTTGTCAAATAACTATCCATCAAGTATTATTAGGAGCAAGGGCCTCTTTTGGTTGGCATCAAGGCCCGCCGATGCCATCAATTGGAGTCAGGCAGGTGGTTCTTTGAAAGCAGAAAGGGCAGGTGTTTGGTGGGTAAGCATGCCTTTTAAGGAGCGAACCATGTATCCAAGTTTTATAGAAAATCAAGATGAAATAGAGGAGCGTTGGGACAAGGAGTTTGGTGACCGAATGAATGAAATGGTAATAATAGGACAAGACTTACAGGAGGATGAAATAATCAATGAACTAGAACAATGTCTCTGCAATGATAAAGAATTAGTTGACTTCAAGCTGGGTAAGAAGTTCGAGGATCCTTTCCCTCTGCTGTTTTAGATGTCAAATAGCTCCCACATCGACCAGTTGCAATACAGATTGATAGCATTTGGAATCTTAAAATTTGGCCTTCATGTATACTAGCTATATCAAGGCTAAATTTTATCTTTTGTTGTATTTTGGAGTATTGTTATCCAGAAAATTGCTACTTGCCCTATTCCAATTGTCAATAAGACGTGACCTATTGTTATTCAGATCAGTATTTACTTTGTTATAATCAGCAGCAGCCTTGTTGAGCTCAGCAATCTGTTTATTGTAGTTGTCCACATCCTCTTTAGTCCTCTCACTCGGTTTTTTAGCTTCAAATACCACTTTTAGTTTATCGAAATTTTCACTTTTGAGCATATAATCGGTAAAAATCTTAGTTTTGGTAGTTTCCTGCTTATAAAAGTTCAACATTTCGCGGCAGGCCTGAATCAATGTATTGTCTTTACCCTCAAAGGCTTGTTTTTTTACCAAATTGGCAATGCCCTCATCGGTGAATTGCTTCAAGGAGTTGTTATTCTGCTCTATGGCACTGAAATCCTTTTTGCCGATTGCCTCCAACAAATAGACCTCTTGTTTATAGCTTTTAAAAAAGATCAAGTAAATGACCCTATGATAGGCATTTACCTTGGATGCCTTTTCCACTTTTTGGCTAAAAGCTGTTTTGTCATCCAGAAGTGTGATGTTATTCTTTTTGGCAAACACTTCAGTGCTTCTGATAAAACTGTCTCCTGCCTTATTTTGCTTCTCGTTGGCCAAATCCTGTGCTAACAAATAGGCCTCCATGGCGTCATAAGACTGTTCTGCTACATCTTCCATATTCACGATCTTAGCATAGTCGTCGTTGAGAATGTCGTAAGTAATGCCTAAATAATGCGTCGCAGAATCTTTCAAAGCCTTGTCGCCTTGAAATGCAGGCATAGTCGAAATCTTTTTCTTGGCTTCTTTTACGCTATTGATCAACTCAAGCCTTCTTTTCTCTATTTTTCGAGCCGTTTTGCCATGGGCCACCGCACTGGTATAGCTTAAGTAATCTTCTGTGATGTCTCTATGATAGGTAGAGATGTAGTTTAAGTATTCAACGGCACTATTAAAGTTTTGTGAAAATACTTGAAGGCTGAATAAAGCCAATAAAAGTGTTAAATAAGTCCTGTTATGCATATGTCAATGAATTTATTTTGCTGTAAATGTAATCAAATCAAGCATTATTTTGTAAGACTCTTGGACAAAAATGTCTCTTTCGAGCTCTTCGATCACCTCTTTTTGCACATCATTATATACGGTATCCAATTGTGCGATTTGGTTTTCGATCTTTGTCGCTGTTACTTTATAGTCCTTAGGGTTTGTTTCATTAAGTTTAGCTAGGTCCTCTACCCAAGATTTATAACTTTTCAGGATCGGATACATTCCTTTAACGGTGAGGGGTATGGCCGTTTCCTCAAGCTTTGCAAGAATGGAAGGTGTTTGTTCAATAGCCGTCTTGAGGCGAGTAAATGAAGCATTTGTACTTTGTCTTTTCGCTGAGTTCTCCTTAAGTTTCGTAAGAGGCAACGCAGGTAGTGCTTTAAAAAGTGGCTTTTTGGTGGTTTCGTCATTTTCCAAGGCATGTATGTAGGCCTCTTCGCCAAAACTCATCTTTTTATATAGATCAGGCATGGATATGTCTGGGCTTACGCCTATCTTTTGGTTGCTTTTACCCGTAAGTCTATAGAGTTTTAATCTAGTGATGCTCACGCCTCCTAGACCCGTTTTGGTTAAGTCTGCGGTAGGTTCTGTATCCATATCCACTCCTAATGGGATGGTACTTTGTCCGGTAGCCTTTCCATAAGTTTGGCTTCCGACTATTACCGCTCTGTTATAATCTTGTAAGGTAGATGCAAAAATCTCAGAGGCAGATGCACTTTGCCCATTTACCATAACCACCATGGGACCGTCGTAAATGGTGCCGCGGTTCAAGTCTTTCATTACAATAGGTGCTTTGGCTTGGTCTTTTATAGAAAAAAGTGGTCCTTCTCCTATAAAAAGTCCTGATAAATCCTGGGCTTCACGCATAGAGCCGCCACCATTGTATCTGATATCGAAGATCAAGCCCTGTATACCTTCTACTTTGAGTTTGATGATTTCTTTAGCCACGTCATTGGCGCAACCTAGGCCATTATTGTTATCTGAATCTACATAAAACCCAGGCAAGGAAATATATCCAATCTTTTTAGTGCCGCTGATCACATAGCTCTTGATAATGTTCCTGTCGTTTTTGACTTTGTCTTTGGTGAGGCTTACTTTTTTTATGCTACCATCTGTCTTTTGAACGAGTAAATCAAGATGATTAACTTCCTTTTGACTTAAGATAGCGTCGAGTTCTTCTTCTCCAAGTTCCTCCATGTCTACAGCTTTGCCGTTGTAGGTAATGGATTTGATCAAGTCTTTTTTATGCAACTCATTGGATTTCCAGGCGGGCCCACCTGGCATGATGCCCGAGATCTCCAATTCTCCTGTGGCGTTTTCTTCTACGGCTATGCCAAATACGTAGTCGTTGGAAGATAGCGATGTGAAAAACTCAGCCCAAGATTGTTTGGAGAAATAACTAGAGTGTGGGTCAAACAAATGCACAAAGGCTTCAAAATAAGTCTCACACAGTGTGTTTGTTATTTTGGAATCGGAAACAATAAGTCTTTCTAGCTTTTTGCGTTGTCTTTTAATAACCTTCTTCCTGATCTCGGCTTCTCGTGCTGCAAAATTAAAATCCTTGGCATTTACTTTATCTATATTTTCATAGATCAGTTGCCAAAGTGTTTGATATTTGATTTTTTTAAGCCAAGCGGCTTTAAATGCTTGATCATCTTTGAGATATGCTTCATTTTCTCTGTTGATGTAGATCGTATCCGCATTGGTATAACTAGGTGTGGTAAGGGCTATTTCATCTAGCGTCTTAAGTGCAGACTTTACCCTAGACTTATAAATTATAGACAACGCATCTATAAATTGCCAATTACCTTGTGTAAACTCTTCATCAAGTTTGGTTTCAAATTTCTTGAGTGCGGTTACATCTTGGTCTAGCAGTAGAAGTCCCTGTTCGTCTATGTCGTAAAGAGTAGCCGCAAAGAGTTTTTTGGAAAACTCATCGTCAACCAATTTGGGTTCGTAGTGGTTCTTGCTGAATAGCTCGTAAATCATCTTGGGCTCCAACCTGAGATGATCGTCTGCCAAGTTCTGGCTTATCAACAGCGATATAGGCAACAAGGCTATTGACAATATATAAAAATGGCGCATTGGAATAGGGTGGTGGATAAGTTCGCTTATCCTTTGAGCCTTGACTTGATACAGTCTATCAAATCTTGTGGTACGGGCTTGTTGTCTATTTTTTTCTGGATTACATCTTTGACACATTTCTCCATGTCATAAAATGCCATAGACTTCTCACAGCACTTGATTTTACTGTTAAAGTATTCCATTTGTTCCACTGTAGCCTCTCCGTCTAGGATCAGATTAATGATTTCTAAACACTTTTCCTTACCTTCTGGTGTATCCACATCATTGTTATGTTTAGACACAGGCTTTTCGTTTTGACCTTCAAAAAACGAATTCATATAATTTTAAAGCTTAATAATTCTCAATCAGTCTGAATCTTTATACCCCATTTTAAGGGCATAAGATTTCAATTTTTCCTTTAGCAACATTCTCGCCCTATGCAGTCTGGATCTTACTGTACCTATGGGTATATTCAAGATTTTCGACATTTCCTCGTAGGTAAAACCCTCAAGGTCGCAAAGAATGATCACCGTTCTGAAATCCACATCAAGTGCGTTAAGAGCATTGGTGATTTCGTCACCGAGCATCTCGCTCACAGCCTCTACCCTCAAGTCTGGCGTGATAGGTACATTGATGTCTTCCGAATTATAGTAAGTTTCTACGTCTTGATAATCAACCTTGTTGGGTTCTTTAGACTTCTTACGATATTCGTTTATGAAGCTGTTTTTCAGAATTCTAAACAACCATGCTTTTGCATTAGTTCCCTTTTGAAAAGAATGGAAAAATCTATATGCTTTAAGGTATGAATCTTGTACCAAATCTTTGGCCTCATCCTCATCCAGTGTAAGTCTGTAGGCGAAATTGTACAGAGGGGTAATTAGGGGCATAAATTCCACCTCAAAATCTCTATCTTTTTGAAATTTCTGATCGGGGGTAAGCTCTACCTCACTATCAGTGAATTCCAAATCTTCTATATTTTCGTTTTCCTCTACCAAAATACTCGTTTGCCCAAATATATGGGCTTATTATTAATTATGCAAAATAATGAAATGCAATCGTTGTGAAAACTCGGCAAACGACCTTAAACCTCGGTCAAAACCAGCTGGTACTCGGTAGACAAGAAAGTTAATTCTTGTCGTTTTAAAAATTTTTAGGAACATTGCTGATAAACTGGAAACTAGTTATATTTTTACAGTATAAATTTAAAAATATAACTATGCCATCACCCGCTTCAGAATGTTTGTATTGCCAAAAACTACCCGTTTTGGACGAATTAATGATCAAAATCTGTGATTTGAGTGTATCGCAGGTTTTCTTGTTTAAAGAGCAAAGCTATAGTGGCCGCTGTAATGTAGTGTATAAAGATCACGGCGTGGAACTACATGACCTTAGTGATGTGCAAAGGAATGCTTTTATGGAAGACGTAGCCAAAGTGGCCAAGGCAATTCAGTCGACTTGTAACCCTACCAAGATCAATTATGGTGCCTATGCTGATAAACTTTCACACCTACACATCCACCTGGTACCGAAGTATACGGAAGGTTATGGTTTTGGTGGAGTGTTTGAGATGAACCCACAAAAGACGTATCTGTCCGAAGGTGAATACACAGACTTGGTCGCAAGGATCAAAGCGAACTTATAAGGAAGAAGTTTGCGATACATGTGTACGACTTTGTGAGGTGGTACACATGTGTCGTGAGGAAACGCGTTCCATACGAATTGAGATCAAATATTGATTTTATGTAGGGTTCATACTTTATCCTAGGAGTATCTAGGGAGTAACCTACTCTTTGGTCCTATACAGCAACTCGGAGATGTCTACATCTAGGGCCAAAGCCATCTCTCTGAGTGATACCAAAGAGGGTTGTTGCTCGTTGTTACAGATTCTGGAAATAGTAGCTTCGGTTTTATTCATAAGTCTTGCGAATTCTTTATTGGTCATTTTCTTTTCGAAAAGAACAACTTTTATTCGATTAATTTCCAACTTTTCGGTCATACGATTATCATTCTACATCAAACTATTGACCAAATTTAATAATAATCAGTATGTTGTGAAATCATAAAAAGTTGTAAATCAATTTATTAAAAGCAAATTATTGACACAAAATAATAATTAATTATTATTTTGTGTCAACTTATTATTATTTTAGGTAACTTTATACTATTAAAATATTTTTATGAAACAGCTAAATACTACCATCGATGTCAAAGAATTGATCATGCAGCTCTTGAAGCAAGACCTCAAGATCTTTAGGCTGCGTCAAGGTCTAAACGACTTAGGCTTTTCGTCTGAGTACTACTATACCGACCTGCCTCATATCGTCTACGGCCTCATGGGTATCCCCAAAGATCAGTTTGACGAGGCAGACGAACGTTACACCAAACTCCTGCATACCTTTAACTTACAGAACCTCGGCGACGAAAGCTACCTCGACATGGCTTGTGCTACTTTGTGGGTGGGGCTGGGGAAGAAGCTGTAGTTATTCGAATTCTACAATATCTGCTGTGATAATACATTTTATTGGGGTTAATTAATTGATTATCTTAACTTTTTTATAAAATCTGTGATTCCGTAATTATACTTAACTCATTAATTGAATTTATCTTATTAAAAGTGAAACAACCGACACAAATCTTAAACAACCAGCACAAAAATGGAATCTTGAGCACCTGATGTTAAAGAATGAACCCTAGATACAAAAAGTGAAGCGTTGAAGCCATGATGTGAAATATTGCGTCCATTGTTTTAAATAATAAGGCCGTCGTGTTAAAAGAGGGAGCCATTCTTTCAAAAATTGTCTTGAATATGTTAAAATTGTGACAAACAAAATAAAAAGGGGCTTGTGCAATGATCACACAAGCCCTTAGTTAATCAGGGAAACAATGGTTTAGGGTATTCTAGGTACAAAGGACGCCCAAGGGCTCCAAGAGCCGTAGTAGCCTTTGCGCAGGATCTGGCGGTTGCGGAACCATACCCTTTGACCAGGAACAAGGCCTTTTACCGTGGTTTTGGAGAAATACGTTGCATCTAGATTTACACTGGTTTCTCCTGCATCCATGCTTTGTTGCCACTGGTGCGCACCCGAGCCAAAGCCAGTGAGCATGACTTCGCCCATGGCTTCACCGTCTGTAACGGTATTTTGCAGAACGATGCGTTTACCATCTTTTTTCAGGCTCATGCCAGAGCTGATGATGATCAATTCGGCATTCTCCATGTCGTTATCGGCGGCTTCTTGTACATCTTTTTGTAGAGAACGTAAGTCAGCCTTTACTGCTTTAAGCACCAAATTGCAGAGTGCGCATGAAGTTTGTGTAGGAGTGGCATCAAGGGCAAGCTGCAGCTTTTCGAGTAGATTCACATCTTCCTGCAACTGATTAAGTTTATCGACTGAGTTGGGGAAGTGATTGTTCTTGTACATGGCCGAATGTATTCGCCTTGCATAAGAGATAATGTCGGGTACCTTGTTTGGCAGATTTAATACTGCCAATAAACGAAAGATGATGGTCATTTTGGTAATAATTTTAAATTGTTGAAGGATTATTGTTATGGCCATAATGGCAAAATGAAATGCTTTGGGGTAATTTATGGGTGCTCTAATCATATGCTTGATGTTTATGGGAACCTTTGATAAAGATCGTATCTGAGTTTCTCAATGAGTGTCCCAATAGAGATTTTTTGAAGTAAAAATTCCCAAACCAAAAGACATTGAATCATCTGATTACACAATTATTGGCATTGATTTTGTAAGATTGTTGAAGATTTTTAACACTAGCTTTTATGAAAAGAACAACCAGAGTAATATTCCTTTTTATAGTGTATACATTTGTATGTCAAGGGCAAAATACATACATAAACAGGGGTTATGTAGGAGCTTCAGTTTTTGGAGATGTGCCCTTGTTTAACTTTCTAGCCAATAAGTATCCGATAGGTTTGGGAGGATCTGTGGCTATTTTTACACCCAAGATCACACTTTCTGATTCTCAAAAGGTTTGGTTACGGTTTGGGGGATCTATTTGTGCGGGTGCTCAAAACGAAAAGATAATTATGGCTCCAGCAGGCACTGTGAAAGTTAGTAATGGTTATCTTGGTTTGAATCTTATTGCCAGAGTGAGCGTGGAAAAACATAAGAGATGGAGGCCTTTCGGTGAATTTTTGATCGGTAAAAGTATTTTTGAGTCGCAATTTAGAGCTTCGTATGGCCTGGTTCAACATCCTGTAATCCCACAGCATTATAATGCCACACCAATACACTTTGGACTCTCTGGCGGATATATGTTACGCTTAAGTGATGCGTTCTCGTTTGAATGGAAGCTGACCTACTTGCAATGTTTCAAGAAGATTGATTTTATAGCTGGCGATCGTGTGGTGAATGATATGCCTGATGTGAGTTACACGGTACCATCTTTGCTCATGTTTCATGTGGGTTTCTTGGTGAGAATTCCAAAATTTAGCAGGGGAACAAATACTACCTACGAGCCAAGTACTCCCCATAATCTTGACCCAGAGCCTTATTATAACACCCCTACTCCAGAAAAGTCTGCACCGAAGAAAGAGGGATCTTCTAAATATAAGGTTACACCCTAAGTTTATAATAATAGAGCCGAAAGTTCCCATAAAACGTTGAAGCCATCGCATTTGCGATGGCTTCAACAAGCTTGAGTCTTGACTCTTATGTCTATCAATAAAGAACCCTAAAACGAATCGTATTTTCTATTTCTTTCATTTCTTTTTCAAGATCCCTATCGTGTACGTTTTCTATATCGGTGATCACATAGCCAATGGCCTCATTGGTTTTTAAATATTGACCTACGATATTGATATTGTACTTGGCCAACACGTTGTTGATTTTCGCCAAAATGCCTGGAGTATTGCTGTGTACGTGCATCAAGCGGTGTGCTTCTTTCAGTGCAGGCAGTTGGATCTCCGGGAAGTTCACGCTTCCATAAGTGCTACCTGTGTTCACATATTGAATGATTCTGTTAGGCACAAACTGACCGATGTTGTACTGGGCTTCTTCGGTACTACCACCAATGTGAGGTGTTAAGATTACGTTTGGCAAACCACGAAGTGGTGTCTCAAAGCGCTCATCGTTGGTTTTAGGTTCGTAAGGGAACACGTCAAACGCCGCTCCACGAAACTTACCTTTTTTGTAGTATTTTACAAATGCGTCAATATCAACTACGTGGCCACGAGCAAGGTTCATAAAGATCACACCGTCTTTCATGGCCTCAAACTCAGCCTCACCGATTAGGTTTTTATTGCTTGCACGGCCGTCAACGTGTAATGAAATTACATCTGCAATTTTTAACAAGTCGTGCAAAGTATTGCATTTCTTGGCGTTACCTAGTTGTAGTTTTTCAACCACATCGTAGTAGTATACTTCCATACCTAAGTTTTCGGCAATCACCGAAAGTTGGGTACTGATGCTGCCATAACCCACCAAACCTAGTTTTTTACCGCGGATCTCGTTACTGTTGCCTGCTGACTTGTCCCATTCACCAGTATGTAGTTTTTCGTTTTTGATCGGGATGTTTCTCATCAAAAGAATCATCTCGCCAATCGCCAATTCAACTACCGAGCGGGTATTGCTATAGGGTGCGTTGAAGGCCACAATGCCTCTTTTCACACATCCTTTTAAATCTATTTGGTTGGTACCTATACAAAATGCACCTACAGAAAGCAATTTGTTGGCGTTTTGTAAGACTTTTTCAGTGACCATGGTCTTACTGCGAATGCCAAGAATAGATACATTCTTGATTTTCTCACAAAGCTCGTCTTCGTCCATAGCCCCTTTATGGAATTCTACGTTGTATCCTTCATCTTTGAAAAGTTTTACAGCACCTGGGTGTACGTTTTCAAGAAGGAGCACATTGATCCTGTTTTTAGGATATGAAGTTGCTGCGGGTACGCCAGCATGAAACAATACCTCGTCCACACTTGGTGCCACGTGATCAGCGTTTTTAACCACGATATCCCGAGTCACGTTTTCGGTAAATGCATAGAATCGAGTAGCAACTCCTTCTGCCTTTACTTCATAGTCGGTATAGCCGTCGCCTATCATGTATATTTCACCGTCAAGGTTTAGCGATTTTACTTTTTTGGCTTTCCCTTTATTTTGGCTCAGCTCGTTACTCGTGTCTAGTCCCACAATATTCCCTTCGTTGTCGAAACGGAAACTGTTGGCCAATATGTGATCTTTGTGAATGCCATATTCTAAGACTACTGGCTCTATGAACTCACGGAAGCCGTTGGAAAGGATGTATATATTGTCTGAATTGTTTACAAAAAATGCCCTGTTTCGCTTTACCGATTCAGAGATTTGTCCTCTGAGGCGATCTACCAAGAGTGGTAGGTGTTCTTTATTGGCATTGAGCAAAGCAATACGTTGGTTCAAGGAATCAATCAAGTCGATTTTACCTTCCATGCCCAAATCGGTAATCCTTTTGATTTCCGCCAAAGTGGCTGCGCGCTTGTCAGAAGGCACAGCAATTTCGCATAGCACGTCCAATGATTCTACTTTGGCAAATGTACTATCGAAGTCGAATACGAAATATTTGTTTTGTTCCATTTTTTTAAATTAGTACAAGGTACTGAGTGCCAAGTACAACGTTTTACAAATTAAGGAGCTAGGATAAAGGATTGAGTTCATAAAACACTGAACTCATAACACAATACGCTCAACTCTTTTGCGCTGCAAATTTCATGTATTTTTTTGTAAAGTAAAAACTATACTTAACCCCTTTTGGGCATCCTGCGTTATTATCCAGTTATTCAGAAAATTTTAGTCATAAATTGCAATATTTTATTAGAAAATGAATACTCCGATGTCATAAATTACCAAGAGAAAGAAAAAATAACTATTTTTAGAGCATCAATGCGCTGTGCTATGGATCTAAGACGAATTTTACCATTTGTATTATTATGTATGTGTTATTTAGGGTTCGCTCAAAAAAGGGGTGGCTACAACTCTAAAGACCCCTATACATTTACCCAGTTTTATATAGGCATACGGGGTGGGGGGGCGCTCACTGGCGTAAAAGTTTATGACAGATTTTCTTCATTAATTTCCATTGATTCTATTCCAGAAAATTATGATAAGAAATATGTAAATTATAAGCGTTTGACCGCATTTTCTGGCTTTGAGATTGCATTTACCTACAAAAGTCAGTTTACCATAAGTTTACAACCCAGTTACAGAAGGCAAAGTTTTGGTTATTACTACAGCAACGGTTGGTATGACACTTCAGGAACTTATTTGAAACTTAAAAATACCGTTAATATCAAATCAGATTATATCTCATTGCCCCTGATCCTTAGGTATGATTTTACCAAAACTGCACTCCGTCCATTTATTATGGCGGGCATCTTTTACGATATCAGGAGCCAATCTTACAAAACACTCACTATACATGCAGAAGATACAGAGGCAGGTGGAAACAGTAGTTATCAAAAGGAGCAACTTGCCTCTACAGCCAATGCGATCTTTATCAGATCAGCCATTGGCTGGCTTGCTGGGGCAGGCTGTAGCTATAGATTGGGTAATATTAGGGTTATTGCTGACCTGAGCTACAGATCAGGAATGCATAACATCGTCAATCAGAAAAACCGGTACGATAACATATTTAGCCCTACGGGCGATGTAATGGACAACTTAAAGTTGAATCAATTCCAGTTTAGCATCGGTTGTTTATTTCCAATAAAATACCTCACAAATTCATACGAAAGCGTTGACTAATATCATGAAAAATACGGCTAGAATCATATCGATCATTCTGTTGGCACTTTTGATCAACAGTTGCGACATCAGTAAAAACAAAAAGGAAGGCCCTGAGTATGTATTGAAAATATACAATACCACATCTATAGCTGCAAGTTTCAAACCAAAGGATGTGGTAACATTGCCTGACGGCTCTTACTTAGTATTGTCTACCACTCCAATTCCCAACAGCAGTTTTTCAGGAATCAGTGTGAGCAAGATTTCCAGTACTGGTGAGTTTATGGGCTCAGCAACGCTTGATGCCAATTGGGCCTATGCAATTCCGAATTTGTTTGCGATCAACCAAAAATATTATACCATAGCCATGGATGTCACTTCTTTGAGTGCTTTGCTTATAGAAGTGGATCAAAACTTGGTTGCAAAACTTTCCAGTACTATTGATGCGATCCAGTATCCCATCAGCGCAGGTTTGGACGGAGACAATCAGTTTGTGATCCAGTCCTACAATAGGGAGGACAAGGAGACGATTGTCTCCAAGGTAAATATCTCTGGCGCGGAAACTGCCAGAAAGTCTTTTCCTATTGGTTTTGGTGATAACGATGTAGAGGTGCCCATTCTAAGGCATTTCACTCGTGAAGATGAGAGACTACCCTTTCTTTCAGGAAGTTTAGGTGGTGGCAGATTCTACTTCAACGGCTTTTATAACTATCATTTAAGTACTGTATATTTCAGTTTTGGGTCTAGCGCTGTAAAGCCAGGTTATCTTCTCGGTTTCGAAACAGATCGAATGATCAACGGCTTTTTGCCTTTGGGGGGAGGATTTTTTGCATTGAGTAAATCAGACTATAAAAACTATGAACTTATTCCCCGTGTTCAATTGAATACCGCCGATGCACAATTCAGTTCTAATGACGACCTTAAAGGTGGTTATAAACTTCCAGAATTAAAAGGCAATACCAGTATCAAAATTAGGCGACTTACCCTCAAAGGAAAGGACGTTGTAGTTTATATCAGCGATACCAAAGGCAAGCAGTTAGTCTTGTATTTTTATGATGCTAATTCTGGTGTTTTGCTATCAACTAAATATCTGGGGGACTCCAATCCTTTTGAAATGGGAGGAATCGTAGTAACACCTACCAATAGTTTGGTGATTATTGGTACCTGTTATGTCGGAAGTCGCTATCCTAAAATTTGTTATTTCAGTTTGACGGAAAATCAACTAACTTTGTAGCCTACTCATTTTGGTTAATGAAATACTTATTTTTGACAATTATAGTCTCGGGCTTGTTTCAAAATCTTTTAGCTCAAACGGATCAAGAGATCAGCAATTATAGAATTGTGTTTCCAGAGTATGTTGCACCAAAAACAGACTCAGCAACATCTTCAATCGTTACATTAAAAGGAAAGGTCGAAAATATTGAATTTAAGCTCAATATAGATTCTGCTGTTGCGTACATAATAGACACGATAACCCGCAATAATAAAAACATCAAAAAAGCAAAAGGATACAGGATTTCGGTATACAATGGTCCTGATAAGGCCGAGATGAGGAAAGCTAAAGAATACGTGTATGCGCTATTCCCAGATGTCAATATATTATCTGAATACAAACAACCTGACTACAAACTTAAGGTTGGCGATTATTTAACACGATTTGAGGCCTTTGAAGCATTGGGTAAGATTTCGGTTCAATATCCTAATGCGCTTATCGTCCCAGAAATAGTTGATATTAATCCTCCAAAGAGCAATGAATAAGGTAGCGGTAATAGGCCAGATCAAACGATTGGCTAAAGATTTTTCTCAAGATACGATAAAGGATAGACAACACATACACGCACATCCAGAGCTCTCATTCAAAGAATACAATACCTCCAAATACATACAACAAAGACTTCTGGACTTTGGCATCAGTGATTTCCAAACCATTGCAGGTACGGGCTTGGTCGTGCTCATCAAAGGTAAAAACCCAGACAAAAAAGTAGTTGCCCTAAGGGCAGATATAGATGCGCTTCCTATCAAAGAACAAAACGATGTGCCCTATAAATCTACCAATGAAGGCGTTATGCATGCTTGTGGTCATGATGTTCATACATCTTCATTGTTGGGAACCGCTAGAATATTGAATCAACTCAAAGATGAGTTCGAAGGTACGGTAAAGCTTCTTTTCCAGCCAGGAGAAGAGCTGTTGCCTGGCGGGGCGTCGCTCATGATCAAGGAGGGTGTTTTAGAAAACCCAAAACCAGCCAATATATTCGGTCAACATGTGATGACTTTCTTGCCTGTGGGTAAGGTTGGCTTCCGACCTGGCATGTATATGGCTAGCGCTGATGAAATCTATGTAACGGTTACTGGCAAAGGTGGTCATGCAGCCATGCCTGATAACAATATAGATCCCATAGTAATCGCTTCACACATCATAGTAGCTTTGCAACAAATTGTAAGTCGTGTTGCTAACCCAAAGATCCCATCGGTGCTTTCATTTGGCAAGTTCATAGCAGAAGGTGCTACGAACGTGATTCCCAATGAGGTGAAGATAGAGGGCACTTTTAGGACACTCAACGAGGAGTGGAGACAAAAAGCACATGAGAAGATGAAGAAGATGGCGGAAGGCATGGCAGAGGCTATGGGTGCTGTTTGTGACTTCGATATCAGAAAAGGTTATCCATATCTTAAAAATGCTGAAACACTTACTCTTGATGCAAAAGCAGCTGCTATTGATTATTTGGGAGAAGAAAACGTGGTCGACCTTGATATTTGGATGGCAGCGGAGGACTTTGCCTTCTATACCCAACATATAGATGCCTGTTTCTACAGATTGGGTGTTAGAAACGAAGACAAGGGTATTGTATCAGGCGTACATACGCCTACTTTTAATATTGATGAAAACGCGCTTGAAATTGGTTCAGGCATGATGGCTTGGCTCGCAATTCAAGAGCTAGAGAAATAAACACCTTATCTATTCACATTTTGCACATAAATTAGAAAAAATGTAACTTATCGTAAAGTGTTGATCATTAATCAAATCTGAAATTTTGATACTTAAAAAATCCAACAACCATACAGTCTTTGTTAAATAAAATTTCATATCAAAATAGTTATATTTTTTTTTGTTTTAGACTAGATATTTGTGTTTTTTGTCATAAAAAGTACAAATTGTCTTGCATTCTATGAAATAAATGGTTTAACTTTGTACTAATATAAATCAATTCTTAATCAGTGTGTTATGTAAAGGTTAAGTAACCTTTCATAAATCGGCTTACATAAAAAGATAAAAGTCGATCTTCTTTCGAAATTTTAGAATCATTCTAACAAAAATACATATTACAATGAAATCGACATTTAAATATTCATTCCTCATTTTAGCAATTGCCAGTCATCTATTCCTTTTGGCGAGAACAAATTCTAATGTGGATGAGAGCAATTTTCAATACGAGAAAAAATTCAAAAAAGTAATGGAGAGCCATGGCAAAGTGATTAGTCATGTAATCTATTTCAGTGATCATGTTGGAGACTTGGATAAAAATCCCAATCAAATCTTGATCAGAAAGAGTGCTCTTGAAGATGATATAAATACTGAAATATCTAGACTAAAGAGTATTGAGAGCTCATCTGACAAAGAACTTTTGGATTCCGTCGTGATGTACTACGATACACTTAGAAAAAGTATTTCTTCGGAATATGACGTAGCAATCAACTTAAGAATGAACATGGATTATTCACATTCACATGTGCATTCATTTTTAACTTTTTTGGATGAAGCTGACCGCAATATTATGAAAGCGGAAGAATTCTTGTACAAAATGGAATTGAGGTATGCTAAGAGGCATGAGTTTTCATTACCAAAAGAAGAAGAAGAAATCAGAAAGAACATATTAAAAAATGATGCGGTAATTAAATATCACAATAAATTGTTTCTTGAATTTTATAAGATTTACTCTGTTGAAAACGATTTTTTAAAATTGTCAGCAGTACGAAAAGATTCAACAGTAAAGATCGCAAGGAAAAATTTTGCAGATGACCTCTTTCATGCAGAAGAAACCGTACAGAAGTTGGGTACTTTTGATGGTGACGCTTCTCTTTTGAGCACTATTAAAGTATATTTCCACTATTTAAGAAGTGAAAACTTTAAAAATATTGATTTCTATAACGAGTACATTAAAAATGTAGAAAAGAAACATACTAAAAATCATGTCGATACGCAAAAGCATGATCAAACACTTAGAGTTGCACAATCAAAACTCAATACCCCGACTTCTCAGCAGAAAAAGGATGAAGAATTTCTAAAGGGGCTCACATTGAGAGACCAAATTGTCGAAAAGGTTGAAGATGCTTCATTTAAGTTTTTATATGAACACAGTCCTTCATTTGACTAAGTAATCCAAAACCTCTCAAAAGAAAGGTCTTCGTGAAACTCACGAAGACCTTTTCTTTTGAGAATTCCTATTTTTATACTGTTTTGTTTTTTACCACCAACTCTGCTAAGTCATAAACTTTAACCTCGGCTTCTTTCTCTTTATTCTTGATACCGTCGCTCATCATGGTCATACAAAATGGACAGGCTACAGCAATAATATTTGATTGAGTGCCTAAGGCTTCTTCAGTACGTTCTATATTAATGTCTTTATTACCATGTTCAGGTTCTTTGAACATTTGTCCCCCACCAGCACCACAACAAAGCCCTTTAGCCCTCGAACGCTTCATCTCAGTAAGGTCCGCATCTAGCGCTTCTATGATAAATCTGGGTGCTTCATAAATATCGTTGGCTCTACCAAGATAACAAGAATCATGGTAAGTGATTTTCTGTCCCTTAAAGGCTCCCCCAGCAACTTTAAGTTTGCCTTCAACTATGAGTTGCTGGATCAGGAGACTATGGTGGATTACCTCGTAATTTCCTCCCAGTTCTGGGTATTCGTTTTTTAATGTATTAAAGCAATGAGGACAGGCAGTTACTATTTTCTTGATTCCATAGCCATTGAGAACTTGTATGTTGCTCAAGGCCATCATGTTGAATAAAAAATCATTGCCAGCCCTCCGAGCAGGATCTCCAGTACAAGATTCTTCAGTACCCAGTACTGCGTAGCTTAATCCAACCTCATCTAGAATCTTGGTCACGGCCACAGTTACTCTTTTATATCGGTCGTCAAAAGCTCCAGCACAACCTATCCAAAAAAGTATCTCTGGGACTTTGCCTTGAGCGGCAAGCTCTGCCATGGTGCGTACATTGCTCATAAGATCTAATTTTTAAAAATATTCCAAAAATCTAAGCCTCAGGTAAGAAGACCAAAGTATGTATGATATACAGTGGAAATATCCAAAAACTTACATTTAATACGTCCTTTTCTGTGAGAATGTTACTAATCGCGCAATTTTTTAAAAAACTGCTTTAGGAGTTCGGAGCATTCGGCCTCTAAAATCCCTTTTACAATTTGACATTTCGGATGTACTAATCTTTCAGAAATAAAGGTATAACCCTTTTTGGGGTCAGATGTGCCATATACGATTTGAGGAATCTGTGACCAGCCCAAGGCTGAGGCACACATGGAGCAGGGCTCTAAGGTGACATATAATGTGCAGTCTATGAGGTATTTGCTGCCGAGATAATTTGCCGCTGAGGTAAGTGCTATCATTTCTGCATGAGCAGTAACATCGTTGAGCAATTCAACTTGGTTGTAACCTTTGCCAATGATCTTATTGTTACAGACCACTACTGCGCCAATGGGAACCTCATTTTTTTCTAAAGCATATTTGGCTTCTTTTAAAGCCTCTTTCATGAAGTATTCGTAAGAATATTCCATTTATTTAGTTTTGAAAGGATTTTCAGGTTGCTTGCCTTTGTTAGGATTTTTTTTGTTACTCTCCATCATTATCGGTTTGTGTTTATTGGGGATCAAATTGATCTTTGCAGTAGCCATAATTGATTGGGCAGTGAGCTGATATTTGTCTTTGTATTTCTCAGGGCAATTAAAGCTAAATTGGTATATCTCACCATTTTGCAAAGCATATTTCTTGAAAGTATACACCTTTATGATAGGTTTAACGGTCTGATTGCTACTTTCGTCTTGTATTTCAGAGACATATTCAAACTCTACAAAATCTCTATTTTTTACAGTGATAATCGTATCTCTAAAGAAAGTAACCTTGCTGAAATTATTGTTGATCGTGGCTTTGTACACATCATGCAACAGCTTAATGTCATTACCCCATACTCCATTTGAAACATTATATCCAAAATCTGCAAATCTGTCTGGGCTTATGTACATGGCTATGGGTTTGCGGTATGATGGGTATTTGGTTGCTATATCATTGTCCGACATGATTACAAAATCTGCAGGAAGTTTAATGCTTACGTTTTTGTCAAGGTTTACTTTTACCAACTTGGTCTGAGCTGAGGTAAGCAATAGCAATATCAACAGTGCCGAAACTTTTTTGATCATGAGATTTGAGAATTTATTACAAACAAAATAAAAAATGTCATTAATAACAATAACCCAATTACAATATACCCGTAAGAATATTTGTTACCAACATGTATAGATTTATTTTAAATATAATTTTAGCATTGTCGCTCATTGGCAATGTGATCTCGGCTAAAGAAAACAAGGATGTATCTAAAGCTTCAACAACAAACTCTTGTAAAGAGAATTTGTATGAAGTGTGTATTGATAAAAAGAATATGTCTGATGTCCAACTCTTGACTTTATCCGAAATTAATATCTCAAAACATGAAATTAGTATTATCGAAAAAAAGGTAGAAAAGCTTTGTCAAGTGTTGAAAAGCAAGAAAGCAGAACTCTCCGAAGTAGGGTTTGTAACATTTACTTTTAACTATGTCAAAAAACAGTATTTGATTAATTATAAAGCAGATGCAGAATTTTCAGAGCTGTTTAAAACCAATACTTATGATTGTGTGACAGGAACTGCTCTTTTTGCGTTATTATTTGAAAGGTTTGAGATCAAATACCAGATTTTGGAAAGCTATTCTCACGTATGCATAAAAGTACAAAATGATTCGATGAATATTCTTCTTGAATCAACTCTAAAGGATGGGATCTATACAGATGGTAAGAAGATCTATGAGATGGTTCATAAGTTTCATTCTGAAAGAAGAGACTTGGTTGTAAAAGTCTTTAATGCGTCTTACAAACCTTTAAATTCAAATTATTACAGCTCAAAGATCGACCTAACTCAGCTTATTGGAATCCTATATTTCAACAAGGCCGCTCAAAACCTTGTCGAAAAGAAATACGAACAGTCAATTTATTTCGCAAAATTCGCCAATGCTTTATACCCTTCTACAAGGACCCAAGGTTTCTTGGTTTATTCTATGGATCTTTTGCTTAAAGATGATTCGGTAGATTATAAAACTAAGGTAACCTATTATAAGAAATATAAGTATCTAATAGGAGAATCTCTGTTGGTGTTAAAACAATAAACATATGGAAACGATCATGCAACATTGGTGGTACATTGTACCATTATTTCTTATTGCGGTTGCAATAAAAGATGTTTTCTTTAACAGAAAACATACCATTAAACACAATTTCCCAGTAGTGGGTCACTTGCGTTATTTCTTGGAAAAGATAGGCCCAGAGCTTAGACAATATATAGTTGCCAATAATAGGGAAGAGTTACCTTTTACTAGAAGTGAGCGGTCTTGGGTATATGCGTCATCCAAAAAGGAGAACAATTATCAAGGTTTTGGTACTGATCAGGATTTGAGTAGGCCTGGTCATATCTTTATCAAGCCCAGTTTGTTTCCTTATAAACTTAGTCTTGCGAATCACCCCAACAAGAAGGACCCAACTTTTGTACCTTGTGCAAAGGTTATGGGTGAGTATAATAAAAGAAGGAAACCCTATAGGCCATATTCTGTTGTAAACATTTCTGGGATGAGTTTTGGTTCTCTGTCAGCGAAAGCTGTTGAGAGCCTTAATAAGGGGGCTGCAAAAGCTGGAGCATATCAAAACACAGGAGAGGGGGGACTTTCACCTTATCACAACCAAGGTGCTGATATTATGTTCCATTTTGGGACAGGGTATTTTGGTGTAAGGGATAAGGAGGGTAATTTCTCTATGGAAAAATTGATAGATGTGGTGAATCAAAACCCTAATATTAGGGCTATAGACGTTAAGCTGTCTCAAGGTGCAAAACCAGGAAAGGGCGGGGTACTACCTGCTGCAAAGATCACTAAAGAGATCGCAGATATTAGGGGTATTCCTATGGGGCAAGATGCGATCTCTCCAGCTACACACTCAGCGTTTAGTAATATTCCTGAATTGCTCGATTTCATAGAGGCTATTGCAGATAAAACAGGGCTTCCTGTTGGTTTTAAAGCCGCTGTAGGTAAAATGGAAATGTGGGAGGAACTTGCAGATGAAATGATCAAACGCAATACAGGTCCAGATTTTATTACCATAGATGGTGGTGAAGGAGGTACAGGAGCAGCTCCGCCAGCATTTTCAGAGAGTGTTTCTTTGCCTTGGGTATATGGTTTTGCCAATGTATATAAAGTATTTAAGGATAAAGGCTTAACTGACAGAATCGTGTTCTGTGCTTCGGGTAAGTTGGGTTTTCCTGCAAAAGCCATGATGGCTTTTGCGATGGGTGCTGATGTTATACACGTGGCAAGGGAAGCTATGATGTCTATTGGTTGTATACAAGCACAGGTTTGTCATACCAATAAATGTCCTACAGGGATTGCGACTCAAAATAAATGGTTGCAAGGAGGTATAGACATTACCTTAAAGTCAGAAAGGGCTTATAACTATATTACAACTTTAAGGAAGGAAATCCTTGAAATTACGCATGCCTGCGGTTATGAACATCCTACACAAATGCAAATGGAGGACATAGAACTGAGTATGGGAGATAATAATTTCACTTTACCACTAAGGGATTGTTATGGTTATCAAAAGGTTCCTGTAAAATTTGAAAACATGCAGTTGCTCAAAGATTGTCCACATTTAGGAAATATTAAAAAGATAGTTGAGTCCTAAAAATGGGTAGAATTAAAGTAATCTAGTCGAATTGGATGTTCTGGAAATTAAAGCACTTTCTTCTTGGAAGTGCTTTTTATTTTTAACAGTAGTATTTCTTAAAACATTTATAGCGCTTAGGCGTAAAATCCTTAAAAATTTAAGAATATGAATACTTGGACTGAAGAAGATTTTATTACTTATCTATATCATATTGTAGCGGATGCTGACCTTGAGACTGGTGTGAAGGAAATAGCCGTTATTAAACATAGGGCATCGACAATTATTTCTAAATATCTAAACAATCCTACATATTCTTATGAAGCATCGCTAAAAAAGATTCAGGATACAGAAGGAGTAAGTTTGATTCAAGCTGAGGAGATCGTTAAGAAACTTATTCTTAAGTTTCAACTCCCAAAAGAGGTCAAGAATGCTATTTTTGAAGATATTAATGCCATTGCCCTTGCTGATGAGCGTCTTACAGTATCAGAGCAAGAAACCATTGGTTTTATCAAAAGGACACTTTTGGCCACGGAAATGCCACTGAGTTGGTAATTTTAAGCCTTCTTGACAAAAACGCTAAACCCTTAAATCTAATATTCTGAGCTACAAAAGCATCTTTGAAAATATTATGCAATAATTTTTGCAGATGAACTTGTAATATCAATTAAAATAATTTAATTTTATATTAAAATAGTACAAAAATAAGATATTATGAATCAAATTAACTACAGTTACGAAATCCTCATCATTGACGGGTTGGGTAAGTCAGAAATTACAACTGTAAAGTCATTGTCGAAGGCCTTGGGTTATTCGGAGAAACTTTGGGAAGATGCAGAGATCAAAGATGGTGCAAACGAGGCATTCATAGAAGACAAGATTCAAGGATTAAGTCTTCAAGTAAACAAAGTTGGTGATGGGTCTGATGTAAGTAAAAATGCACATGAAGCTGCTTTTTTATTGAGTGTCAAAAGCCCCAATTTTGAGAAAATTGAACCTTTTAGATTTAAACTCTTGCAACACATTATTCACAAGCTTGGTTTTGTGAGTGCTAGAGTGGTTTCAGATACTGTTTCAGAAAAAATAGCAAATAGCATATATCCACATATTAAGGATGTTGAAAATGCATTTAGAAAGAACTTAGTGAAGACCTTTACACAGAAAGAAGGCTTTTCTTGGCTCGATGTCGTAGCTCCCAAATCTGTTCTTGAAGGGATACAACAAAGGAAGGCCGTAACGAATGTTTTTGATGGATTGATCGATACCAGTGCATCATTCACTAATTTTTCAGATCTTACAGAAATGCTTTCGAAGGTGTCATATGCAGATATTAGCTTTAAGACTAATTGGGCGGCACTCTCAGAACTAAGAAATAAAGTGCTGAGCTATGCACCATTGGTAAAAGAAGATTATAATCTTGCTCACAAGGTATCCAAAGAACTATTGAGCATAATTGCACAAAACGATGGTGCTCTGCGCTACGTTAAAAGTGCTCCTGTCGAGCCACTAAAGGCTAGTGTATCGATTTCATCAAAAGCAGTTACGCCAGAGTCTGTATCGGTACCAGTTCCAGAGCCTATCATTGAAGTTAAAAAAGAGACACCTCCACCCGTTGAGAAAAAACCTGTCGTAAATTTAGTGTTTACAGAGGAACCAGAAGTTAAGAAGGAACCTGTATTGGCAAGTGTGCCATCGGAAGTAGGTGCAAGTAATAGTAATGGGGAACAAAAAGTTACAGAGCAGGTAAGTTCTAAAATCTCGAGTGCTGTCTTAGAAGAAGACAAACCTTACGTGAGCAAAGCTACTACTGGAGCATTTGACATTATCTCAGAGCAGGTATTTCTTTCCGAACTCAAAGAATTTGAACGTTCGCAGAATGGTCAATTGGTAAATCTTAAATTGTTTGTGACCCACGTATTGGGTGATAAAGGATACTCGTCTGGTCCAGCATACTCACTTTCAAAATCATTGAGTGAAAGTGGTAAAGTTACTGTATATGACACCAAAGACAATGTGGGGCTGATTGTAAAAGCCATACGTTCTAACTAGGAATCACGTAAATTTATATAGTGTAGTGGTATGTAGCATATACCTCCAAGGTTTAGACTTTGGAGGTTTTTTTGTGTCTTACTTTTCCAAACTAATGTTAAAATCAGCGCCCATTACAAGTTTTCCTTCAACTTCACTGTCTGCACCAGGAACCTGTAACCCTTTGATTTTGGTAGTTTTCCCCTTACTGAGTAAATCATAAATTTGCTTATCACTGAGTTTTTTTCCTAAGATCTCAAAAGGAATCTTAAAACCACAAATCTTGAAGTTGCCGCAACCGTAAGCTGCACTCCCTTTTCTGAGCAGGTGTTCTTTACATTTAGGACAAAAGAGTGCTTGGATATTGATTTCTTCTTTTACCTTAGCCTCTTTGGGTTTAACTTCTTTTGGGGCTTTCTCAGGTTTTTCCTCTGGTGCAGGTTCAGGAGCGATAGTTATGGTGCGATATTGATAGGCATTGCTTTTTACTTCATGGGTTAGCTCTACCACCATTTGGATCAATTCCTGTTTAAACGTCTCCATCTGATATTCACCCTTTTCTATTAGTCTTAGCTTCTTTTCCCAAGCACCAGTAAGTTCTGAACTCTTAAGAAGTTCGTTTTGTATCGTATCTATCAGATCTATACCCGTTTGCGTAGCAAAAAGGTTCTTCTTCTTTTTCTCAATGTATCTCCGCTTGATGAGCGTCTCTATAATATTTGCACGGGTAGAAGGTCTACCGATACCATTGTCTTTGAGTAGTTCTCGCATTTCCTCATCTTCCACTTGTTTGCCGGCTGTTTCCATGGCTCTGAGTAAAGTTGCTTCCGTAAAAGCTTTTGGAGGACTGGTCTTGCCCTGATGAATTCTAGGCTTATGAGGTCCTTTCTCGCCTACTTCGAAAATCGGCATGATTTTCTCCTCATCCTCTTCTTTTTCGTCGTCCTCTTTGTCTTTTTTAACCTTAACATCGCTGGCATATACCAGTTTCCAACCTGGATCTAAGATCTGTTTTCCGGTAGCTTTAAACTCGATTTGTCCGACTGTACCTAATACGGTGGTATTAGAAATTTTACATTCTGGATAAAAGACTGCAATGAACCTGCGTGCAATAAGATCATACACTCGCTTTTCTTCTGGAACTAAGCCAACAGGCAATACTTCTGTGGGTATGATAGCATGGTGATCCGTAACTTTCTTGTCATCAAATACTGCTTTAGATTTAGGGATCGGTTTTTCAAGTATTGGTGCCGTAAGATTTTGATAGTACTGCATACTTTGAAGAATACCTCCCACTTTTGGGTGTAAGTCTTCCGACAGATAAGTGGTGTCTACCCTTGGGTAAGTGACAAATTTTTTTTCGTAAAGATTCTGGACATACTTTAAAGTATCCTCCGCTGAGTAGCCAAATTTTTTATTGGCTTCCACTTGGAGTCCCGTGAGGTCAAAAAGCCTTGGATTGCCCTCTTTACCGTCCTTTTTTTCAAAACTCGTAACTGTGAATTCTGGATGCTGTTCCAAATATGCTAAGCCCTTGGTGGCTCGATCCACATTTTGAATGCGCTCAATGGTAGCAGTAAACTCTGTCTCACGATACATTGTTTTCAGTTCCCAATAGTCCGCAGAAGTAAAGGCATTTATTTCCTTTTGTCTTTGGACGATCATGGCCAATGTGGGTGTTTGCACCCTTCCAATGGACAAGACCACCTTGCCCTGTCCAAATTTTTTGGTGAAAAGGCGCGTAGCATTCATACCTAAGAGCCAATCACCAATGGCTCTGGCGCTCCCTGCGGCATATAAATTGTTGTATTGAGCACTTTCTTTAAGATTTTTGAATCCTTCACGAATGGCTTGTTCGGTAAGCGACGAAATCCAAAGACGTTTTACAGGAACCGAACATTTGGCTTTAAGTAGCACCCAACGTTGAATGAGTTCACCCTCTTGCCCCGCATCACCACAGTTGATCACTTCTTCACAATTGCTTACTAAGTGTTCTATGATTTTAAACTGTTTTTCTACGCCTCCATTGTCAATCAGCTTGATACCAAAACTTTGTGGAATCATGGGAAGATCCGCAAGTCGCCACATCTTCCATTCTGGTACATAGTCGTGGGGCTCTTTAAGTGTACAGAAATGTCCGAAAGTCCAGGTGACTTGGTAACCATTACCTTCATAGTACCCATCTTTACGTTGTTTTGCACCGATCACCTCAGCAATATCCTTAGCAACGCTGGGTTTCTCAGCTATGCAAACTTTCATCTTGGTCTGTGTGCCTTCCTCTGTCATATCCAATCGACATGCAATTTCGTATTTTTTCAGGGAATTGTGAAGATGACTTTTGTAAATGATAGTTTCATGTTTGATTCAGATCTAGCCATAGCCTCCAAATCCAATGTAGGGGGCCAATAATCAATTTTTATCTCTTAAATTTTTTGAAGATTGGTCATTATTTAGGTTAGTTTTTATTAACCTTCATTTTCATTAAATTTTTTGGTCAAAACTTATTTTAGATTTTGATCGTAATGGCCTTTTAATTTAAATAAATGGATTATAACAACTGTACACTAATTTTTCAAAAGAATGTGTACATTGTGACGGATATAACTGAAATATGGCATGATGACGCTCAACATATTACACAAAAGAGAGATCGAGCAAGTACCTTCTGCCTCTGGTATAGAGGTTTATAATGATTTTTTTTACGTGGTTGGGGACAATTCACCTTGGCTGTTCAAACTCGATAGTAACTACACTATTGTAGAGAAGTTTCAAATAGCGAGTTCTGATGCTTTGATAAACGGCCAAATTGCAAAAAAAGACAAACCTGATTTTGAAGCCATGACACTAGTGGTCAATGGTAATGAAGATGAGTTGCTTATATTTGGGTCGGGTTCTAAATCGCCTTTGCGTGATGGATTGGTACGAATTCTGATTGGTAAAAATCACGAAGTTCTTCATTTCTCGCTTTCAGAACTTTATGAGGTTATTAGAAAAAAAGGTGGTCTTGGCAAGAAGGATCTTAATATTGAAGCAGCTACTGCCGATGCTAAAAATTTATATTTATTCAATAGAGGCAAGAATAGGATTATCATTCTTAAACTTAAAAAATTTCTGAAGTATTTAAATGGAAAGTGCATTTGCCCTGAGCCTAAAATACTGAAAATCAAATTACCGAAAATAGGTAAAATCAAGTCCGGGTTTTCTGGTGCTACCACAAGCCCTGATGGAAAATCGCTTATTTTTACGGCATCAGTCGAAAACACATCAGATTGGGTAGATGATGGAGAGATCCTAGGCAGTTTTGTTGGTGTTATACCTTTGAGAAAGCTTCTTGATCAAATGGTAGCAAAATGTATTCCCATAGTTGCTGTGGACAAAGTGTTGAAAATCAAAGTAGAATCTGTTTCAGTAAGTCATGTAGATGCATTAAATGGTATCCACCTACTCTTAGTCACTGATAGCGATGGCAAAGAGTCGGAGCTGTTGGAGGCTGTATTGCATATTTAAAACAGGACTCTTTTCGAATAAACATCTATCTGTCACTAAAATGATCTACTTTTGTGGTCGATTGATCAATAAACACGGTATATGAAGTATAAGATGTTGGTGTTGGATATGGACGACACCTTGCTCACAGATGAGCACAAAATTTCTCAGAGAAATAAAGACCTTTTATTCAAAGCCCAAGACTTGGGCGTATATGTGGTTCTTGCTTCAGGAAGGCCCACACCGGCTATGACCTATTTTGCTGAAGAGCTTGAATTGCCAAAATATGGTTCTTACATGCTTTCTTACAATGGTGCTGTGATCACCGACTTAAAAAACAATGAAATCGTTTTTGAACAAAGTTTAAGTAAGGAAGATATACATGAACTATACGATTTTAGTGTGGCCAATAAGGTGCACATTCTTACGTACATTGATGGGCATATAGTGGCAGAAACCGAATCTGAGTATATCAATATGGAGAAGTATATTACTGGAATGCCTCATCGTAAGGTGTCTAGTTTTAAAGATGCCGTATATACTTCAGCTATTAAGTGCATTCTATTGGAATATCCTGAATACCTGAAAGAGGTGGAAATGAAGTTAAAGCAAGCCATGCCTCATAAGAGTGTAACGACCTCTAAGCCCTTTTTTTTGGAAGTCACACAGAAGGGCATAGATAAGGCTGCTAGTTTGGCGAGGTTGGCAGAACGTCTTGGTATAAATGCAGCCGAAATTATTGCAGTTGGCAATGCCAATAATGACTTAAGCATGATAGAATATGCAGGGTTGGGAGTATGGGTAGATAATGTAACTCCAGAACTCAGAAACAAAGCAAATGTAGTAGTAGCATCCAATAACAATGATGGCGTTGCTGAGGTCGTTGAAAGATTTATATTGCCATTTCACGTATAGCAGTACAGAATAATACTTATATATTTGCGAATAGATTTTGAAACGCACTTGTTGTCATTTAATTGCGTATCTTTATATAAATTATCGAAATTGCAAATGTCCCAATTCTAAAAAATTAAATAAACATTTTTTTTTAGAATCATGTTACAATTTAGTAATTTTCGGAATTGATAATTAAACCAATCTCTCAAACAAAAATTTAATGGGTCTTTTTGATTTTTTTACAAGTGATATTGCTATTGACTTAGGCACAGCCAATACTTTGATTATTCATAACGATGAGGTTGCCGTAGATGAACCATCCATCATAGCCATGGACAAGCTCACGGGCAAGGTGCTTGCTATAGGGACTCAGGCTATGCAAATGCACGAAAAGACTCATGAAAACATAAAGACCATTAGACCCTTGAAAGACGGTGTGATTGCAGACTTTGCTGCCGCTGAACATATGATTAGGGGCATGATTAAATTTATCGACAAGAAAAATGCTTGGATTCCCAAAAGCTACCGTATGGTGATTTGTATTCCTTCAGGTATTACTGAAGTTGAAAAAAGAGCCGTACGTGACTCTGCAGACCATGCTGGAGCTAAGGAAATCTATATGATACACGAGCCCATCGCCGCTGCCCTAGGCATCGGTATTGACATAGAAAGACCAATGGGCTCTATGGTCGTAGATATTGGTGGTGGTACTACTGAGATTGCCGTAATCGCTCTTTCAGGAATTGTTTGTGACCAGTCTATACGAGTAGCGGGAGACGTGTTCAATAGGGATATCCTAGATTATATGCGCAGACAACACAATCTTCTGATTGGTGAGCGCTCTGCAGAACAAGTAAAGATCCACGTTGGATCTGCCCTTACTGAACTAGAGAATCCTCCACCAGATTATGAGATCAGAGGGCGTGACTTGATGACAGGAATTCCTAAAGTTGTAAAATTGTCATATTCGGAAATTGCTTTTGCACTTGATAAATCTGTTTCAAAAATAGAGGAGGCGGTACTCAAAGCATTGGAGATTTCACCACCAGAACTTTCTGCGGATATTTATACCAATGGTATCCATCTTACAGGTGGTGGAGCCTTGCTAAAGGGGCTTGACAAAAGATTAGCTGCCAAGACCAAACTGAAGGTGCATGTGGCAGAAGATCCACTAAAAGCTGTAGTACGGGGCACTGGTTTGGCACTCAAAAATCTACAGAAATTCAAGACAGTATTAATGAAATAATCTACTGCCCCGCTCGATGCGGGGCTTTTTTAAAAATAAATGCACAGGTTCTTCGTATTATTTAACAAGTACAAGACATTACTTTACTTCTTGGCATTACAAAGCCTTTGCTTTTGGCTTATTATTGTAAACAATAAGTACCAAAATGTTTATGTATTTAATACAAGCAACCGAACCATAGGTAAGGTTCTTGCCTTTAACAACCAAGTAAATGAATATCTTAATTTGAGGCAAGTTAAAGAGACTTTAGCGGCCGAGAATGCTGAATTAAAGAAAATAATTCTTTCAGGTAAAATTCCAGTAGACAGCACACTCAAGAAGGGTACAGACTCTTCTTACTTGAATCGCTACTCAGTAGTAGTTGCTAAAGTTATCAATAACTCAACGACAGAAAGCAAGAACTTTTTAACCATCAATAAAGGAACTTTGGATTCTATATATGTAGATATGGGTGTGATCGGTTCTAATGGCATAGTAGGGAAAATCAAGTCTTGTTCCAAGCATTTCGCTACGGTGTACTCTGTACTTCACACGAATAACTCAGTTTCAGCGAAGCTGAAAAAGACAAATACTGAAGGATCTGTTATATGGGATGGTGGGGATCCCACCATTGTATTACTTAAGAACATTCCAAGACACGTAAAGGTAGCAGTTAGTGATACAGTAGTTACTTCGTCTTATAGTGATGTATTTCCAGAGGGAGTAATGATTGGTAAAATAGTCGAGATCAAGCAAAAGGGTGAAGAGGCTTTTTTTAGGATTAAGGTTAAGCTGAATACTGATTTCAGAAGTCTTGGATATGTATATGTGGTGAATAACAAATTGAGGCCAGAGAAGGACAGCTTAGAAAGCCTTCTAAAAAAGGAAAAAGAATAGATCAAATGAACCCTTCATTAATCATAAAACATCTCTTGTCGTTCATTTTTGTGGTAGTCCTACAGATTACTATCTTTTTGCATACTTCCATTTTTTCGGTTGCGTATTGCTATATCTATGTAGCATTCGTTGTATTCTTGCCTTTGTCTATCAATAGGTCCTGGTTGATGACCATCGCTTTTTTAAGTGGTATCGTTATTGATATGTTTTATAATACCCTTGGCATTAATGCATTTGCATGTGTGACATTGGCATTTTTCAGGAATAAGATATTTTATCTTTTTTTGGGCTCCTCCGATTTTGACGAGAATAGTCCTATTTCATTGGCCAACTTAGGCATTGGCATTTTTATTCCTTACGTTACTATCCTTTTATTTATGCATCATTTTTTAATATTCCTCCTGGTTAATTGGGATAATGGAAAATATTTTTATGTCTTTTATACTAGTATCTTGAGCACATTGCTGACGCTGTTTGTGATTATCACTGGTGAGTATCTATTTTTTAGAGAAAAGAGATAATGAGGGAAAACAAGATTTTTATACTGCAAATTGCTATCGTCTGTATTAGTGTTATTTTCATTATAAGGCTTTTCGTAATTCAAATCATCGACACCTCCTATAAAGAGGAGGCGATGAACAATGCTGTTCGAAGAGAAATCGTGTATCCTTACAGAGGCATTATATTTGACCGTAACGATAAGAAAATGTTGGTGGCTAATACTTCTGTATATGATGTGATGTTTACCCCCAAGAAGCTTAAAATAGAGGACACCTTACATTTTTTAAAATCCTTCGGCCTTAGCAAGGAAGAGTTTCGCCAAATTTGGGTAAACGCTTGTGACAAGAAAAAAGGGAATTCCTATTATAAAGCTTCTGTGTTTTTACCCACACTTAGCACACAAGATTATGCTCGCATACAAGAGAAGCTAGTTAATTACCCTTCTATGTATGTAAACGTAAGATCAGTACGTAATTATCCCGATGCTTGTATGGCCAATGCTCTGGGTTATATTGCAGAGATTAGCGAAGGACAATTGGCTAAATACGGCAAAGAGAATTATCAGCCTGGGGATTTTATAGGTTTTTCTGGTTTGGAAAAAGAATATGAGAAAGAACTAAGAGGCAAGAGAGGAGTGAAATACGTTATGGTCAATGTACATGGCGTAGAAAAAGGTTCTTTTTTGAGTGGGCGTTACGATACTGCATCCATAGCAGGGGTTGATATCACCTCCACTATAGATCTAGATCTGCAGGTTTATGCTGAAAAACTCATGCAAAACCAAACGGGTAGTGTGGTAGCCATTGAGCCCAGTACTGGGGAAATTCTCTGTTTTGTGTCTGCTCCAACTTATGACCCTAATATGCTTGCAGGTAAAGAGTTCTCTAAAAACTTTAAGAAACTAGACAGAGATAGCTCTAAGCCGTTGTATTGTAGACCCCTTATGGGTTTGTATCCTCCCGGAAGTACCTTTAAGCCGATTAATTATACAGTCGCTAAGATGCTGGGCGTCTTGGATACGAATCAAGTGTTTCCTTGTGCGAGGAATTTGGTCAACTGCCATGGACATCACAGTTCTGCTAATTTTCATACAGGTGTGCAATATTCTTGTAATCCTTACGCGTACTTTGTGTTCAAAAAACTACTTTACAGAGGAAAATCATCCAACGCATTTGTAGACACAAGGCTTTCGTTTGAAGAATGGCGCGAGAACGTTATGAAATTTGGTCTTTCCCAAAGGCTAGGGATAGACTTGCCTTCGGAAAAGGCTGGCTACTTACCCACAACAAAATATTATAACAAGTATTTTGGCGAAAATAGATGGGCTTTTGAAACCATTTATTCTTTAGGTTTAGGCCAGGGAGAGATCTTGGAAACACCGTTGCAGCTTGCTAATATCGGGGCCATATTTGCCAACAGAGGTTATTATTATACCCCACATTTGGTCAAAAAGATAGGGGATAAAGTTACCAATAGAAAAGAATATTTAGAAAAGAGGATCGTATATCAAGACTCGGTTTTCTTCAGAAGCATGGTCAATGCCATGGCTGACGTGGTCCGTGCGGGAACTGCCACAATGGCAAGATCGCAAGTCATTGAAATATGTGGTAAAACGGGTACCGCTGAGAACCCACATGGAAAAGACCACTCTCTGTTTTTTGCCTTTGCACCAAAGGACAATCCTAAAATTGCGATTGGGGTGGTGATGGAAAATGCAGGATGGGGTGCTACCGCTGCCGCTCCTTTGGGCAGTTTGGTCATAGAAAAATATTTGAGGGGTGAAATCAAAAGAACATACCTTGAGGATTATGTGCTGAAAGGTGAATTCATAGAATAATCATGTATCGGACAGAAGACGACTTTACGACAAGTATTGACTGGATCACCATTGGATTGTATCTTTTGTTGGTACTATTGGGTTGGCTCAATATTTATGCGGCCACTTACGATCCCGAAGTAAACTACAGTATTTTTGATCTGAGCCAAAACTCTGGAAAACAGCTGTTATGGATTGGCACCTCTCTTGTGTTACTTACCATTATTTTATTGGTTGATTTTAAGGTAATAGATATTCTGAGTTATATAATCTATGGCTTTATTATCTTGATACTTGTTTATGTACTGATTGCTGGTGTTACTGTGAATGGTTCTAAGTCTTGGTTGGTTATAGGCGAATTTCGGCTTCAACCTGCTGAGCTAGCTAAGTTTTCCACAGCCTTGGCGCTTTCAAGGCTATTTAACCAGAATAGCACTAAGCAGCTGATGCCAGATACTATATTATTAATGTATGCAATTATTTGTATACCCGTCGCATTAATTTTTCTTCAAGGTGATACCGGTTCAGCCATGGTTTATACTATGTTTTTTGTAGTGTTATCTCTTATGGGTGAGCAATTATCTGGGGTTTTTGTAGTCATTGGGCTAATCTTGGGAACCACTCTAGTGATTTCGTTATTGATGAATTTTACTGCATTTTTGGTTTTGGTCTTGATTATGGGATTTATATTCTATTTCTTTAACAAAAAGAAAATCAAAAACTTCATTTTCATATTGTTGGGAATGGGTATAGCTTTAGGCTTTTATTTCTCAGTAAACACAGTCATTGATAGACTTAAACCACATCAGCAAAATAGGATTAAAGCTTTCATCAATCCAGACCTAGATCCACTTGGTGCAGGTTGGAATGTTACTCAGTCGAAGATCGCTATTGGTTCTGGTGGATTTACCGGTAAGGGCTTTTTGGAAGGTACCCAGACCAAACTAAATTATGTTCCGGAGCAACATACTGACTTTATTTTTTGCACTGTGGGGGAAGAGCACGGCTGGATTGGTTCTTTTATTCTAATTGCACTTTACCTTAGTCTTTTCTTGAGATTGTTGTTTTTGGTAAATAGGCAAAAGACAAAGTTCTCAAAGGTTTACGGACTTTGTGTAGTTACTATTTTATTTTTTCACTTTACTGTAAATATTGGAATGACCATCGGACTATTTCCAGTAGTTGGTATACCACTTCCCTTTTTCAGTTATGGAGGTTCGTCTTTATGGAGCTTTACCATTTTGCTTGGCATATTTATTAACCTTGATGCAAGTAGGCGATTGGTATTGTAAGTTTTTTAACCTTTTTTTTATTTTATTCGTATAACTGGAGTATAATGTGTTCCGATCGAATAATTATTTAAACATGATCAAGACTTCGCTTAAAACACTCCCTGTATATAAATTTAGTATTTTTGACAAAATATCGGGCATCGAGCATTTTGTAACTACCAGAGAGTTTGGTTCCAAGAAAGATAGTATTGGGGGCTTCAATTTGAGTTATAAGGTAAATGACGAAGTAGAAAATGTAAATAACAATAGAAGTGTCTTGGCTGAAAGTGTGGGTGTTAAGTCCACAGATCTTTTTATCCCTGTTCAGACACATAGTAGTCGTGCTGTAATTATCAATTCTGCAAATGACCAAGAAAAACTAGATAATACTGATGCCCTCATCACCTGTAGAAAGGGACTTTGTATTGCCGTTATGTCTGCGGATTGTGTCCCAGTATTAATATATGATTATAAAAACAGAATTGCTGCTACCATACATGCTGGTTGGAAAGGGACTGTAGACAGAATCGTAGAAAAAACCATACAAACTATGGTAGACAAATTGGGTGCAGAGCCCAAAAATATGATTGCCGGAATAGGCCCGTCTATATGCGATAAGGTATATGAGGTAGGCAATGAAGTCGCAGAACAATTTACTGTTTTTGAGGAACAGATAAAAAACAGGATCGTACTGTCACATGTAAATCCACAAAAAAAGTATTTGAATCTACAATATGCCAATAGACACCAATTGTTAAGTTTGGGTATAAAGGATGAAAACATAGAAGTAGCCAATATTTGTACTTTCACCAACCACAGCATATTTTACTCGGCAAGGTATTTCAAGAATAACTGTGGCAGATTTGCGACAGGTATTTTGATCAAATAGCAACTCAATTGCCTGCTGCGATAAAATCATAATTTGTCCAAGACGGCTGTTATAATGCTACACATTGCCATAAATTTGAACTATTCATTGCCCTAAACCGTAAAAAGCAAGAAAACATTTTTTATGAATTTCCAACTCACAGAAGAGCATTTAGCTGTACAACAAAGTGCTAGAGATTTTGCACAAAAAGAACTCCTCCCTAATGTGCTTGAAAGAGATGAGAAGCAGTATTTCCCTATGGAACTAAAAATAAAGATGGGAGAAATGGGTTTTATGGGCATGATGACTTCCCCTAAGTATGGAGGTATGGGTATGGACTATATTAGCTATGTGATTGCGTTGGAAGAGATTGCGAAGATAGATGCCTCTGCTGCTGTGATCATGAGTGTGAATAATTCCTTGGTGCTTTGGGGTTTGGAGGCACATGGTTCAGAAACACAAAAGCAAAAATATATTCCGAGACTGGCCAAGGGAGAGATTGTTGGGGCATTTGCCCTTTCTGAACCAGAGGCAGGATCTGATGCCACATCACAGCATACCACCGCTACAGATTGTGGGGACTATTATTTACTTAATGGTACCAAAAATTGGATTACAAACGGAGGTACAGCCGATACATATATAGTAATCGCACAAACCTATCCAGAAAGGGGACATAAGGGTATTAATGCGTTTATTGTGGAAAAGGGTATGTCTGGCTTTACTGTAGGGCCTAAGGAGAATAAAATGGGTATTAGAGCCTCGGATACTCATTCTCTCATGTTCACCGATGTAAAAGTTCCTAAAGAAAATCGAATTGGAGAGGATGGCTTCGGGTTTAAATATGCAATGAAAACTCTGGAAGGTGGAAGAATTGGAATTGCAGCACAAGCATTAGGGATTGCTTCAGGGGCTTATGAACTTGCCCTGGCCTATTCAAAAGAACGTAAATCTTTTGGTCAGCCCATCTCTAAACATCAAGCGATTGCTTTTAAACTTGCTGATATGGAAACAGAGATTGACGCCGCACGTTTGCTGTGTTTTAAAGCCGCTTATATGAAAGATACACATCAAGATTATGGCTTTGCAAGTGCTAAAGCAAAGTTATTCGCCTCAGAAGTTGCAATGCGGACAAGTATAGAAGCGGTGCAAATACATGGAGGGTATGGTTATGTAAAAGAGTATCATGTGGAGCGTATGATGCGTGATGCAAAAATCACTCAAATCTATGAAGGAACCTCCGAAATACAGAAAATTGTAATATCCCGTGAAATATTAAAATGAGCCAAGACTTGCATTTAGTTGCATTATTTCCATAAATAATAAATAAAATACAAAATAATTTGTACTTTTTAAAGTTTTGTATTATTTTTGTCCAATAATACTTCAGAAGATTATTTTGTCAAATATTGTATTAATTTGTTATGGATGATTATAATAAAATTATCGAATCCCTTAGTGTTAGATTTATAAAATCTAGAAACTTAAAGGTCCTTAATCCTTTTTACGTAGAAAATTTCTACGATGTAGAGAACGTAGTGGCACTTGTGCACAAAGGTGAGATTTATTTTGGTGATGAAAGAGAGAAGGTGTCCGAAACGGAGATCTTGTTTATTCCAGCAGGTAAAAACGTAAATCTCAACTATGGCCCTAAAAACAACAATAAGATTTCTAATGAGGAATATCTTTCCAATAGAGAAAAATATGTGGGCTTAAATAGTAACCCGGAGAGAGTTGGTATGGATGAGAATAGCTTTACTGCCATCAGTTTTGATGCTAAAGTATTTGATTCTGTTAACTTTTTTACATCTTTGGATTTGCCTCCATTTGTAATTAAAGGCAACGACAAGCTTAGAACGCTTATCTTACAAACGATTAGGGAAGATTTGAATCATAAAATTGGAACTGAAAGACTAATTAAAAACTATACAGAGCAGATCGTAATCGAGGTGATTAGACATATCATTGAACACAGATTGTTTGTAGAACAATTAGCTACCAATGGCGCTTATTTCAAAGATCCTCGATTGATAGATATCTTTATGTATATTAAGGACAACATTGCGGGCGACCTTTCCAATCAGGTGTTGGCCAAAGTAGCAAGTGTGTCTGAGGATTATGTGGGTCAGTATTTTAAGATGTTGACAGGTATCAATCCTCAAGATTATATCGAGTATCAAAGAATGGAAGCTGCGGTGAATTTACTGAGAACATCGAAAGACAGTATTCGTGATATTGGTGCACAAGTGGGTTATAAAGATACAGCTTACTTTTGTAGAAGATTTAAAATGATGTTTGGAATACCAGCGGGAAAAATGCGTAGAAGAGAATCTTTGATTAACATCTAGGATATTTTTGTGCATCCAAATTTTTTAAGCTTCACATCTAGAGCACAGACATCCGACTGTGCTCTTTTGTTTTGATGTTAATCTATGAAATAAGCCGTTGTTTTTACTTTATCACTAGGTTATCGATGATGAAAACGACTTAATTTGAGATAAACAGCCTTGTCAAATAATCATCTCTTGCCTGTTTTCAGCATCCAAGCTGTGCTTTTGATCATAGAGTTGGGCATCAACTACGGCAATGGCTACCATGTTGACAACTTCTCTTACCGAACAGCCCAATTGCAAAATATGTACAGGTTTTTTCATGCCTAAAAGCACAGGGCCAATTACTTCAGTGTCTCCTATGGTATGAACCAGCTTATAGGCAATATTACCTGAAGCCAAGTCAGGGAAGATAAAAGTATTAGCTCCTTTTTCAGCCAGTTCACTAAATGGGTAGTTTTGCTTTTGTAAGGCCGTATTCATGGCCACATCTGCCTGAATGTCCCCTTCAATACAGAGACCCGGATATTTTTCATTAGCTTTTTTGGAGGCAAGGGCTGTTTTCAAAGGAATGTCGCCTTTGCTGGAACCGAAATTGGAGTATGACAATACCGCTATTCGGGGTTCGATTTCCAGATTTTGTACTGCCCTTGCTGCTAAACCGATGATATCGACGAGTTCATCCACGGTAGGGTTAATATTAACCGTAGTGTCTGCAAAGAAAAAGATCCCTTTCTTGCTATTTACAATATACATACCTGCTACTTTGGAGATCCCGTCCTCAGAGCCGATAGTATGCAGAGCAGGCAATAAAGCCTTTGGATAATCTTGTGTCAGACCTGTGATCAAGGCATCGGCTTCTCCAACCTCTACCATCATAGCACCAAAGTAGTCTCCATTCTTCATCAACTCGCGACCTTCAATGGGTGTTACTCCTTTGCGCCGTCTTTTTTGATAAATAATCTCTCCATATTTGATCAGTAGCTCTTTTTGTTGTCTATGGTCAATAATTTCGCAACCTGTAATATCTATATTAAACTCAGTTGCCAATGTATTGATTTTTTCAGGACTGCCGAGTAAAATGGGACGTGCAATTTTTTCATCTACTACATATTGGGCAGCCTTCAAGATTTTGATATCGTGGGCTTCAGGAAAAACCACTCGCTTAGGAGCTTTTTTCGCGTTGTTCATCAAGCTGGAGATGAGCTTTTGATCCAAGCCAAGCCTATTTTGCAACTGCATTTCATATTTGACCCAATCAGTAATCGGATATTTTGCCACTCCCGAGTTTACCGCAGCTTTTGCTACAGCTATGGAAATTTCAGTAATTAGTCTTGGGTCTAAAGGCTTTGGAATCAAATAGTTTTTTCCGAATACAATTTTATCGTCTCCATAAGCTTTGTTTACGATCTCTGGAACAGGGCTTTTGGCTAATTCCGCTAGCGCTTTTACCGCCCCAAGTTTCATGGCTTCATTGATTTCCGTAGCCCGAACGTCCATAGCGCCTCTAAAGATATAGGGAAAACCTAAAACGTTATTGACCTGATTGGGGTGGTCGCTACGGCCCGTAGCCATAATGATGTCACTTCTGGTAGCAATGGCAAGATCGTATTCAATCTCTGGATTTGGATTTGCCAAAGCAAAAACCACAGGATCTTTGGCCATACTTAAAAGCATTTCTGGTTTAAGTACGTTTGCAACCGAAAGCCCAACAAAAACATCTGCGCCAATAAGGGCTTCTGCAAGAGAGTTTAAATTTCTATCAGTGGCAATATCTATATGAGTACTGTTGAGGTTTGGCCTATCCTTACGAATGATTCCATCTACATCACTCATTACCAAGTTCTCTTTTTTGAGTCCAAGTGCTAGGTATAATTTAGAACATGCTAGTGCCGCTGCTCCTGCACCACTAAACACAACTTTGATATCTTCTATTTTTTTTCCTGTGATCTTCAAGGCATTGAGTAAAGCAGCAGAAGAAATAATTGCTGTACCGTGCTGATCATCGTGCATAAGAGGAATACTCATCCGCTTACGCAATTCTTGTTCTATATAAAAACATTCTGGAGCCTTAATATCTTCTAAATTGATGCCCCCAAAGGTTGGTTCGAGGGAGGCCACAATATTCACAAATTGTTCTGGGTCTTCACAATTGATTTCTATATCGAAACAATCTAGACCTGCGAATTTCTTAAAAAGAACACCTTTTCCTTCCATAACAGGCTTAGAGGCATCTGGGCCTATGTTTCCCAAGCCTAAGACAGCCGTGCCATTGGTAATAACTCCAACAAGATTGCCCTTTGCTGTATATTTGTATACATCCTCTTTGTTTTCTGCGATGTCTTTACAGGGTTCAGCCACTCCTGGCGAATAAGCCAAAGCCAAGTCTGCCTGTGAAGCCATTGGTTTTGTAGGAACTACTTCAATCTTTCCTGGCCTATCGTATTGATGGTAATTAAGCGCCTGCTCTCTTCTTATTTTCGACATTTTATTTTTTAGTAAAAGTAAGCTTTATGACTTTGTTGTCATCTACTTGATTAATTATCAGTGTGTTCTCCTCTATTTTTTGAATCACCAGTTTTTCGAAGAATTCAATATTGGTCGATAGTAGGGATTTTTCTTTTTGGAAGGTATAGGTTCCTTTTAAGGTTTTCCTTTTGGTTTTTATTTTAAGTTGATTTTCTTTTTTGAAATAAAACACACTGTGTAGGTATTCATCTGAAATACTTTGTGCCAAACCGTTAATTAAGTTCTGTGATTGTGTGTTGGTTGTATCTGTTAGAGTTGGTGTTTTGCCTTTTTCAGCGCTTATTACATTTTCAATTTCTACCTTAGTAATCTCCCATTTGCCAAGTAGTTCGTTTTGATCCGAAGGTCCATTTTGAGCAAAAATGAAATGCGTCATTATAAGCAATATTTTTAGCGCAATATTTTTCATGAAATTGAATTTTAACAAAAATAGGAAATAGAAGCAAATAACGATGTATCCACGTCCTTATTTCTACATACCAATGTAGCTATTTTTGTGATACCAAGTATAAATACGGAGGTGAAGTATTTAGAAATCGTATAGTATTACAAGTGCTATAGTATTATTGACATTATGAGGACAAAAAGAATCTTTAGAATCACACGATACATCATCTATAAAGAGACCATGATTAATCCTAAAGAGATTTTGGGGGCCTTTCTGGGCTCTTTTGTGGGGATTTCAATTATGGGTTTACTCCAATCAAAATATTTTGGATTGAGTGATAGTATTTTCCTTATAGGTTCCTTTGGCGCTTCTGCGGTTTTGGTTTTTGGTATTCCAACAAGTCCTCTCGCTAAACCAAGAAACGTCATTGGAGGGCATTTTATTTCTGCAATAGTGGGGGTTACTGTCTCTAAGATTTTTATGGATCAAATTTGGCTTGCAGCGGCTTTGGCTGTTGCATGTTCTATAGTTATGATGCAAATCACTAAAACGCTGCATCCTCCTGGTGGAGCGACCAGTCTGTTGGCTTGTATCGGGTCGCCCAAGATATTGACATTGGGTTATTTGTATCCATTTACTCCAGTATTATGTGGTGCCGTTATTTTGGTGGGTATTGCATTCATTACTAGTAGTGAATATCTGAATAATTGGCCCTTTAAAAGGGTGAATATATTTAAGCTTAATGCTTAGTTGTAATTATTCTTTCTTCTCAGAAAGGTTTACTAATCGCAGTTTTTGTAACCATACTTTACAATCAACTGTCCAGTTCGCAAAATCAGTGCCTAATGCTTTACAGATGCCCTTGCCATGTCCCCCATTTTCATAAATATGCAACTCACTAGCAATGTGATGTACCAATAGAGAATCGTGGAAGCTTTGGCTATTAGCAAATGGTACCGAAGCATCGTCTTTGGCCACTGCTATAAAAGTTGGTGGGGTTTTGGCCTTTATATGTTTTTCTGAGGAGTATTCATCTATTAATATTTGCGAAGGGTAGCTGCCCAATAGATTTGTTTTTGAACCTGTATGTGCAATAGTGGGGTCCATACTGATTACAGGATATAGTAAGATCTGAAAACTTGGTTTAGCATCTATTTTGTCTATTGTGTCTAAAGGGTCATAGACTTGTTTTTCAAAATGAGTCGCTAACATTGAGACTACATGTCCTCCCGCAGATGCGCCCAATATACCAACCTTAGAAGAATCTAAGCCCCAAGTAGCGGCATGGTATTTTACATAGCGAATTGCTCGTTGTGCATCTTGTAGAGGTACGGATTCCTTGTTCCGATGACCATCTACTGGCAGTCTGTAGGTGAGTACAAATGCGCTTATCCCCATAGTGTTGAGCCATGTGGCTATATCACTGCCTTCTACATCTATCACCACCCTTTGGTAGGCACCACCAGGACAGAGTATGATGGCCGTTCCATTGGGTCTATGAGGTAAAAAGGGGGTTAAGGTAGGTATGGTGATTTTTTCAACAGCGCGGTCAATAGTGCAAGTTCCAGTGAGCGTACGATGGGTTATGGTTTGTTTTATTTTTAAACAAACGGAACCAGGACCTGTAGAATCAGGCCATATAGCTATTTTGTTTTGTAATGTTTGTGAATAGCCAACGGAACCCCAAACTGTTAGTAAGGAGGGAATTGAATATTTTAAAAATGACCTAGCCATCATATGGATAGCAGCCTATGTATCGGTGCCCTTACAAAAATAGAGGACTTGTGGTCTAATTGCGATAAATTTCCACGATTAAACTGCGCAATCGATTGTGAGTGATTTGTCTACAAATAATTAAAGGGGTGGTAGATTGATAATAAAATTGAGGATCTACTTTTTTTTCCCCCCCGAGTTTTTTAAGTGATCTTCAGGCCCGTGATTATCCATGTTCTGTTTGCCTTTGAGGTAGGTATATCCAAAAAAACAGGAAAGCATCAACATAAAGATAAAGTAGCTTTCATAGAAACTTGTTCTAATAGTTTGGTCGATACCAATAACTAAAAAAACTAGACTTAGTGAGATTAATACGATTTGGAAAATCTTCATATTTTATTTGGGGTTTCCAAAATTAGCATATTTTTTATTGATTATTCCCTTGGGGTTCTTAAACTTATACTTTTTAAAATCCTGATCAGCTTCTAGTCCGTCTCCGGTCAAAATTTCGTCTTTGTTTTCTATCCTTACAAATTTGTCGGTAGTTACCTTTTTGGTTCTAGGATTCCAATTAAGCTCCTCGCTTTCCAGTTTATCATCATTGTTTAGCGACTGAACTACCACATTGCCAACTCCTCTATACATATTGGTTGCTTTGGTATAATAGGCCTTATTGGCAGTCATTTTGGAAGAAGGTTTGTCGTTTTCAAAGAAAATGATTTCAATCCCTTTGGGGAATTCACGATCACCTGTTTGGAACTCTATTTGTTCCTTAGCCTTTACCTCGATCAGCTCTACTGCTTGATCGGTATACACCGTATGAATATTCTTTAATACACCCAAAGGCCCTTTGTAGGGCTCGTGAAACTCAACTTTGGGAGTTTCTTCGCAAGCTTGCAGAAATATTAGTAAAACGATAACTCCTACAAATTTTTTCATATTCGAGCGTCTTAATTAATCTAGCCTATATTTTCTAAACCAACGGTCTTCCAAAAAGGTAAAGCCCAAGGTGAATTTGATAAATTTTTCGGCTATTAAATTGTTGTCGGTAGTTCCCCTCTTTCCTAAAGCAAAGCTAGCATTGGCCAACATGACGTCGTTAAGCCCTTTTATGCCAGGAAGTTTAATGGTACCTCCGAAGGTAATCCCCATTTCGTCGATATGCTGTTGATTAAAGCTATAGGGCAATTGGTTGTAATAAGCTCCAGCCCTTATGTAAGATATCTTTTGGCTTTTGTTTGCTCCAAAAAGTAACAGTTTCTCAATACCAAAGCCGGCAGAAAAGGTATTTCTATAGTTAAGAGTGGCGTCATATAGCTTCCATTGTCTGTAGCCCATATCTAAATTGACAGAAATGTCTGGTAATATCATGTATTCGTCAAGCTTTACTAATGAGAGCCCCACCTTAACATTGCCAGGTAGATTGTTTTTGTTAAGGTTTTGATTGCTTATGGTATCAAACACATATTCTGTAAGATTTGCGTCGTACACTTTTTTAGAAATATGTGAAGAGTTGCTGAGTGCGTACCCGTGCTCATAAGTTGAGCCGAAGTTTATAAAATAATGTGTTGGAACTTTTTTGTATTCGTAAGAAGTATCAACACGCACCTTTCCTGTTAGTGAATCTGGAATTCTCTTCACTATTTTTACAGTATCGTAGTGCATAATGTTTTTCACATAAGCGACTCCCGGTTTTAGCAATAAATAAGTTTGTCTGTTTTCATTGCTGAAAGCATATACTTTGCTCGAAGTTTCTAGTTGCGTAGTACTGTTGGTGATATAGGTTCCGAACAAGTAAGAGGTATTCAAGCCGACCATTAGATTTTTATTAACTTTCACACCATTGCCCCATAAAACTTCAGAGAGTCCTCCCTTGCCGTTGTAAGAGTAATTGTATTTCAATGAGGTTTCATTTTCCACTGGATTGGTGCCAATGATATCATAATTCATGGAAGAATAGGGTTTTGCGGCGATTACAGAACCCCATCGATGTATTGTATTTCTGTTCTTATTCATAGGAATCATCAAAGCCATTCTGTTCAAGTTTGCCCCAAACGAGGCATCGTTCCCGTTCTTCGAATTGAACTTGGTAAGCTTTGAAGAAAGACTAAAGTCGAAGAAAGTGAATTTGGTTGGAAGAAGAGGGAAGACTTGGTTGTGGAGATAGGCTGGGTTTGACAAGCTAAGCGCATTAGGCGAATAACTTGCTGTGCCACTGTAACCCATGTCAGAATCACGATTTCCAGTTTCGTTTGAGATATCACCAAGAGCTGTCTTACTGTAAGGAGAGAGTCCTATATTTTGAGCATTTAGATTGAGTATATGAGCAACTGACAAAAAGACAAATGCTGTGAAGAAAAATTTAAACATTATTGTGTATCAATATTTTATTAAGACCAATGAGAACTAAATCATGAAACGCAAATTTGCTTCTATTTATTTTACTTTCAAAATAATTAGTCCATCCACCCGTCAAAATTATCTGTACTTTGGGATATTTGACCACATATCGGTCTATGATGCCCTCTAGTTCCGAGATACAGCCATTGATTACCCCACTCTTGATAGATTCCTCAGTATTGCCACCAATAAGTAGGTCAAACGTTAAGTCCATTTCAATCAGAGGAAGCCTTGAAGTAAATTCTTTTAAAGCTTGGAAGCGCATCAAGAGGCCTGGTGATATACCCCCTCCTAAATAGTTTTTGGTGCTATCGATAAAGTCGTATGTGAAGCAGGTGCCCGCTTGTATGACTAGGAGGTCACAATTTGGCATAATACTCGTAGCACCAACCACAGCAGCCAATCGATCGGTACCTAAAGTTTGAGGAGTTTTGTATGAATTTTGGATAGGGATTTTTAAGGAATGATCCAAAATGGTCAATCTCTCCTTATGCTCTAGCAAGTTATAAACATGCTGAAAATCAGTAGTTACTGAAGAAGTAATAATGAGATGATCGGAGTAATTGTTACAAAATTTGAGTAATTCAGCATTTGTTAGTCCTTTATGTACGGAAAGTAAGTCTCCGTTTTCAAAAAGTCCAACTTTGGTGTTGGTATTACCAATATCAATACATATAGACTTCATAAAAAAAATATCCCGCTATGTGGCGGGATACATGTTTGTGTTCTCGTAGGGATTCGAACCCCAAACCTTCTGATCCGTAGTCAGATGCTCTATCCAATTGAGCTACGAAAACGTAAATTGGGTTGCAAATTTAATATATATTTTTTACATGTCAAAATTAATGTGATGTTCTTTATTAGGCTGTAATTCAATGCCAGTCTAAAATCTATTATTATCTATTTACTTTAAAATCTTTTTGGGAGCCATTGTTTTCGTAGAATTGGAATTCAATCACTTGTTTTACAATTTGTTGTAAATAAATTGCTGAACAATTAGGTGATCATCTTTGGTGTAAGCTGTTAGTTTTTTTGGAATATATTGTCATGCCTGCACAATAAAATAGGCATTAATTTTGTTTATATAGTGTTGGTTAATGTACAACTAATTAAAAATTTATTTTCAGTGAGTATGGATAAAAAACAGTTTATCGTAGGAGTAATGCTGGGAGGGATGCTCGGAGGGGCATTTGCTCTAGGCGCACACAAATTTTTTATAGAGGACAAAAGATATGAATCTTTGTCATATAGAGGAAATACGGTGCTTTCGGGTTATACAGATACCACAAATGCTGTTCAGCCTCAAGGACTTAATTTTATTTATGCAGCAGACTACGTGAGACCCGCGGTGGTGCACATCAAAACCATGTATGAAGTCAAAGAGGTCGCACAAAAGCAGCAGCAACAGATAGACCCTTTCTTCAGAGAGTTTTTTGGTGATGATTTTGGTGACGGGGGTGGTTTTAGAAATCAGCCCAATCAACCGCAAGAGGCAGCGGGTTCAGGTGTAATTTTGTCAGAAGATGGTTATATAGTCACTAACAACCACGTGATTGAAAGGGCGGATAAAATAAAAGTTATCTTGGACGACAAAAGGAGCTATGAAGCCAAACTCATTGGTACTGATCCGACTACAGATCTAGCTTTGCTTAAAATTGAAGAAAGAGGCCTTTCTTATGTACAAATGGGTAATTCAGATAATGTACGAGTTGGTGAATGGGTACTTGCAGTAGGTAATCCATTTGATTTGACATCTACAGTAACGGCAGGTATAGTGAGTGCTAAAGCTCGTAATATCAATATTTTACGAAGTAAGAGTAACTATGCAGTAGAGTCCTTCATTCAGACGGATGCTGCGGTAAATCCAGGCAACAGTGGTGGTGCGTTGGTCGATCTCAAAGGTAGATTAATTGGGATCAATACCGCGATAGCAACTCCTACAGGTACTTTTGCAGGATATTCTTTTGCGGTGCCTTCTTCTATAGTAATGAAGGTCGTGGAAGATTTGAAACAATACGGAGAGGTACAAAGGGGATTATTGGGGATCAACATCCAAGACGTTTCTGCCGAATTGGCAAAAGAGAAGAGCCTCAAAGACGTATCGGGTGTCTATGTGGCAGGTGTGAATGAAAATAGTGCCGCGGCAGAAGCAGCCATCAAAGAAGGTGATGTGATTACTAAAATAGAAGACATTACCGTACATTCTTCTTCGGAACTTCAGGAGGCGGTGGCGCGCCATCGTCCAGGTGACAAGATCAAGATTACTTATTTGAGAAAAATGGAGGAAAAGACCACCTATGCGACTCTTAAGAATAAAATGGGCAAGGTTGCAGTAGTTAAGAAAGAAAGTGTGGAGGAAAAACTAGGCGCTGACTTTGCCGAGCTTACGGATAAGGAAAAAGAAAAACTCAAACTCAATAGTGGTTTAAAAGTCTCAAAACTTAGAAATGGCAAACTTAAAGATGCAGGTTTGGTGGAAGGTTTTGTAATCACCAAATTCAATGATATCAAAATTAGGAACAAAGAGGATTTGGTAGCTTTTCTGGACAATACGCAGTCGCAAGGGATTCTTATAGAAGGCAAGTTGCCAGACGGTACGCTGAAACATCATGCTTTGACATGGTAGTCTATTATGAACAACTATAACGAAAAGGGGCTTTTATGCCCCTTTTTTTATTGTTTTGAGGAGGCTGATGTAGCCATTAATTTTGTAAGAATCGATTTAACCCAGATTATGCATTAGAAATTTTCTGCGACAAAATGCTCCTTCAAATTCACTTCGATACTCATTTTTCTTCATTCAAGCTAGCAGTACTAGCTTTTCATTCAGAAAAACTCCGTGTCTTATGACTTTATTGTATCATTTCGTCTCGATACAAAGTCTAATGCATAATCTGGGTTAAATGGTATTTTTGATAGAATAGTTAAAGTTCTTTTTAGTGAATGATTTGCAAGCATGCTTCTGCATGAATAGGTTGGACTAAAAGCTGTTTGTGTGATTTTTGATATATTTTTTCAAAATTTAAGTTGAGTATTTTTTGAGTAGTTTTCATACACTATCCTAGGCTTTGGTAGGGAGTTGCTAGGGAGATGGGTGGGAGTTGCCTGCCATGATCTGCGTTTACGACTGCGTAGGAGGCTATTTTGTTTATTTAAAATAACATATTTTTTGACAAAAACAAGAGCTAATGGAAATTTATTTTATGTAATATGGAAGGTGGTATTTTGATGGTTTATATTCAAATATCTAGTTGTCAGCATGATATCTCTAGATTGCTGTGTGGCTCTGCTTCTTTATTTGTAAATTTAGGGATAGCTTAAATGCGCGTTTTAATCTATTTTTTTAAGTATTTTTGCTTGTTTTTTATTCCCATACGTGTTTTGAGTATCTTTTGGGGAGTTTTAAATGGGGATTTCACATTCAACCCAAAAATCTCAATAGAAATTTATTGCGACCCACAATTACTTCATACTG
>CAMFLX010000004.1 GCA_945957555.1 uncultured Cytophagales bacterium
GGCAGATTTGGCATATCATTGGGACATTATGCCAAGAAATATATTCTTGGCTATCCATATTGTAGTATTTACAGTAATTGGTCTGTATTTGCTCAACATGGTAAAAATAGGCTACGAACATGACTCTAAAAAAGTAGGCGCTATTCAGGCTTTGTTTGCCATGATTTCATTGGTGGTTGCCCTTTATATGATTCCTGGCTTATTTGGAGCCCCCCTTAAAGCACTTTCTGGTTATTTACCTCCAAGTCATTATCAGGAATTTATTTTGAATAGAAATGAAGACTCTAATTCTGACAATAAAAATGCTTCTTGTTTTGAAAAGAAATATGCGGATTTACTCTTTGGGATAGATGGAGTGAATGGATACTTTGAGTACCAACAGGCCTTACAATGTGCTAAAGATCAAGGCAAGCCTTTATTTATAGATTTTACGGGCCATGCTTGTGCTAACTGTAGAAGAATGGAAGATAATGTGTTCTCCAAGGCCGACATCAAAAAAATATTCAATGATAAATATGTGGTGGTTACTTTATATGTAGATGATAAAACTACAGTTCCCGAGGCGGAATGGGTCACTTCAAAATTGGACGGCAAAGTAAAGAAAACCATTGGGGACATCAATACTGACCTACAAGTACAGAAGTTTAATATGAATGCACAACCTTATTATGTGATTCTTGACCCTAACAATGAATCCATAAAACCTAAAACCATGGCATATTCCAGCCACGAAGATTTCAAAAAGTTTTTGGAAGAGGGTTTGAAATAGATTTTTTAATATTTTTGTTAGTGTAGGACTGCTTTGAGAACAGTATATAAAGTATAGTGTATGGTGAGGAATATTTTTTGTTTATTGATTCTGGTTTTGGGACAGTTTGTGGCTATTTCTCAAGAACGTAAAAAGCTGTTTAGCAAGAAGAAAAAAGCTGTACCGACGTGGGTGGCACCCAAAAGTCCCTATAACCCTGAGGCTACCAAGCTCCATGATCTTATTCATACCAAACTTGAGGTTGCTTTCAATTGGGAAAAGAAACAGCTCTTGGGCAAAGCCTATTTGACCTTAAAAGCACATTTTTATCCGCAAGACACTTTGTTATTGGATGCTAAAGGTTTTGACATAAACAAAATATTGATTTCAACGAGATCCAATTCCTACATTGCTAGCTATATATATGATAAAAAACTCTTAAAAATAAAGCTTTCAGAGAAACTTGGTCCTTCAGATACGATAAAAGTGGAGATTGACTATGTAGCTAACCCAGAGAATTTACCAAAATCTGGTAGCGGTGCCATTACTGAAGACAAGGGTCTTTATTTTATCAACCCTGACGGTAGTGACAAGGATAAACCTAAACAAATCTGGACACAAGGAGAAACAGAGTCTAGTTCGTGCTGGTTTCCGACTATAGATCACCCCAATCAAAAGACCACTGAAGAAATCTATATTACCGTAGAAGACAAGTATACCACACTGAGTAATGGTCTGCTCAAATCCTCTACTAAGAATACTGATGGTACTCGCACTGACTATTGGATACATGACAAACCTCATGCTCCCTATCTGTTTATGATGGCGATAGGTGAGTTTCAGACTTATAAGGACAAGTGGCGTGACATAGAGGTAAATTATCTGATGGAGAAAGCTTATTTCCCTTATGCCAAGAAGATTTTCGGTAATACACCTGAAATGCTTGAGTTTTTCTCCAATAGACTAGGCGTAAAATATCCTTGGGATAAGTACTCTCAAGTGGTGGTGCGCGATTTTGTGTCTGGTGCTATGGAAAACACCTCTGCATCATTGTTCTATGAGGGCCTAAATGTTACGGATCGTCAGCTTCTAGACAGAAATTGGGATGGGATTATCTCACATGAATTGTTTCACCACTGGTTTGGGGATTTGGTGACTTGCGAGTCTTGGTCAAACTTGCCCCTCAACGAGTCCTTTGCCAACTATTCTGAATATTTGTGGTATGAATACAAATATGGCAAAGACGAAGCCGACTACCACAGATACAACGAGATGGATGAGTATCTTGATGAATCCAAGGAGAAACAAGAACCTTTGATCAGATACCACTATTTTGACAAAGAAGATATGTTCGACAACCACTCTTACAATAAAGGTGGTTGTACCTTACACATGCTTCGTAAGATATTAGGCGATGAGGCTTTTTTTGAAGGACTGAAAAGATATCTTACTAAGAATGCCTTTAAGCCAGGAGAGATCCACCACTTAAGGCTAGCTTTTGAGGAGGTTACGGGGCAAGATTTGAATTGGTTTTTTGACCAATATTTTATGAAATCAGGGCACGTGCAGATGGGTGTGAAACAAAGTTATGCAAATGGTAAACTGAAATTGGTGATTGCACAGATGCAGGATTCATTGTATACCCCTCTATACAAATTTCCTGTGGATATTGAGATCTGGGTAAATGGCCAAAGAGAATTGAAACACCTTGAAATTAAGGACGCGTTACATATTGTTGAATATCCTTATGCTGTTCAACCCGATTTGGTAGTATTTGATGCGGACCAGTACTTACTAGGAGAGGTATATCATACTAAAACCACAAAGGAATATATTTATCAATACCAACACTGTACTCCATATTTATCACGATTGAGTGCCGCCTTGGCTTTGGCAGAGAATTCCGTTAAGGATTCATTAGCAGCAAAAGCAATGTTTTTAGTAGTTAAAGACCCTCATCATTCTATCCGCGAAATTGCATTGAGTGTTTTGAGTAGAAGCAAGTTTATCAAACAAGATTCTCTAAAACCAGTGCTACTGGCTACAGCTACCACGGACAAGTTTCCTAAAATTAAAGCTATAGCTACTAAGCTCTTAGCGCCTTATGCAGATAGCCATATGGAGGTGATCAATAAAAATTTGATGGACAGTGCCTACTCTGTAGTAGGTGGGGCTTTGCATGCTTTTCTAAAGTCAAGCTCAACATCAAAAGAAGAGATTATTTTGAAATACAAAACTGAACGAATGTTATCGATCATCATAACCTTGTCAGAATATTTTACCACCCAAAAAGATGTGAATCAACAAGTTTGGTATGACGAGCTGATCAAGACTTTGCAAAGAAGAGAACAATACTATTTTATTGGTGAATATGTTAAATACTATCAGGCCATAGGCAAAATCTCTGAGCCCAAAATAGTTACTGCGCTTACCCAGATTGCAAGTTCAAAGACAGCTTTTATATGGTCTAAACTGGGAGCTTACAAACAAATTGCTGATTTGAAAGATCTTAAAGACAAAAAATCTATACTTCAAAAGGTATTGGATCAAGAAACTAACGCCAAACTAAGAAAGGAATATGAGGCGATTCTTAAGAAATTAAAATAGGCATAACTATTTATTAAAAAAAGCCCATTCTGCTTTTGCATCATGGACCTTTTTTGTGTTGTACGTTTAATATTACTGTTTAGTGATCTTAAGTACTTGAGATTTTGTACCTGTTTGTACTCTCACCATATACATTCCTGGACGCAGTGCATGTCCAATTTCCTTAGCACCAGTTCCTTTTCCAGATTCTAGGATATGACCATCCAGGTCAATGACTTCAAAGCTAAAATCGCCCTTTGATTGCAATTTAATGCTCTCATTGAAAGGATTTGGCAGACAAGTAGTTTCCTCCGCCATTTCAGTAGTATTGTCTTCAACGTCAGTAGTTACGTCACCACCCACGATGGTAATGTTCGGCTTCGTAGGGGTAGCCATATCAGTACCTAAATAATAACCCAAATGAGGGGGTTGATTGTAACATGAGTTTTGCCAAGCGATCGCTACACGGTATTGAGGATCGTGCAAAAGGGTCCTAAACTTATAGGTAGATGGAGTCGTGGTCGAATATACCAAGAGGCTGGCATTGTCAGACGAGTGCAAAATAACTTCCTCTCTCCAATCGCCAAACAAATCACCTGATAAATTGGGTGTTGCTTTGGTGCTATTGCAAGAGTTGCCCGTAAAGGTTACAAGGCGGTTTGACTTGTTATTTGCATAATCCCATTTGTCCAATTTATTGCCGTCAAGAAGTTCGCGCTGTAAGTCACCGTCCCAATAGACCGCAAAACACTGGCTCGGTTTTGTAGTACCCAAGGTATTTCCTTTACAATCATACAAATTACCAGCAGAAGCCCACATTTCATAACCTTTGTGGCGTGGATCTATGTCAGCAGCCATGGAACGACCTACATCACCTACATCACCCCCACCTATACAGAATATTGTTTTACCTGTTTTTGCATCTTTAAAATTAGCACCACAGTTGCCATACTTGCCAGGTTCCTCTTGGTTTTGCCAAATCTCCAAACCAGCCCTGTCCGGATCCATGTCACTCATATGTAAAGCATCGCCATGCCCTATACCATTGGCAAAAAGACCACTTCCGTTATCATCAATAGAGCTCGCGCCGTTATTGATTTCTTGCTTACCGTCGCCATCTGCGTCTCCAACTGTCATTTGGTGATTACCCATTGAAAAATAAGCGCTATTGCCAGAGGTATTGCTGTCAAAGATCCATCGTTGGGTAAGTTTGCCATCACGCCAGTCCCAAGCAGATCGTACTAGACGAGTGTAGTAGCCTCGGCCGAAGACCATACTAGGGCGTTTGCCATCTAGGTAGGCCACCACTGCGATGAAACGATCTACACGGTTTCCATAATTATCGCCCCAACTTGATACTGTACCTCTTGCAGGCGTGTAGTTTGCCGTAGCCATTGCCGCTCCTGTTTTGCCATTAAATACTGTTAAAAACTCTGGGCCAGTTAATATATATCCATTAGAAGCCCTATAGTCTGCAGTACTACTTCCTATGATTGCACCTTTTCCATCCTTGGTGCCATCCGCAGTTTTGCAAGCCATTTCTGCCATGCCGTCACCATCGAAGTCATAGACCATGAATTGGGTATAGTGGGCACCAGCACGAATGTTTTTTCCTAAGTCTATGCGCCAAATCTGTTTGCCTGCCATAGTATAACAGTCTATAAACACATTACCCGTATAACCTGATTGCGAATTGTCTTTGGCGTTAGAAGGATCCCACTTTACAAAGATTTCATAAACATTGTCACCATCTACATCACCTACACTACAGTCGCTTGGGCTATAGGTATAGGCAACACCATCAGGTGTGGTTCCACCTGCGGGAATCTTTAGGGGTATGGTCATCACATTACTTGCCCAAGGAGTGACCGCATTTGAAAGCGCTTGCTCCTTTCCTCCCACAATAGCGCTTACCGCATAGCTTGCAGTGGCAGTAGCTCCATTATCCGTGTAGTTACAAACTGTAAGCGGATTCGAATTTACCTTGGTGCCATTTCTGTACAAATTAAAGGTAATTCCGTCATCTTCCGTTCCCAACCAGCGCCAACTTATAAAGTTATTGCTACCTGTTCTGATAGCTACAACGCCACGGTCTAGCTTTTCCATTTGATATTGTGCTTGTAAGCTATTGCTTGTCAGCATTAGCAATACCCAGAGATAAATTGAAGTACTGTTTTTCATGTTTTACAAATTTTGTATCCTTGTCTATATTTTCATCAAATACATCATCGATTTAACTGTGTAACGATTTTAATAAAATTTATAAAATATCTTAGAATAGCATTCGAGTAATCACTGTTGCAATTTATTTTGATGTATTGTAAAGACGACCAAAACCACTTACTCAATTGAATAATACGAATAGACTTATTTAGAACTCATAACGGGATGTAAACCTGCCAGATACTCTTTTGAAACCTAACTATATCCTTTTTCCTCGTTTGTATTGGATATAAACAAAACACGTATGGCTCAGTTAAAAGGAAAATTTATTAAAATGGTATCATTCCTTATGTTTCAGAAGGAATTACAAGCCGCAAATGCTTATTTAATGTCCAAATTAGGCAAGACACATCTTGAGTTGGAGGATGAATCTTGGTATGACGTAGCGATTTTTGACAAGTTTATGAAAACATGTGAGGAAAGCAGTGCTTTGAAAGATAAGATCTATGTGAACATCGGCAAAAAAGTATATCCAACCATCAAAAAAACGGTAGGATTGCCAGAGCACTTGGATACACCTCTCAGTTATATACTGTTTGAGGCAGAAGGATTTTTGCAGAACCATCAAGGAGAAGGTGTAGTACCTCGGAAAATTATTAAATCATCACCAAAGGAAGTTGTTATAGAAGCAAAAGCTCCAGGCTACAATAGTAAGCTGTATGAGGGTGTATGGCTGGGTATGCTAGAAATGTGCGGGGTAACTACAGGAAAGGTAGAAAATAAAGGTAATGATGTGTTTATAATTACTTGGTAAATAGAGTTTTGAGCTTTTTTAGGGGTTCACAAAAGCCCTTTCGATCATGTAGATTGGAAAGGGCTTTTGTATTACTATTCCTCCAATATCTCATTCTCTTCGCCATCGAGGAGTTGGAGTTTGCGGTAGTTTTCTTTAACGAAATTGCACCAGACACATTTGTCATCGCCACAACCTGTGTTGAAGTCGTGGTTTTGAATACCCTGCCATGCAGTGCGGATCTGTCCTTTCACGATCTCTATGCTGTCAAGGTCGGGCACGATCTTCTCACGAACGAATACATCGTTCTTTCTGGATTTCTCCACAAAGTCTACTATGCCATGTGCCATGGGGAATTTATATTTACTTGAGATCAACAAGATTTGGTAGAAGATCACTTGTCGCCAGATATCACCACCTAGTGGTTCTTTCTCTGTGGGGCGCCATAACTTCTTCATAGAATTATCAGGATTACCCGTTTTGTAGTCAACCACATAGGCTTGGTCGTTGGAGATCTCTATGTTGTCGAGCTTGCCAAAGAGTGGTATTTTCTCAAAATAACCCTTCATCTCCTTTTCTATATGGTAGAACTTGGTGGTGTCCCAAGTGTCTGCGTAGTTTTTATAGTATTCTTCTATGACTTTATAACCTTGTTGTCTGCGTTTTTCAAACTGACGTTCGTTGAAGGCAAACTTATAGCGATCTACCTGTCGCTCAAACTCCTCTTTTACAAAAGCATAACTAGGCACCTGCTTGTGTTCGTTGATGTACTCAAAGATCTCTTCGAGTACATTGTGGATCATGGATCCAAAGGCCAAAGCACTACTTTTCGCGGTAGGTACTTTGAGGACCTGTTCAAAATAAAAGCTCAGCTTACAGTTGAGATACCTATTTAAAGTAGTCGCACTGAGTGTAAAATTTTTGAGGGCTTCGTTAATAAGTCTTTTATCCAGAAACTCATCTTTTAGCACAGGTCTCTGGATCAGAGTGGTAAGGTATTGGTCTATCAGCGAGCTGTCACTCTCCTGAACAGGAAACTCGCGCTCGTTGCTGATGTTGTTTTCTATGGCAGTGACAAACTTGGAGGTAGTAAGTGGGGCCTCTTTACTTGTCGTGGCTTCAGTAAGTGGGATGCAAATATTAAGTTGTTGCTCTGCACGGGTCATAGCCACGTAAAAGAGACGACGCTGCTCCTCCTCTAAGTTAGCTTCTTTGGCGAGGTTTTCAGGAAGTTTGTAGGCATTGTTGGCACCTCTTTTCTTCTCCCAAGCGTTTTCTACGGCGTTGAGCAGGAATACGTATTTGTATTCCAAACCTTTGGAACTGTGTGCGGTACGCAGTTGCACCCCTTCCTCGTTGTTGATGATCTTCTCACAGCTGATCTTGAGGCCGTAGTTTTTCATGTCATCCAAGGTATACAAGAGGTTCTTGAGCCTATAGCGGCGTTCGTTTTGCGTTTCCTCCTTTACGAAGTTGAAAAAAGTCGCAATCACCTGCAGGTCGTTATGTTTGTTGTCCACATTATCAGCTCTGAATATGTATTGGTACATACCCATGCGGAGCAAAATCTCTTCCAAGAGTTCTTCCAGATTCAGGCTAAAGCTGAGCTTGATCAAATAATTCAGCGTGTCGGAGGTGTGGGAAATGGCCGCGGCGTTGTACACACCAATCTTGAGGAGCTTTTCTCTGTTGCCAATCACCTCTCGCCAGCGTTCCTCTTTATTATCTTTGATATGTCGGGCGATGTTGGCTACATCAGCTACATCTATATTCAGATAGTAATGGTGCAAGATCTCGAAGAGATACTCTTGGGCGTTGTCTACCCGACGTGTCTCCATGTCTATGTACTTGAGAATAGATACGATCTGTTTCACCAGCTTATGCTCCAATACATCTATGCCATAGCGTACATCGTAGGGGATCTTACGTTCGGTAAAGATCTTTACCAAGTTTATGGCCTCCTTGTGTTTGTTGTAAAGTATGGCAATGTCTTTATGAGAGACTCCATGGTTTTGTACCAAATCTTCAATTTCCTTCACCACCCCAAGGTCTTGGGCATATTGGTTGTGGTACTTGAGGAAACGTACCGGTTGTTGTTCTAGAGATTTGCCCTGCTGACTTTTAAAGGACTTGAGGCGCTTTTCGTAAGCTTCATTGTACAAGGGAGAATCTTTGAAATAATGCGCGAGACGTTCCTTATTTTCTGAAATCAGTTTGTAAGACGCATTCAAAATCTCTTGATTGGATCGGTAGTTCCACTCTAGAGGAACGATGGAGAGGTTTTGGTATTCGTACTTTTCTATGAAGTTTTGAATGTTGCTGATGTCCGCACCTTGAAACCTGTAGATTGCTTGGTCTTCGTCACCTACCACAAACACGTTGGGCGAGTCCCAGTATTCGAGCAGTAGGTCAAGCAGTTGGATCTGGGTACCGTTGGAGTCTTGAAACTCGTCAACCAACACATATTGGTATTTTTCTTGATAGTCAGCGAGTAAGTCTTTGTCAGAAGAAAATGCTTTAAGTACGAAATTGATCATATCATCAAAATCGTACTTGCCCGTTTTCTGCATCTTGGTATTGTACAGATCAAAGGCCTCAGTGGCGGCGATCAGTTGATCGTAAGTTTTTTGCGCTTTGTCGTAGTCTTTCTGTTTGAAGTCTCCTTTTTTGAAATCCTTCCCATTGCGCTTGTAGTACATGTCCTCATTGTTCTGCAGGTCTTCAAGGCACTCCTTCACTTTGGTTTTGATAAAGTCTGAGGTCCAGCCCTCCTTTTTCATTGTACCAAAGAGGTTCTTGAGTTTGTTGATGGTATTGGAGTAGTCGTCGGCAAAGGTCTTGATGGGACTGTGATTGTCCAGCTCCTCTACGATCTCAGAGCAAAGCTCATAAAACTCTATGTCTGAGATGCTATCGAGTTTAAAGCGCTCAGTAAACTTGGCTTTGTTTTCTTGAATGACTTGGTTACAGAAGCTGTGGTAGGTATGAATGTTGATACTGTAGGCGTCGGTGCCAATGAATGAAGCCAGTCGGTTTCTCATAGCCAATACGCCCGCATCAGTATAAGTCAAACAAAGGATATTGCTGGGGCTCACGTCTGTTTTGAGCATGATGTTGGCAATCCGCAAGGCCAAGATTTGGGTCTTCCCAGTACCAGGACCCGCGATGACCATAACGGGTCCATCTATCTGGTTTACAGCAATTCTTTGTTGTGGATTTAAATTCTTGTATGCTTCTTCGAATACCTCAGCATTAATCATTCCTTAAAAATAAAAAAAGCGATTCCAAAGTTCTGCTTTTTTAAATTAATTATTATAAAATATTTGAGAATGAGGATGAAGGATGTAGAATAAGTATTGGTAGTATTGCATAACAAATGAAGTTTATGTATAAAAGATTGCTCTTTTTATCGCTAAGTCTGGTGTTTATTGCTTGTAAAAAACAAGAAGAAAGAAAGATGGTGAGGATGCCTACCGAGCTTACCACCAAAGAATATAAGCAGAGTACTTTGGTTATGACCTTGGACCACCCTTTGGATAGCAGCAAAAACAATATCTACTGTGCCACTTTTCCCTATGCATGGGCAGAGATTAAGAAATTGGTTAAAGATCCAATTCAGGTTAATGCAAGTGCCAAAGACCTTTACCTATTGAATACCTCTAAAGCATTTGAACGAACTCTTCCCGATTCTTCACTTTATACAGAAACAGTAATTGATGAAAACCACATAAAGGTTAATGCGAAATTTTACAAATCTTTACACTTTTTAGCACCCTTAACGATATTTGAAAAGCCTATGCCTTTTCAAAATAAAAAGGTCGCTTGCTTTGGAGCAGATGGAAAAAACCATACGATGTTTGATGTGTGTAACATACTATATTACAACAATGACAATGATTTTGGAATATCCATGTCGGTATTGGAGGAAGGACATGAAATCTTACTATTTAAATGCCCCCAACTTAAGCTCAAGACTTTGAATGAATATTGCGATACTTTATTGCGAAAATCTATTAAGAATGAAGCTGACATTAATAACAGAGAAATGAGTTGGAGATATTTAATTAAGAAAGAAGATTCTCTCAAGATTCCTATGGTCGATTTTAGCCTTATGAATACTTTTAAAAGTATTATTGGCAAAAGCGTTGTTGCAGTTGACAAAACATTAAAAATTGATACAGCACGACAATTAGTGGCACTATCTCTTAATGAAAATGGAGCAACCTTAACGAGTAGCGCCGAGATAGTAACGATAGACGCAGCAATAAGGCCTAATTCTAATTATAGACCAAAACCTAAAAAACTCTTTTTTGATGGACCTTTTATCATCATGTTTAGGAAATGGGATGGACATAAATCAGAACTCAGACCTTATTTTGCTGCTTATATTCAAAACACCGAATTGATGCATGAAAAATAGTTGAGGTACCAGCTCCCGTTTAGGACTAGTCACCCACAACTTTACAAGTGACCACTCTCGTTTCGGACTAGTCACCTGAAACATTACAACCTACTACTCTCATTTGCGACTAGCCGTCTCAACACCAATTAAAGCCGAAACCTCAAGCCGATACTCAGTCCGTTGTTTAACATTCGAATCGCTTTGGGCTGGGCATAGTGTACATAAGCGTATTGGTAAACTACCGTAATGGCAACTTTGCGACTGAGACTATAGCTATAAATGACTCTTACGTTTGGGTTCCATAAATTACCTATCCCCCAAGGCTTCAAGGTCGCGCCATCCAAGAAATGAGGCCTTTGTACATAACTTGCCAAGGGGAGACTTGCGCTTATGCTCAGGCTGCTGCGTTTACTGACCTGAAAGTTGGCTTGCATCCCGAGCCCCAAACTTGCATTGACCATATAAGACTGTACTCTTGCATAAGAGGGTACTTCCATTTCCGGAAAATAATTGGTCTGCCAAGCCATTACATTCAGTTGTGGGCCCACATACAGTTGCCAAGTACTACCATCACGAACCTTTCTCAAATAAAGGTATTCGAGCTGTATCCTGTCTTGAGGCGCTTTGGGTGAGAAACTGGTTTGTATCTTGTCAAAGCTACAGCTAGCTCGTAAGCTCTGGAACGATTTTTTAGCAGTTCTATGTAGACTTAAAGCCGTGTATGTATTCAAACCATGATAGAGGTATGGTGAGCGGTACAGGTCTTTAACAAAGGTAGACTCTGGGCCAAGTTCAATACCTATGCTTGTGGTGACTCTGCTACTGTCTTGTGCTTTGGCAAAGGTCATGAAAGCGATGCTGAGTAATATGATGGCTGTTTTCATGTTTTTAAAAGTTGGATGGTATGATGAATTTATACATGAGTGTGCGACCTTGTTCGGAGTAGGGTGAGTTGATGTTTCCTCCCGTGATGGCGACCACGAGGTTTAAAGTGGGCATCACGAATATGTACTGTCCGCCATTACCTTGTGCGGTATAAACGTAGGTCTTTTCGCCATTGATCGTTCCTGAGTACAGCCACCAGAGAAAACCGTATTCGACTGGTCCAAATTTGGTATGTGGCTTCCACGAAGCAACGATCCAGTCTTTCGAAATTATTTGCTGGCCTTGCCAGATACCATTGTTCATGTAGAGTTGTCCAAACTTAGCCATATCTCTAGGTCTTAGAAAAATCTGATCAGGGCGATCAGTCCTATTCTTTTCGCGGAAGTTCCACTTGTAGTTTTGTATACCCAAAGGATCTAAAATATATTGCTTGGCAAAAGCCCCATAGTCCTGTCCTGTGGTTTTGGAGATGAGGTTGGAGAGCGTTATCACACCACCAGAGCAATATTGTGTTACAGAATCTGGAACATAAGCCATAGGGACACCAAAGAGGGGCTTAAGTACATCTTTATTCTTATATAACTTTTCTTCTGCCGCAGGTGAACCCGCATCCCAGTCGTTACAGGATAAGCCAGAGGACATGGTAAGTAGATGCCTTACGGTGATACTTTGTTTTTCGGGACTGTCATTGGGCAGGGGTGTATACTCTGGAAAATGTGGGAAGATGCGTTCGTTGGTGTCAGGAATAAAATCTTTGTCTATGGCCAAACCCACTACCGCAGAAGTAAAACTCTTAGAGGCCGAATAGAGGTTGTGCAACATGTCGCGGTCGTAACCGTTGAAGTAGTTCTCGTAAACCAATTTGTTGTTTTTAATAATCACTACACTGTGAATGTTTTTAAAATAATCGGTGAGAATGAGCCTAGTCATGGAATCTATGGGCGTCACTCGCATGCCTTCGGCACTTAAGGTGGAGGTTTCCCAACCGTCGTTTATAAGTTCTGGAACCTTATAATCATAGTCGAGCTTAGGTTCCTGAAATAATTGTTTGCAAGTACTAAGCGCTAGGCACAATGCCAGCGTAGCTGTGATCAAAAAAGTCTGTTTCATGTTTGTTATTTATCGTAATCGTTGATATAAATGACCCTTGGGTCTTGTTTTTGAAAGGGAACCAAGCTGTTCGCAAAAGGATTGGGGCTGTATTCGTAACTGTACCTAAACGAAGCGCCTTGGTCTTGTACCGTCTCGAAGAGTTTGAACGCGTTAGAGAGATTCAGTGCGTTGCCTATCTGTAGCCTAAGCACTGGTGTCTGTGGCATATAGAACCCAATCGGACTTTTGGGGCCCTTTACCAAGAACCAATGACTGAGAGGTAACCCTTTTCCAGAGCGTTTTAGATGTAGCCTAGGCTCTATGAGCCAATATTCTTTAGCTTTTTTACCAAAGGCTCCAAAACGTTTCGGTTTAGAGAAGGTGTCTAGTACTTCGACAGATATATTTTGCGAAGGAGCCGTGATGTTCTTTAGCAAACGTTCTTTGGGTAACAATGGCTTTTCATCAAGTTTTACAAGTGTATCTACTTTTTTTGAAGGCAGTACAGAAACTTCATTGATTACTTTTGCTGTTTTGGGTGCTACTATTTTCACAGGTTTTATAAAACATACAAGGCCGCCGATGAAGACTACTGTACTTATTATCCCCCACGTCCAAAACTTGCCCCAACCTGTTTTTACTTTAGGGCCTATCTTGGTCCAAGCCGTATGGTTGTCCCAAACCAAATCAGGAACCTGCTCCAACTCGTCTAGCTTTGCTCTAAATATGCGATCAAGTTCTTCAGCTTTCATGGCGCTCTGGGGTTTGGTTCAATTGTTCTTGCAGTGCCCTCCGGGCTTTCATGAGTTGTGTGCGAGAGGTACTTTCGCTAATACCGAGCATCTCTGCAATCTCGAAATGTGCATACCCTTCTATAGCATAGAGGTTGAAGATCGTTCTGAGCCCTGTGGGCAAAGTGGTGATCATGTGATAGATCTCGTTAGCTCGTAACTCTGCCAAAGGATGGTAGTCCAACACTGTTTCGGTAGTATCGGAGTGTTCATAAAACACTACATCTTTCCTTTTCCTTAAAGTCATAAGCGACTCGTTCACCATAATCTTTTTGAGCCAAGCTTCAAAAGCTGCATCTCCATGGTATTCTATGGTGGGCAGGTACTGAAACACTTTCACGAATCCTTCAGCCAACACATCCTCAGCATCTTCTTTGTTTTTGAGGTACCGATAGCAGAGCATGAACATCTTTTTGGAAAACTGTTTATACAATGCCTCCTGAGCCTTGAAGTCTCTTTTTTTGCATTGTATAAACAGTTTTTCTATCGACATTTTAAATACTGCTGCTCTGTTGGTTTAACTTATAAATGCAGATTTGTAGGATAACGTTGCTTTGCGTAGGAAAAATATTTTGAAAGATAAGAAATAACTCTTTCTCTTTGGGTAATTGCCAGTAAGGAGTGAAGCTCATATTTCTAAAATTTTTATATTTGAGGGATTTTGCCACTAGCCAAGAACTAGAAGTCTTGCTGATGACCACAAAACAAAAACAGCAGTAAATAAATATGGATCACACACTTACATGGGGCGATTTTGAAAAGGTTGAGATCAGAACAGGGACGATCGTTGCCGCAGAGAACAACCATTCGGCACAGAAGCCCGCCTATATCTTACAAATAGACTTCGGGGAACTAGGCCTCAAAAAGTCTTCAGCGCAAATTACTGCACTTTATCAACCAGAAGACTTGCTCGGCAAACAGATCATGGCTGTGGTCAACTTTCCACCTAAACAAATAGGCAAAATGATCAGTGAATGTCTAGTATTAGGTGTGGTCAACGGTGCCGAAGTCACACTGTTATGTCCTGATAAATCTGTGGCTAATGGATTGAGGGTGTTGTAGAGCAAACATCTTTTAGAAGTACCTTTGGTTGATTTAAAACACAAGTGACAAAAATTTTCTTCCTTCCATTACACTCGCGTACGTGGCTAGTCACCGAGGGGCGCGAACTACAAGATTGATGGACAGGGCGGGGAGGTCTTGTGTGCAAAATCGATCTTACGGTTGGCTTTCGTGCCACACTTTCTTTTGGTACTTTTTCTTTGTGTGAGCAAAGAAAAGTACAATAACATTGCAAGTTAATGCATTTAATGGATGCAAGGTCACAAAAAATACCCCCAAAGCCTTAGACACTTTGAGGGTATTTTCAATGAGAAAGCTAAGGATTTAGAAAGGATCCTTTTCGCCTAGCAATACATATTTTTTACGAGGTGTTACTTTGGCAAGATTGAACTGTTTGCTTTGTAAGGCATATTTTTCAATGTGCGCCATAGCTTCGCCAATATCGTCAGTAAGCAAGAACAGCTTAAAGTCTTCTTCGTTGATCGTCTTCTCTTCTAGCATACGTACCAACATCACCATCAAGTGAGAATAATATTCGGTACCCATGAGGACTACAGGGAAGTTTGCTACTTTCTTAGTCTGTATCAAGGTAAGTGCTTCAAAGAGCTCGTCTATGGTACCAAAGCCACCTGGAAGACAAACGAAACCATAGGAATATTTGAAAAGCATAACCTTACGTACAAAGAAATACTTGATATCAACCCATACGTCCAAGTGTGGGTTAGGATCTTGTTCAAAAGGTAAGATAATATTACAACCTACAGATCTGCCACCTGCTTGCTTAGCACCTCTATTGGCCGCCTCCATGATCCCTGGCCCACCACCTGTCATTACAGTAAACCCTAGATCTGCCACTGCCTTTCCAACTTCCATACCCATTTTATAATGTGGATGATCTTCCTTGAATCTCGCAGAACCAAATACGGTGATACATGGTCCTACAAAATGTAGCTTGCGGAATCCTTTAATAAATTCGAAAAACACCTTGAGTGCAAATATGAAATCTTTTATTCTACCTCTAGGTCCACTCAAAAATCGGGTTTCTTCTTGTGAGACTACCCTTGGAATATTACTGTTCATAGCCAAAATTGATAATAAATGAATATACTGTACTTTGCTTAATAAGGTTTATATATTTATGAGGTTTTATTACATTATATATTTGAGTTCAGTATTGAACTTTTTTGTTTAGAGCTTCTAATCTTGTATATGATATTGTGAGCCCTTATTTATTCACAATCGCCCTTGCTTGCATACTTTTTGTAAAATCTAGAATCAAGTCTTTGAGCACCGTTTCGGTTTGCACATCGGTGGGCAATCCAGCTTGGTTAAACTTGGTCTTTGGACTTTGTATCAGTACTGAGGCATTACCTTCTATTTGGGCACCTATCGTTTTCAAAATGAGTTGTAGCGATTCATGTGCTTTCTCCCCTGAGGAAGATGCGGTGATGAGTGCCGTTGGTTTTTCATGAAAAACCATGGTAGAGACCACCCATTCTATTGCGTTTTTTAATACACCCGGCACACTAAATACATACTCGGGACTACTCACCAACACACCTTGTGCGTCTTCCAAGGTTTTTCTGAAAGTTTTCACACTGCTAGGCAAACTACTTTCTTGATCTAGATCAGGATTGAAGAAGGGCAATGTGGTAATGTCGAAGATTTCGACTGCATAATCGTCTGAGACTTGGTCTGTAATATAGCCAAGGATCGTTTTGTTGATAGACTCTTGTTTGGTACTGCCCAAAAGAGCAATAATGGCAGGTTTTGACGTAAGCATGAACAGATATTTATCTCTAAATAGAAATACAGGCAATTGAGTTCATCTCACAAAGAGATTTAGAATGGGTTTGTTTGTATTATCTCAGTAGTGTACTGCTTGTGCACACTACTGAGATTGGATTGATGAAAGATCTTATTCCTCTTCTGGCAAAGTGAAAAACTTCTGAAGCATCACATAGTTGAAGGTTGCCTTCAAGACCTTGCCAGTACCTGCTTTTGCTACCGTTTTAGAGATGAAGCGCTTGTAAAACGCATTGATCACCTCCATATCCTCAGCATTGAGCGATTGGTTGGAGTATTTGAGTTTTAAGTAGGTATTGGCAAACTGCTGGTAGCCTACATTAAACTCAGGGTCGATCGTTTGCGATGCATACTTCAGCGTTGTTTTACTGCCTCGGTAATACCCCAATTGGTTAAACACATACAAGGCCAACATGTGAATATAATAAGCTCTCTTCTCGTTGTCCTGATGCGTATTTTGAACTTTGAGTTTATAGTAGACATACACAATAGTCGGTAACAATAAACCAATAAGGAGTGCTACACAAGCTACGATCAAAAGGATCTTGAGAATGAGTCCTGACCAATCAAATGCCTCAACTTTTTTATTGTCTTTAGGGGCAGCCTTTTTTGCTTCAGGTTTTACATTGATATGTACCTCATCTATAGGTGTGGGCTTAGGCAATGCTGCCGCAAAAGCCACACCCGAGCCATATTCCTCAGGAAGCTTCATTTTTTTGAAGATATTGGCATAGACCACCGCAGAAATCTCCATACCTACCTTGATGTCTTTAAACTTAGACTTGTCTTTGTTTTTATAAATCACGGCCTTCTTCAAATCAATACTGATCTCTGGTGGATTTCTAAAGGAGTACTCCCTGTTTCGGAAATTCATTTCTTTTAGTTCCAGAGTGGCTGTTTTTTGGGCCGTATCTACGGACAGAACCTTACCAAATCCAGAGAAATATACCTTAGGAATCGTCAATGGCGGGGTGCCATCAGGTTTCGGTGCATTTTCCTTTTCAGTGTCGTCTGGTATGGTGTTGTCAAAGTCTAGCCAGCCATAGCCAGGGAAATATACCTGTATCCAAGCATGTGCTTGGCTGCCATATACTGTATACCAGCCTTCGTTTTTACCAGAAGATCGGTCTTCGATCAAGAAACCAGCTGTAAACCGCACGGGAATGCCTTGACTTCTGAGCATAAACAAAGAAGCTGCTGCATAGTAGGTACAATAGCCCTTATGTGTTTTGAATAGAAAATTGGAGAGCATTTTCTGGTTCGGAATATTCGGCTCAGAAGGTTTCATCACCTCTAGCGTATACTTAAAGATCGTCTTTCCGTCTGGTCCCTTTTCTTTGAAGTAATTCCTTATTCTTTTAACCTTTTCTATAGGCGTCCTAGCTCCCTTGGTGATTTGTTTGGCCAGTTCGGCAATACTGTCGTGAAGGGTGGTTTTCGGCACCTCTGTATAGTATTTCATAAAATCAGAATTGATACCCTGATATCCTTTTACAATTTTGAGAAAATCATTTCTTTCTTCATTAAATCGTTGAATGACTGGGTGCGGATGGTTGTATACATAAAAAGCCTCATTCAGTTGAGAGACATAAGATTTTGCTCTATACGCAAATTTGTATTTGTCTTTAAAGTCTGGATCTACAGGAATCGGCTCTACCGAATATGCAGTAGCAGGCGCGGTGAAGTGGTTGGGATTCAATTTATCAGTATAGATCAAAACCTCTTTGGTGGTTCTGAGTTTGAGGTTACTCACCGTCTTCAAGACATTAGAGTCTGTAAGGCTGATGAGCATAGGCAGTTGCTGAGGCAGGGGTGTGAAATTGTCGTTAAAGGGAGGATTGATGTCTTTCACAAACTGCTCCTTATGTGTATCATATTTGCTGAGGTAATAAGACACATAATAGTACGGCATTGGAATATTGTCTGACCCAGACATAAAGTTATCGAGATAGGTGACAAAAAGCAATTCCTGCATTCCATTGCCCGTGGCAGTATTTTGTCTGCGGTCTAGTTTCGATATTTCGTTGATGTCAAAAGTACCATCATCATTTTTCTTGAGCAATTTGTCTTGACTACCAGAGCTTGAACCTCCGCTGCCTTCCTTGGCTGCCGCAGATGCGATCTGTTTTTCATATTGTTTGATCGTTCCCCTTAGCAAATATTCTGATGCATAAAACGTCAGGATACTTAAGCCCAGGAATACCGCCAGTCGCACTACCAACCCCAAAAAACTTTTAAAATTAAGTTCCTTGAGATCCTCAAGATACTCTCTCGTATAAATAATATAGAAAGCGTATACCAATATAGGGATCGAATGCTCTATGATCTTACTTACATCAATAACTTCTACACTGGTAAGGGCGATTAAACCACCTACCAAACAAATTACGGCCAGCACATGTGGAAAGTACCTGAATCGAGCTAGACAGTAACCCATGAGCCAAGAGAACACAAAAATACCCGCATAGTGCTGGTATTGAATGGTAATATAATAGCTATCAAATTCTCCGGGGTAGTACTGTTCTACCATTTTCGAAGTAAAGTAGACCAGTAAGGCTACCGGGATAAAAGTAATCCAAGCCCTTATCTTAAAATAATGGATGGCAAAAGCCAGAACTGTAGCCACACCTATGATCTTAATTTCCGTTTCTACATCCCGTTTTAAAAACGAGAATGTACCTGTTACATTGTCCAAAGCCAAATAAAATACAGCCACGGTGGGTAGCACCAAGAACAATATATAGACTAAAAGTTTTGATAAGTTTGGTTTCGAAGTATTACTCATATTCTCGAGTCTTGAATCATATTTCCACAAAATAAGGAAAGGATAGAGTTAAAGCAAAAATTATTTAAAATTGCTTTGAAGGGTTTAAATATTATTCCAAGAATTGGCTACTGAGACGGATCAATGAACTTATAAATCTTGTATTCGTTTTTGGTATATTGCATACCAAGAAACAACCCTGAAAGGGTTGAATATGAATAGCCCCACGAGCATCGTGGGGTTAATGGGTTGATCCCACGTAGCGACCCTGAAGCGGGTCGAACTATGCGTGATGTGGTTCTTTGTAGCTGGCTTTCGATGATGCCTATAGTTGGACCCCTTCAGGGTCCCCATGTACCTCATCATTCATCGTACCCCGCGTTTTACGCGGGGCTATTCACATTCAAGGCCTTCAGCCTTGTCCATGGTTTGCATAAAGACAAGGGAACTTAACGACCATAGGCATCATGGGTGGTTAGCAACGAAAAACAAAGTCTTTTGTATCTTAATTTTCCTTTTATATTAAAATCTACCCAAATACTTTTGAAAGCATTTATAGATAAGTTCTCCGTTGACATCAATCACAAATTATTGACAAAATTTCATTGAGGTTTTGTCAGGACCGATTATCTAATTATTTTTACTAAAACTTGTATCATGGTTATAGACGAAAATAATGAAACAAAGCCTTCCAACGGAAGCTCAGGACTGAGTATCGCAGGACTTGTATTGGGGATTGTATCAGCTGTTGTTGCTTTTATCCCTTGCTTCGGTATGTATGCTATTTACCCAGGCATCGTCGGGGTGGTATTGTCTGGCATTAGCATTTATTTGGCAAATAAGACCCAAGCTGCTAAAGGTATGGCAATAGCGGGTTTGGTTTGTGCCTTGGTGAGCTGTAGTATTGCAGGTTATCAATACTATATCATCAATAAAGGGATGGAGGTATTGGATAAATCACTCAAAGAAAATAGCAGCTTAGATTCTCTCAGAAAAAATATTGAAGAGATGGATAAGGATGGCGAGCTTGATTCTCTTAAAAAGGGAATGGACGAGCTTAAAGAGGTTCAAGATTCTATAAATGAGCTCAGTGACAAATAAATCAAATGCTTATACGAAGATCAATTTAATTTTTATAGTATTGATCGGGGCCATATTTGCCTACTCCTATTTTTTTATGGTGCCAGAGAGCCCCTATTCCATTGCTTGCGAATACAAAAATCTTGTGGGTCATAATTGTCCGTCCTGTGGCTTTTCTAGAGCGTTTGCGGCATTTGTAAGATTAGATTTTGACGATGGAATGTCTTACAATCCCCAAGCTTTTAAGGTCTTCCTGTTTTTTGTGATTCAATTCTTTTTAAGGATACTGTTTTTAGTACTCAGATTTAGGAATCAAATAATCATAGATGCTACTTTTTCCACAATTTACTTCTTGTACGCATTTGGTTCTTTGTTAATCTTCTAGTGCAAAGATTAGGTTTATAAGAAATTCAAAAAAAAACCCAGAGAATGTTCTCTGGGTTTTTTCCGTCATAAAAAGCATTTGCTTACTAAAATCTAAAACTTTTAAAATTACTGTGAAATATTTTATTTCTGAGTTGCCCTCATGCCATCACCCGGAGCGGCCAAAACATTTGCTTTGATCGTAAAGGTTGCTTGCGCATTGGAAGCATTGCTCATCACTGTGATTACCTTGTTTTGGAGACCCATTTTGCCTGCCGAATTAAATGAAGCAAGAATCTCGCCAGAACCACCTGGAGGGATTGGTTTTTTTGTCCATTCAGGAATTGTGCATCCACAAGTGGAGAGCACATTAGACAATCTTAAAGTATCGTCTCCTGTGTTTTTAAATTTAAATACATGTTTCACTACATCTCCCTGCGTGATATCTCCGAAGTCATGTATGAGTTCTTCGAAAGAAATTGTTGCCTGCTTAATAGCTTGTTCTTTGGAAAACCCTACGAACAAACCCAGACTTATGAATAAGAAGATTACTTTTTTCATACAAAAAATAAAGCAATTTCTGTGCCAAAACAAATAAAGCAACCCTTTTGAGGTTGCTTTATTATGAAAATGAAGTATTTAAAGACTATACAGTCATGATTTCTTGTTCTTTTTTAGCCAATAGATCGTCGATTTTAACGATATGGTTATCAGTGAGTTTTTGAACTTTGGCTTCTGCTTCTTTGATGGCGTCTTCTGCGGCTCCATCTTTCAAAAGCTTTTTCAATTCCTCGTTTGTATCTTTTCTAATGTTTCTAATTCTGATTTTGCCAGTTTCTCCCTCTCCTTTTACCTGTTTTACCAAGTCACGTCTTCTTTCCTCTGTAAGCAAAGGCACGTTGATACGGATCGATTCCCCATCATTTTGAGGGTTAAATCCCAAATTAGAGTTACGGATAGCCTTTTCAATTTCAGAAACCAATTTCTTTTCAAAAGGCTTGATCATAAGGGTGCGGGCGTCTGGAGTGCTTACCGAAGCTACCTGAGAAAGAGGTGTTTGGCTGCCATAGTACTCGACATACAAGCCATCAAGCATGTTAGGCATGGCCTTTCCTGCCCTGATCTTAGTAAGTTCAGAAGCCAAATGGTTGATTGCCTTGTCCATTGAAGATTTTGCATCATCCAAATACAGTTCTATTTCTTCCATTTTTATTATTTAAAGAATTACATTGTTACTAAAGTGCCTACTTTGTCGCCTTTGACCAAGTTTACCAGATTACCTGGCTTGTTCATATCGAACACAATGATCGGCAATTTGTTTTCTTTACAAAGTGTAAAGGCCGTCATGTCCATGATTTTGAGACCTTTTTTCATGACATCGTCTACAGTGACTACCTCGTATTTTACTGCGTTGGGATCTTTTTCAGGATCTGCCGTATACACGCCATCTACACGTGTCCCCTTAAGCACTACGTCTGCACTTATTTCTATAGCTCTCAAACTCGCCGCACTATCCGTGGTAAAATAAGGATTGCCCGTACCAGCACCCAAGATCACTACGCGTCCCTTCTCCAAGTGCCTTAAGGCCCTTCTTCTGATAAAAGGTTCACATACTTGGTTGATCTGTAAGCCAGACATCACGCGCGTTTCCACGCCCATACTTTCCAATCCGCTTTGTATGGCCATGCTGTTAATGACCGTAGCAAGCATGCCCATGTAGTCGCCTTGTACCCTGTCCATGCCAGTGCGCTCAGCAACAGAACCTCTATATATATTGCCGCCACCAATCACAATGGCTACTTCTACACCTAGAGCCACCACTTCTTTGATTTCTTTGGCGTATGCAAGCACCTGCTCTGGGTCTATGCCATATTCTTGAGTACCTTCAAGCGCTTCTCCACTGAGTTTTAAAAGGATTCTATTGTATTTGTTTGCTGACATGATCTTATTAAAGTACAAATTAGGCAAATATAGTTGATTAAATTCTGCAAATGCAAATTTCAAGATTATTAATCTTACGATAAATATCAATTCACTAATACGCCAAAAAAGCGAAAGAATACACTTATTTCAATAGTTCTATATTGATTATTAGTCAATTATATTTGAAATATTTCGTTGAATGGACAAAAATATCGGGCTGTGGCAATTGTTAAATCAGTTTTGTCAAAACTCATGGTTTCATAACATTTTCATAAACATAGAGTCATCGTCTATCCCCTTATTTCGATAGCACTTGTTTAAGGTTAGGGATCGCCTGATGTAAATCAAAATCGATACCAAACGTCTGCGAATTTTGGATGTATAAAAATCTTATAGCTTCTTTTTTGCAACCTTTGGTCAAAGGAATTTTCACAAATAAATGTTATGTTTGTACCATAGGATATCGTAATAAACTCCAAAGACATGATGAAGGTCGGCAACAAGATTCACAAGATCAGAGAACTCAAAAACATCACCGCCAAGGATATGGCCGACCGCCTAGACATGACACTTTCTGGTTATCAGAGAATCGAACGTGACGAAGTCTCCATCAACATCGACCGCCTGCTCGAGATCGCTGGCATCTTTGACATGAAACCTGAAGAAGTGTTGACTTTTGATGAGAAGGTCGTTTTCAATATATCCAATAATCACCAACCTGTGAATGGATATATAGTTAATCATAGTTTTTCAGATGATATCAAAAAGCTTTATGAAGAAAACGCCAGACTTCAAGCTGAGCAAATCAAAACACAACAAGAGATGATTGAGATGCTGAAGGAGAGGTTGAGAGGGAAGTGATACAACTTTTTTATATGTTATACTTTGCCTCTATTTAATCTTCTTCTGGATAGTTTTTTCCAAATATTATGCGCTATATTGATTTCTTGATCTGTCAATCCATAATGATCTTTTAGTATTATTTGGTTCGTAATTTTTAAGACTTCTTCGATATCTGTTTTATTACGAATCAACTCATCTATTTGGGACAACAATTTTTCGTTATCCTTATGGTAAGGAAGTAAAATTCTCTCGGCTTCATTTGGCATCAATTCTAAAACTCCTCCTCCATGACTTCTTCCTGACACTTCTGTAAAGGCCAGAGAAAGAGAGTTATAATAGCTAGCTGTTAGTGCTTTTACGTCAGTATTCGATTTTATAAAAACACGATGCATTGTATCTGTTGTATAAGCATTTGCTTCATTGATTATCAATCTTGGATAAAGATTGTTTCGTCTGATAAACAAAGCATCTGAGATTTTCAAAGATGGGACTACAAACCAATCATCTCTGATACTGGTTTTGTAGCCTTTATGAATATCCAAACTTTCCCCGTATTCTATATATTCTAATACCCTATTATTTTGTTCCAAATTTTCCTTGTTAGGAAATGTTAGCAAGTGCGCCTTAGCTTTAGAATATTTGTTCTTCAACCAATCGTCTTCATTGAAAATGACGCTGTTAACTTGCACACTTCTTCCCACCATAGGTTTAGCATAGTTTTGAAGATTATATTCTTCAACTGTTGTTAGTGGTACCGTGAAAAAGTCATTGGAACCCGTAGTTATCCCAACCTCAACTCTTGCATATTGTCCTAGGGTCTGAATCCCCCTTTTCTTGGCAATATTTTCCAAAAAATCTATTTCGTCCTGCTCCAAGAAATAGAATGTCCATTTATTTGATTTAAAATCAATTTTTTTCTTAGGACTTCTTAATCGGGCGATATCAAGCTTCTGTAAATCACTTGCATCTCTTAATTCAATATGTTCAATATTATGTTCTTGTGTTCCGTTTTTTTCACAAAGGAGAAGTACTACTTCTTGTTGGATATCAGGAAATACTAGCTTCTCAAATGATATTATATTAATTTTATTATAGAATTGGGCTATAAACCTTCTTAATTGTAATGCATAAGACACTTGGAGGATTTCTGCTGGTAAAACAAATCCTATCTTACCTCCTTCTTCTTTTAACAACAAAGAAGAACCTATTACAAATGACACCCAAGCATTTGTCAATTTTGAATAGGTTAAGCCAGCTTTGATAAATATATCAGACGCTTCGGCCTGTTGTTTTTTATCAAAGAACTGAAATCTTATGTATGGAGGGTTGCCTATGATTAAGTCAAATTTTTGTAATGTATTATTACAATATGTATGAAAATCATCATTTATGATTTGTTTATTTTCTAGATCAATGCTTTCTGCCTTCCGAGCCTCTATTTCATTAAATTCAATTGCGGTTATTGATTTATATGGTAATTGTAATAATCTTAATTGCCTCAAAAAAACACCATCGCCGCAACTTGGCTCCAATATTTCAGAATCAACACTTCCATTTATACCCCATTTTAACATAAAGTCTGCTATAATGGTGGGCGTATAAAATCCCCCTCTTAATTTTTCAGCCGATGCGTGTATGATTAATTTCATTTGGAAGAAGTTTTGTTTGCCAAAATATATTGTACTTTTTCTTCCGCTACTTTTAGAATTTCAGTAGCAAAGTCCTCTTCCTCCATAAGTTGATAAACAAGATTATCACTTTTAATCTCAATTTTTAATAACTTATCGCTTACATTAAAAAAGCTGGCAAGCTTTTCCACAAGAGATTCATTAGGCTTTCTATGATTTTTCTCAATTTTTGCAAGTGTCGAAATATTTACTTCGACCTCAGCAGCAACTTCTCGTAAAGTCAAGCCCTTATCTTCTCTTAATTTTTTAATGGTTTCACCAAAGCTCCTTTCGAGTTGCATTTTGGACTATTTTTGTCCAAAAATAAAAAAGCATTTTGATGTATAAAAATAAAGTAGAAAGTTTTTTTGAAAGAATATTAGCTGTCAATTGAAATTTTGTACCTATTAAATTTCTCAGATGGCCCATAAATGCTTAGGGTTTTACCTGTTATGTCATGAGCTTTAAAATAGGCAATTAAATCATGTCCCCAATGTATAGTTGTTGGTATATTATTTTGATCAGAAATCCTATCTTCATCATGACTTATTTTAAGATTGTATGTACCAATCTCCACATTATCAATAAAAATGTCAAATTCGCAATATGTTTGTTCTAAATCGGAATTATTAACCCTACTTACTCTTTCCCAATTTAATCCTCCAAACACCTCGTCTCTAAAATAAGTATTTCGATTAATTTTGCTATCCTCTATTTTAAAACCAGCATCACTTAGCCTCAATACTGCAGTTACTGAAGTATTATTTGATACTTGTTGAGCATCAGACCTCGGAATATTCTTTTTTTGCCAAACAATTCTTCTGTCGTCTTGGCTATCTATTTCAAGTTCTTCTAGAATAGATACTATCTCAGGTGCTTTAAGTTGTTTAGAAAATTTTGGTATCCGGGGGATTCTTCTTTTTGGAATCACCATGCCTATATTTTCATCTTGTGCTAAGCCTCTTTTCTTATAATTAGACAATCTAACATTTTCAGTTGGCACAATGCCTTTTGCAATTAAGTCTTCGATTAGTTCACTAGTTATTTTAAACAGATTGGGATCATTAAATTCAAACAGCCCCTGGTAATAAGTCTTCAAACTTTGCACGAAAACAATACCCTCTGGATCATCGTTGTTAAATTCTATTAAAACGGAACATTCAATATTGCCGTACATTCCAGTCGATGTTAGATTAGAGGAACCTATGATTAATTTTGTTTCTCGAGCCCCTTCAAAGAGATAGATTTTAGGATGGAAAATCGGCGATTCTGACTGATAAAAAACAAAACTATTTATTTCTAATTTCAATATTTCACATAAAGCCTCCTTTGATGTACCTCCTTGATCAACTCCAACAATCAAATTAATACTGCTCGAAGCACCTTTCATTGGCTCTATAAGTTTGGAAAGCCATTTAATGGCAGATTCACTTACAAATGCTGAAATTCCAATAAAAGTGTGAAATTTTTTCGTTGAAAAGATATTCGTTATATTATTCCCTACCGAATTTATGGATTCAGGCTCATAACCCTGTCCTAATAAAGTTACTTTCATTGAATAGATTTATCAAGTTTATCAAAAATCACTACTGTTGGAATGTTAAGAGCCATTGATAGTTTATAAATATTTTGAAGAGTTATATTCTTTTCTCCGCGCTCAATCATGCCGATGTATGTTCTATGTAGGTTAGCTTCATAAGATAGTTCCTCTTGTGACAACTTACTTTCAAGACGTAATTCACGAATTATTTGACCAAATTTAACCAACAGATTTTCATTCATGCTCACATAATATAGTTAGCACAAAACTAGATTTTCCATAAATCAATAGCTACATACTATTGTTAGCATTATAGGCTTATGTGAAATGGATCAAATTAAGTATAGCTTAAGAATCCCCCACAAAAATCAGGCATCTCAACGGGATTTCCTTAAAATATGAAGCGTCCTGAAAATAGTTGACGTTTTTTCAAATATACTTTTTTTGTTTTAAAGGACCTCAACCAATGTGTTGGGGTCTTTCCTTTTGTACCATTCACAGGGTACTCCCATCCCTAAACTTAGGTGTGGCCTCTCATTGTTGTAGATTTCTATCGATTCCCTTATAGCCATCAGAGCCAGTGACTTAGTGGCAAATCCGTCTGCCAGGAGGAATTCATTTTTCAGGATCCCGTTCACCCTTTCTGCCAGCGCATTCTCATATGGATCGTACTTCTCGATCATGCTTGGGATGATGTTGCTTTCCCTCAGCAACCGTTGATAGTCCGATGAGCAATACTGTATCCCCCTGTCGGAGTGGTGGATCAGTCGCCCCCCTTTGTCAACGCGGTTATCGACTGCCATTCTCAGGGCGTTAAGAGCGCCCTCGGTACGAAGGCTCTCGCTCAGGTCGTATCCAACGATCTTCCTCGAGAACCTGTCGGTGACAAGGCTCAGGTACATGTACCCCTCGTCGGTCCTGATATAGGTGATGTCGCTTACCCATATCCTGTCTGGGCTCGTGGCCGACAGCCCCCTGGCCAGGTTGCCGTGCTTTTTCAGCCAGTGCTTGGAATCCGTGGTCCGGACATAGCGCCTCAACGGCCTTATCAGCAGCTGGTGGCTACCCAACAGCCCGAAAAGCCTGTCCCTTCCATAGTGGAGACCTTCCTCCGCCAAGAGATGGTGGAGCTTTCTGGTGCCCAGTCTGGGCATTCGGGCGCGCTGCTTCAGAACCCCGGCGAGCACAGCTTCCCGCTGGAGGGAATCCTCCTGCCCGTAAAGTACACGTTTGTAGTAGTTCTGGCGTCTGTACCCAAACAGCCTGCTCACCTTTGTCACCGCAGACCTTATTCCTGCGGCCCTTGACTGTCCGACTGTTTGGGTAAATACTTTTTTCGGATATTCGTTTTGAGCTCCCTGTCAGCTATGTCTATGGCTGTCTGCAGTATCCTGTTGTCTTCCTTGGCTCGTGCCAGCTCACGCTCGAGCTCCCGTATCTTTTGTGCAGGTGTCTTGTCCTTACCCATGGGATTGACTGTTTTCCAGTCTAATCTACCATGTTTTCTCAACCAAACCAAAACGGTGCTTCTGCCCTGGATGAAATATTTGCGCTGGGCTTCCTTGTAGGTGCAGTAGCCCTTCTCCACCTCGTCAACCACCTGAAGCTTAAAGGCCAGGCTGTAATCCCTCTGGGTCCGCCTAACTCTCTCGTTTGCTTTCTGTTTCATAAAATAAGTCGATTTTGTGTCAACTTATTTCAGGACGTGTCAATATATACCAACAAAAAAGCCTCCCATTGGGAGGCTTTTCTCTTTACTGCGCGTAGAGCGTGATCGGGTCGCTGTACACCAGCTCCGTTTCAGATCCTTGGTAGGCACACTTAAACACATACTGCTTGCCAGGGATAAAACCACTGATGTTTTTCTTCCTAGTCGTAGAGGGCGTTACCCGCCATTCGGCCATATTGTCTGGAGCAGGTACAGGCGCTGAGAAAAACACATAAACGGTCGCACTCTTGAGGGCATCTACTTCACAAAGTATATCGCCTGAGTTTCTGCCTGAGCTCACCTTGAAGCCCGTGGGTTTGGGAAGTAAACCTACAGTAGCTCTCTCTTTGGCCATTTTAAAACCACTCGTACCCAGTTTGATCAAGTCGCCCTGAGCCTGTCGGTTCACTTCAGTAGCAAGAGTCTTAAGCGCGTCAAGCAACACAGCCTTGTCCGCGTTTTTCACATTGGTATCATGGGTGGTACCTTTTTGTGCGATCTCTAAAGAATTTTGATACTTCTGGGCCTTGGCCAAAAAGACTGCCAAGGTCTGATCTCCCCAAGTAAAGTTGGGGTTGTTCAAGAGGGCTTTGTATACCCCGTTCGCTAAGTTGTCCAAGTCCTTTTCAGGTTCTTTGGAGTAATCGGTAATAACACTCGGTTTTGACATAAAAAAGAAATTTTAAGTTGTTGAATTGTGAATTTTAAGCTATAACGGCGATGTGTAAGGAGATATTGTGTGGATGGAAAAAATATTTTTATTTTTTTTCAAGAGGATTATGACGCTGGATTGGGGTTTTGAGTTGGGCTGTCTTTCTGTTAAGCGTTCGTGAGGACACGAACGTTGGCGGATGATCGTCCAGCTGCGCTGGAATTATAAATGTTGAGTTCTAAATTTTGAATTAATTAACACATGCTATTATGATGCTACCTGTTGGTGCTTAAACCCTCAACAAGACTTCCAATAGGGTTACGAATTAGCCAGCTGTGCTGGAATTATGTATACGGAGTTTTAAATGTTTCGACTTGGGGAATTATAGAGTTCTGTTGTGCCTCGTGAGGGGAGCTATTGATGTCGCTGAGAAACTCTCAGCCAATATCATAAAGGAAGTAAGAAACGCGACATTGGGAGTAAGAATTGCAGCAAAGGAAGTAAGAATTGCGATAATGGAAGTAAGAAATGGAACAAAGGAAGTAAGAAATGCGACGATGGAAGTAAGAAATGAAGCAAAGGAAATAAGAAATGGAACAAGGGAAGTAAGAAATACGACGAAGGAAATAAGAAGTGAAGCGAGGGAAATAAGAAATGCCAAGCTGCTGGACTGATCACATAACCTGCAATTAACCTCTCCCTCATAGTTTAACATGCTAATGATATATGAGTCATGATAAGGAAACGGCGAGGTTCTATCTTGCAGAAAAATATTTAAAATGAATTCATTTTTTCCCTTCGCATTGCTTTTGACTCTTTGTGCCTCAGCACAATCAGTTCCCAAAATCAGTCGCTTATCGGCATCACATCAGCTTGCGTTTGATCCCAGCTTAAAACCCTTTTACCATGGAGTCGCCTCAGGGGATCCTCTGGAAGACCGAGTGGTTATCTGGACACGCGTAAGTCCTGACGAAGACAAGACCATCAACCTCAAATACGAGCTGGCCACAGATACCGCTTTTGTGAATGTGGTACAATCTGGCAACACAAGTACAAATCTCGCCAAAGACTATACGGTAAAAGTGGATGTCGCTGGTTTAAGCTCAGGAACTACCTATTACTATCGTTTCATCAGTACCAATACCAGCGCAAGCAACGATACCTCGCTTGTGGGCAGAACAAAGACCACACCCAGTAACGTTGCTAACCTTTCTAATTTGAAATTTGCAGTGGTGTCTTGCGCCAACTATGAAGGTGGCTACTTTAATGGATACAGGAACATCAGCAAGTTGAATGATCTAGATGCGGTCATTCACCTAGGAGACTATATATATGAGTACAAAGTGGGTGGCTATAAAAACGCTGCCCTTACAGATGCCTCACGCAGCAATGAACCTGTAAACGAGATCTTGTCTGAGGCAGACTACAGAATCAGATATGCACTTTATCGTCTCGACCCTGACTTGATGGCTTTGCATCAACAACATCCCATGATCTCTATTTGGGATGATCACGAGGCGGCAAACGACGCCTATCTGCAAGGTGCAGAAAACCACGACCCCAGTACTGAGGGTGATTGGCAAATGCGTAAGAATATAGCCAAGAAGGTTTATTTTGAATGGATGCCGATCAGAGATGCTGCCAATGAACAGATCTACAGAAAGGTATCTTATGGTAATTTGATGGATCTGATCATGCTAGACACCCGCCTAGAAGGACGTGAAAAACAACCAGATCACTTTGATACTCCTAACGATGGCAAAAGGGTGATCATCAGCCCCACACAGTATGATTGGTTTATGCAAAGCCTTAAAACTTCTACGGCTAAGTGGAAAGTGATCGGTAACCAAACTTTGTTTTCGACTTTTAACGTAGGCTTTGCGGCTACAGATCCTACTAAGTTGGATTCCATCAGAAAGACGGAGGACAATTTTATCGACGACTGGGAGGGCTATTTACTGCAAAGAGATGCTATTATAGATTCTATTCGCAAAAACCAGATCAACAATGTAGTCATTGTAACGGGCGACTCGCACTGCAGTTGGAGCTTTGACGTTACCAAACAAGCCGTACAATACCCCGTAGCGGCCTTTATGAATCTTCCACAGCCCAATCCATTCAACACAACTACGGGTGAGGGCTATACTGCTACTACGGGCAAGGGTTCTTGGGCGGTAGAGTTTGGAGGGCCGTCTATTTCTTCTGCCAACTTCGACGAGCTTTTCTCTATGCCACAAGTCTTAGGTTTTGAATATGCCATGAACAATCCTATCCCTCAATTGGGCAATGTGGTCTACAACCCGCACATGAAGTTTGTGGACCTTAAAAACCACGGCTATTTTATCCTGGACCTTAAAAAGGACTCGGTACAGGCAGATTACTACTATGTAAAAACGATCTTGTCAAAATCGGAACAAGATCCTACTTGGGCCAGAGGCTTATCGGTACGTGCAGATTCCAACAGAATCACGGCTCCAGTATTGACCACTGCTGCGGCTCCCAAAGCAATGCAAGACACTCCTGCACCCAGTAAAAAACAATTATTAACGGGCCTGAGTACCGATGCCTCTGAAGGTGTTTTGTTCAACTTGGCGCCCAATCCGGCCAGTGATCACATCATGCTCAGTTATGGTCTCAATAGTGCGGCTTCAGTCGAAATAGATATTATCACCTTACAAGGGAACAAAGTCCAACACTTGATTTCAGAAAAACAATCAGGAGGCATCTATCAAAGCGATTTCAATATTTCCACATTGGCCCCAGGCGCCTATTTGTTGCGTATCAAAACCAAGAACCAAAGTATCATGAGAAAACTAATCAAACAATAGTTATACGTTCTCTCGCATTTTTTCAACTTTTGCAATGCCACAAGGTTTTCCGTCTTGTGGCATTTGCCATTTTTATTAGTTTATCCTCAATTCAGGATAAGAAAGGTTAATTAATAGGTATAAACGGACAGGCATTCAAGAAAATGCAAGGGCTTCGTGTATGGGTAGCCAACAAATCCTTGTGTTTGAGGGCGAGGCACGAGACCGAGTTTCAAGGATTTGGGCGCGTGCGTGGTAAGGAAGCCCCGCAATTTTCTTGTAGCCTTGATTTTTTGCTACTTTTGTATCAGACAAAAGTAGGCCACCGCGGCAGCGGCTACTCCGAGATCAGCTCCAAAACATGTTTTAGTGGGGATTTGAACATTATCGTTTTCCTCACGAGAAATTTCCTTATCTAGAGTTCGGTTAATTTAAAACTTCAAAATCATTTCCAGATCCATCAAATAATCACCCTGTACATCTTCATGCAAGGTCGATAGTGCCTTTTGAATCTTTTTGAGCTGGCTTTCATAGAGATTTTGCAAGACTGTATATCTACGGATGGGAATCCCCGTCTGTTTAAAGGTCTTACAAAAGTGAATTAATATTTCGGCCTCTGTCTGCTTGGAGCCTGAGTATTTGATATGCTTGTTTGCTGTTCTCAATACCTTACGAATTGTCTTTTTGGCCAAATACAAGTTGGACTTGTTTAGGCTTTCAATTTCTTCGTCCATTTCGGCTTTAATGGAGTTAATATAAGAGTTCTCGTCTTGGGCTTCAAACAACAGATAGTTCAGGAGCTCTTTGTTGTCCTTCTTGTATTTTGCGAGTCGCATGCACAAGTCAAAGACCTGCTCAGGGCTCAAGCTTTTGATTTCCTTCTTTATTTCGGACAATGACGCAGACTTCATTACATTCTTTTAATGGGACCCAGCAGTTCTTCTAAGCCATTAAGCTTTATTTCATACATCGTTTCCAAGAGCACGCCCAATTTCCCTTCTGGAAAACCTTTGCTTTTAAACCACTCAAGGTAAGAAACTGGCAAGTTACACAATAACGTACCTTTATATTTGCCAAAAGGCATTTGCATTTTCACAAGTTCCAAAAGTAGCTGCGGATTCATAAGCGATTTCTTATTTTAAAATAATGGTCTTATTACCACTTACAAAAACTTTATCCTCAAAGACCAATTTGCATGCTTCTGCAAGCACCTGCTTCTCTACTTCATGACCAGTCTCCACTAGTTTCTTAGCATTGAAATTATGATCAACCTCTATGACCTTCTGTGTAAGGATCGGCCCTTCGTCCAATTGATTGTTTACGATATGAGCAGTAGCACCTATGAGCTTTACACCTCTATGAAAAGCCTGCATGTACGGGTTTGCACCAATAAACGCTGGTAAAAAAGAGTGATGGATATTGATAATTTTGTTTTCGTAGCGTGATACAAATTCCGGACTCAAGATTCTCATAAATTTGGCCAAGACTACATAATCTGGCTTATAACCTGTCAATATATCTAGAATCTCAACTTCAAACTCATGTTTGGTTTTGTTTTCATGGCTCACATAGTGGAATGGCACTTTAAAGTTACCCACAAATTCTCCCAAATTAGGGTGGTTGCAAATCACAGCCTTTACATTTGCACCGAGCTCTTCAAAAAAGAACCTCGTCAGTAAGTCGCTCAAGCAATGGTACTCCTTGGTTGCCAATATCACAATGTCCTTTTTAGATTTCGGATTGATTACTATTTGACAATCATCCGAAAGTTTGGCCTTTAAATTAGCAAGTAAGATATCGGTGTCTACATCACCACTCAGCTCACATCGCATAAAAAACCTATTCGTTTCTTCTTCCACAAACTCCCTCATAATCTCAATGTTAAGTTTCATTTTGAAAATAACATCGGATATGGCCGCAATCAGTCCTTGTGCGTCTTTACAAGTAATCAGTAAAACATGTTTTTGAATCATAATACCATCATCATCAGCGGATACAACACCAAACTACCATCTATAAGGCATACAAAAAAATTGTCTGGTTGTCTCGCGTGTGCCAAATATACAAGTAAAGATAATATCAAACTAAAGATCAGCTCAAGACCCACTTGTTCATGGTCTATACAAAAAAGCATTCGAAAGTATAACAAAAGATAACACATCACCTTTACAGACCTCAAACTAAATTGATTGGCAATCGTCTTGATCCCTTCTCTTTCGTCGGCATGCACATCTCTTAGGTCAAACAAAACCGCCGTTACAAATATGATTATAAATTGACTCAAGAACATCTTAACCAACAAGGCGGAAGTCAACAAACTCAGTTTAGCATCGAACAAATAAGGGATAACCAATGTGAGAAATACCCAACATATCGAGATGATAAATGGCTTTAAATACGGGATTGTCCTTAAGCTTTTTAGATGTTGGTAGGGTGCTACATATAAAATAGAAATAATCGCTATAAAGACCAAGATTAGGTATTGACTAAACGATAAATGCCCCATATATAGGATAGCTCCAAAAAAGGAAATTGTAGAGATATTCCTTAAAAAGCCTAAATGTTCTCTATACCAAGCGTCTCTTATTGAATCGTTATCTAGCTTATTGTTTTTGACGTGCATATATCTTGGGAAGTTGTAGGCAAAAAGCGTACAGAATATATTGAATATGAAAAACTTGGGATGGAAGCTCTCCATCATTTTCATATTATAGGCAGTAAAAAGAGCTATTGCCATCACAACGATGCCATTGCTATATAGAAGGAATTGAATCAAAGTTTTTTAAATTTGTAGAAGGGGGCGTTTTAAACCATTCCCTCTTTTTAAATACTATTGAAATTATACTTTTTTGTACTTTTTACAAATTAATTTTATGATTAAAAACCACTTCGCCCTCATATCGCTCTTTTGCGCACATTTAGGGTCTACTCAAAACATTGGAGATTTTACATCTATAAAGCCATTGGCGCAGCGCCCAGACAGTCTCGTCATCCCCAAAACGCATACGTTTCAGTATATCATCAAATCAGGGGATTCCCTTTCCGACCAACGCCATGCTAGTACACACTTTGATTTTACGGGTTACATCCCCATAAATGGAAGTAAAGAAGGCTGGCTATCGATCAGTAGTGAAAAAAATGAAGCCGAGGTCATGGTGCTGCATTTGAGCTTAAATGAAGCTAAAGGTCTTTGGACGGTAGGAACTTCTGGAAAGGTCAATTTCTTCACACCTTTCGTAAAACAGGCCATTAGTAAAGTATCTAATTTCTGCTCCGGAGGAGTCATGCCCTGGGGTAATGTAGTCGTAGCCGAAGAGGTGGTACACGAAGGTGATGCTAACAAGGATGGCTACGAAGATCTGGGCTGGCTCATAGAAATTGATCCTGTAAAAAGGGAAATAGCAAAAACAGATAAACAAGGTAATCCTCAAAAGCTCTGGGCAATGGGCAGAATGCAGCATGAAAATATTTGCATACTCCAAGATCAAAAAACCTGCTATTTTGGTGCAGACAGTAAGGATTTTGGCTTTATCTATAAATTTGTTTGCAAGCGCAAGGGCGACCTCAGCAAGGGCAAGCTTTATGTTTTAAAAATGAATGGCGACGTCAATTCAACCACTGGGGTATGGATGCAAGTGCCCAACAGTACCAAAGAAGAATGTAACAATACAAACAAGTTAGCTACTCAACTGGGCGCCACCAACTTTGCAGGTATTGAGGACGTAGAAGTTGGGCCTGATGGCAAAATATATTTTTCAGCGAAATATTCAGGAAGGGTTTATAGGTTTAAAGACACTAAGAGTAAAACTGAAGAAAATGAAGTTTTTGTGGAGGATAAAATGTATGACATCGTTCATGAAGAAGGTACTCATGAGCTAGATTTTCATTCGGGCCATACAGGAGCAGATAATTTGGCATTTGACGGAGATGGAAATCTGTGGATTATGAACGACGGTGGCAATAATGGTGTGTGGGTAGCCAATCGTGATCATACGCCTTTAAAGCCTCATCTAAAACTCTTCGCAGAATCACCTAAAGGCTGCGAACCTACAGGTATTACCTTTAGCCCAGACTTCAAATATCTTTTCATGTCATTTCAAAACGCAAAAGCCAATAGCCTACAGATAGATAAAGCTGGTAACAAGGTAATCTTTAATACTAGTCATGCAGTAGTGATCAGTAGAAAGTAATTCGGTAGTAGCAAGAATCCATTAAAAACAAGAAAGTCCGCCATTGGCGGACTTTCTTCTATGTTTCAGAAATAAAATTAATTACTTCTTCTTGTTCTCTGCTTTAGACATTGCATCTTTCAAAGCCGAAAGTTCTGCGATATCACCAAGTGTAGTCTTTTCAACTGGAGCGATTTTCTCAACCTTCTCTCCTGCTTTCTTAGCACCACCACCTTTATTAGCACCGCTGCCAGCACCACCACTTTTCTTAGCTTCTTCAGCAACACCTACTTTAGAGTGAGAAAGAGCGATTTTTCTTTCGTCTTTGTTGAACTCAACAACTTTGAATTCTACAGTTTCTCCAATTTCTACAAGTGAACCATCTTCTTTAGCCAAGTTTTTGGTAGTTGCAAAACCAGTGATACCATAAGTAAGTTCTACTTCAGCACCTTTATCGTTTTTAGTGATTACAGTACCATTGTGAACTGAACCTACAGCGAAGATACCTTCAAAAGTATCCCATGGGTTCTCCTCAAGTTGTTTGTGACCCAAAGCCAATCTTCTGTTTTCAGAATCTAGCTCAAGTACCACTACATCAAGAGTTTCAGCAACTTTAGTGAATTCTGATGGATGTTTGATTTTCTTAGTCCAAGACAAATCAGAAACGTGTACTAGGCCATCGATACCTTCCTCTAGTTCAAGGAATAGACCAAAGTTAGTCAAGTTTCTTACAACACCAGAGTGCTTAGAACCTACAGCATATTTAGTCAAAAGATCTTGTTTAGACCAAGGATCTTCAGTCAATTGCTTAATACCAAGAGACATTCTTCTCTCATCTCTATCTAAAGTCAATACAACTGCTTCGATCTCATCACCTACTTTGAAGAAATCTTGTGGATTTCTTAAATGTTGTGACCAAGAGATTTCAGAAACGTGGATCAAACCTTCAACACCAGAAACGATTTCCAAGAATGCACCATAGTCTGCTACGTTAACGATTTTACCCTTAACTTTAGATCCTACAGTTACTTCCTCAGGAAGTCTATCCCATGGGTGAGCAGTCAATTGCTTCATGCCCAATGAAATTTTCTTCTTGTCCTCATCGAAGTCAAGTACCACCACTTGCACTTTTTCGTCAAGTTTAAGCACTTCTTCTGGATGGTTGATTCTAGCCCAAGAGATATCAGTGATATGCAATAGACCGTCAACGCCTCCAAGATCGATGAACACACCAAAGTTGGTCATGTTTTTGATCACACCTTCAAGAACTTGACCTTTCTCAAGGTTGTTCAAGATTGCAGATTTCTGCTGCTCGATGTCTTTCTCGATCAATACTTTATGAGATACTACTACGTTGTCGTTAGAGTTGTTGATTTTCACAACTTTAACTTCCATCTTTTTACCTACATAGATATCAAAGTCACGGATAGGTTTTACGTCGATTTGTGAACCTGGCAAGAAAGCCTCAACACCAAATACATCAACGATCAAACCACCTTTAGTTCTTCTTTTAACGAAGCCTTCGATAATAGTATCTTCTTCTAACGCTTTTTGGATGTTAGTCCAAGCGCTTACAATTCTAGCTTTTTTACGAGAAACCAAAAGTTGACCAGATTTGTCTTCTTGTGATTCTACATAAATTTCAACTTTGTCGCCAATTTTAAGATCTGGCAAATCTCTAAATTCTGAAAGTGGCACCAATCCGTCTGATTTAAGACCTAGGTTTACAACCACATCCTTTTCGTTGATACCAACCACTACTCCAATTACCACTTCATTTTCTTTTGAAGTGAATAGTGTAGCATCATACATCTTTTCAAGAGACTCTCTGTCGGCTTTGCTGTAACCGCCTTTGATTCCTCTACGTTCTGCAACTTCCCAGTTGAAGTCTGCTATTGGTGAATTTGACATGTTTTATTTGCCTCTTCTGTTTAACGGCCTAGAGACTTGGCCTATAGTTATACATATACCTTGTCACCGCGACAGGGCACCTTTTATTTTAAAAGGACTGCAAAGATACGGCTTTTTATAATTTATTTATATAAAATGTTAACATTTAACAGATTGTAATACTATTTAGTATACAATACAATTCTTGTCGGAATTTATACCATTAACTTTTGGAGATTTCAATTTTGAATTTTAAACAACTATATTTGCGTTCAATCTAGTTGAATAGTCTAAAAATGGGTACTTATAATAACACCTACACTTCACCCTTGGGTTTTTTAAAGAGTTTTGGACTCGAATACGAAACATCTAATCTGAATTTACTCAAAAAGAAACTTTTGGCAGAACTTGACTTATCAGGAAAATCGACCATAACCATCAAAAACAAGGAATATACCAAACATGATATTGTTAATATAGCAGACAATTTAAAGGATGTCAAAGATTTGAATTTCCACCAAGCAATTCTTGAAGATCCTTTTTTACTTGATTTCTTGGAGTTAACTATTTTAAAGTATGATGGTAAAATTATTAAAAAGACCCTATATGAAGAAGGGCAATTTATTGATTGGGTAAGTCCTTATTTTTTAACTGCATATACACATTTCGCTCATCAGATCATGGCAAAGAATGATATGAGGGGTTGGCTTAAACTTGTCCAAATTCCCAAAATGATGACTGACAATGATATGGAGGCATCAAAGGAGTTTTTCCTAAAAACTATTAAGATAAGGAGAGATAAATTATTTAATATTATCTCTAAAAATGAAGTGACGGAAAACAGGGAATTAGTTCAATATCTTTGTGATAATAGGTTTTTAGATATGACAACCTATTTTACTCAGCCCGCCTTTTGTCAACTTAGGGATGACTTATCGGTCTTGGTAATGAAAACAGGGATTGTATTTTTTAATAAAATTGATCAAGAAAAAGGTAAGGGATTATTAATAAGTGCAATTAATTGTGCCAACTCTAACCAAGTAAAAAACAAGATCAAGGAAAAGATTAATAAAATAAAAAATATTGAACACTCAAAAACTAACCCAATAAAAACCATTGAAACATCCAACCCTTGGAATGTCGTTTTAGTAATTTTTCTTATTATAGGGGCAATAATAAGAATTACAGCCTGTCATAATTAAAACCAGCTACCCAAATTTCCTTAATACTATGGCAATATATTTAGTCTTTTAACTCAAACCAGTGCCCTTCATATGTTCGTCCTTTCCTTTGTCAATAAGTAATTCGTGCATTTGAGAAACTAGTGATAATATTTCATCAATGTTTTTTCTTTGTAATGCCTGATCTCCTCTTTCTTTGAGCATCTTAAATCTTTCTGGATTTGAATACTCCTCTTCAGATTTTAATGCATAATGAGTATATACATAGATTACATAATTCAAATTTCGACGTTTTATTTCCCACGACAATTTATTAAGTTCCTCTGTTTTTCTCTTGATGAAATTTTTACCTCCTTTATCATTTATCCAATCACTTTCATTTGCTACAATATTATCAAATCTTAGTCTATGTGATTCAAAACCTTCATTTTCAACAAAATGAAAACAATGACTTTTCATTTGATAATAATCCTCCTTAAGCATAATTAATCTCTCATCTCCAGTTCCTTTGTCAATTAAGGTAGCCAATTTCCTTTTTTTGTCATCTATTTGATATTTCATATCCGTTGTATCATCCTCACTGATTTGTGAGAGATCCATTTGTATATTTCTTAAATCTTCAGTGATCCTTTTTAAGACAGCCGCTTCTTCAAACTGATCCTTTTTGATCATAATATCCAATTGTTTGTTAGTAGTTCTGGATAAATAATCAATTTCTTCCTTAAGTCTAGTTACGTTTACAGATCTTGCGGATGGGCTAAAGACTTGTTTGAATTCCTGATCGATCATGTTGATATAGGCAATCACTATGATGTCCCTACTTTCACTAATCTCAATACACAATTCGATATCACTACCTTTGATCAGATTTGTATGAAGATCCCTCCCTCTTATGGCGATCATTCCAATTGAAAGATTGCTTGTTGGAGCTGCATACCTGCTCCCTTCAAGAATATTAATGAGTAGTTGCTCCTCACTGCTTTTGGAAATTGATCTACTTAGGGTTTTTGTTATAGTTTTCTTTATAGGGAGAATTGCATTTTTTTCAAATATCAATTCAAGCTTTGTGGTGGTGTTCTCAACATCATCAACCTCTAGACAGATGTCGTCTGGAAGTGGTTGGCCATATATCGAGAAATTGCCTTGAACGATAGCAATCTCTGGTATCTCAACCGCAATTTGCTGTTGCTGTGAATTGTAAATTTTTAATATGAATAAATTGAGTGTATGAGGAAGTAAAATTAACATTTCACTAATTCTTTCCTTTAATGGTTTGGTCCCACTATCATAACCACCATCATCCCTTAAAATCCGATAAGTCATACCGGGTTTAGTGTTTTCAATGATGGCAGTAAAATATTCTTCTTTTTCCCTACTGTTTTTTTGGTAGGCCATTTTCACCTTTAAATTCTCTACCGAAGGTGATACAGTTTTGATTTTTGAATTTTCTTCTACATTTGTGGGTAATTGTTTGGTTTTGCTTCCCGCATAATAAGCTGCACCAATTACAACAGCAGTGGTTGGATCTACGCTACAATTGACATTGATCTCAAGTTGTTCTTGGATTAAATTCCTAATAAATGGTATATAGGTACTCCCCCCGACCAATACAACTTCGTTGATGTCCTTTGAACTAAGTTGGTTGCGTTCAAGTAAATTTTTGATAAACTCGATTGAATATATAATTTTTTCCTTGATAATATCCTCAAATTGATGCCTATGTATCGTAAAGATGATTTCATGAGATTCATCCTTTTGATCTTCAAATTCGAACTCAATTTCTACACTTTCTTTTGAACTAAGCATTATTTTTGCTTCCTCGGCTTTGTATAGTAATTTGTAATATAGCTTATTGTAAATTCCAGAGGCACTTTGCATCTTAGGTATAAGATCATTTATTTGGAACTGACTTTCCAGATAAGGAACAATTATTTTTGTTACAATCAATTGATCAAAGTCCATACCGCCTAAAAAATTATCTCCTTCATGATCCACTACTTTGAGCTCCTCATGATCGATTTTTACAATGGCCACATCAAAAGTCCCACCACCTAAATCATACACTAGACGATTTCCAACAATTTCCTCTTCTTTTAGTTTATTAGCAAAAGCGAGACTGGCAGCTATCGGTTCTTGTAATAGTACAACTTCTTTAAAACCAGCCAAGTATCCTGCTTCTTTCGTGGCATTACTTTGGATGGTATTAAAACTTGCGGGTATTGTGATGACCACAGACTCAGGTACTTCTCCAGTATAAACAAAATTTTTAAGTTCTTGTAAAACTATACTACTGAACGATATAGGAGATTTTGTTTCTTCAATATTGGGCACAAAATAGTTTTCATCAGTACCCATTTTTCTTTTGAAGCCTCCAAATACATTATTAGCATCTCTTTCCAGATATTCCTTCGCTTTGTCTCCCACTAATATTCGCTCTTTTCTAAAAGCAACTACACTAGGAAGTGTTTCTTTCATCCCCGAAGGATTTCTAAAAACCTCTACTTGTCCATTAGTATATTTACCTATTAATGAGTTGGTTGTACCTAGGTCTATTCCGAAATTTATTGTTGATGACATTTTTGTTGCAATTTATTGTAGAATTATTCAACTATCACGATTCCTTTCTGTATCAAAACTGGCTTTCCTTCTTGAATTTCATAAATAATAGGCTTGATTACGTCACAAATTTTTTGATTTTCAGAAGTAGGATTAATCAAAGTGGCTTCAATATCTGTTCTTGTTTCTGAGAAAGCTTCACCCGATGGATTTATTACGAGTAGACCTCCTTCTTCTATAACAGTCTTCATTCTGTTTACGTTTCTAATAAGAGGCGAAAACGATTCCTGTGTTAGTACCTTTTTCTCTGTTTCAAATACTATATTTGCAATTTTTATCAAGCTTAGATTTGACATATTTTAAGTAGTTAATGAATTACAAATATACAATTATGAACTTAGTCTTAAAATTAGAGCAACCATTTAATCTGTATTTTTAATTCATCCATTTGGCTTCCTCTTATAAGCTCTCCTGCGGTACCAATACTTTGTATGTCATGATATTGTGTATGTACCCATCTCAGCCAAAGTTTGATCTTTTTATTAAGGCTGTATTGAGCAATCAAATAATACCGGAGGCCCTTGCCTTGATATGCTGGAAAGCTAAAGGAATACAATACGTCTTTTTCATATAGGTAAATCCGCGTATCATATCCATCGGTATCAAACAAGGCAAACCTTGTGGATACTGACCATTTTTTAACTTTATATACAATGTCCTGAGCAAGCACTAAACCTGTCGATCCTTGGACTTGGCGATATACACTTCTATACAATTTCGTCTGTAACGAAAATCGCTGTTCTAAATCGTATTTCAATACAAAAGTCATAACACTTCTTAGTGTGGGAACAACTCCATAGAGCGGCCCCTCATCCGCTGATAGATTTTTAGGCTTTACAGATTGTCGCCATTGCATATAGAAGCTAACCTTTTTGTGAGGTTTATAGGTAACACTTAGCAAATATTCCGAACCAAGTCCGGGGCTATATTGCCCGTATCTCAATTGCTTATTTTTAAAAAGATCGTAGTATGCTGTAAAAATCAGTTTTCTACTATAGGTATATTTTGCCCCTAAGTAAGCCCCTTGCTCATCATTATTGTTAAAATACTCACCAAAACCATTAGCATAAAAACTATTAAAGTAAGGGCTATAGTTTCTATAGAGAAGAGCGAGATCCATTTTTGCCCCTAGGGCACATTGGGTGCCCAATACCAAAGCACGCCCCTTTGCCATTTGTTGAGCAAGCTCACCAAACAAATTGATGTTTCTGAAGTAATAATTGAAATCAATACTTGAAACCCAATTGGAGCTTCCTCTAAAAGCATTTGCATTGTACACATACGATTTGGGTATGATATCAAGTTTCACCCCTGTGCCAACATCCAGAAAACTTGTATACACACTGCTTTGCCCAATATTAAAGTGCGGAGTTGACCACCTTACATTATATCCCAAATCATATTGGTTTACTGTATTTTTGGTATCAAACTCTCTTATTGTCCGATGGAAACCAGACGTATAGATTGAGTTTATATAGCTTTCGCCTTGATTATTTGTATCCGAATTAATTTCAGAATCACTCCTTTTTTGAGAAGCAAATACCGTCAGGTCTACCTTTTTCAAGGCCACTGTGGCAGCCAACCCTTTAAAATATCCAGATTCCAAAATAGAATTGAATGGCATGATGCCCATCTGGTTTCTTTTCACGAATAAAACTGATTCCGAAGATTTCGCGATATACATACCATTGGCAAAGACCAAGCCCTGTCCTGCTGAAACAGAAAAATTACCCAATATAAGATTTTTCAATCGACCTCTATTCTTCAGTTGAAAATGCATCACCAAATGATCAAAACCATATTGTCTCTTTGAGTGATCCCATAAAAATTGCTCACCAGCGTCCTTTTCCATAGTAAGTCCAAAACTAAAATTATGATTGCTGGCTATTCTATACCTGATATAATATTTATAAGGATTACCAAAGTAACGTGTACCTGGGCTTGCTTGAATCGAATATCCTTGTTGTGGTTGCAGCGCCCTTTCAGTCCTTGCTATGATATAGTTGTTTTCCTCATCCAAAACATCTTTTAATAGGCCATTACTCGATCTATAAATCCCCAAATCCCTCACCAAAACAAAAGGTAAGAGTTCTTGAATGGTTTCATGGTCAAAATCAGGAATCACCTTCAGTTCATAAATAGACAAGAGCCTCCCATACTTTGTTTTATGTGCAAAAAAATTATCTAGCTGTGGCATCGAAAGTATACCAAGAGACTGCAATTCATCTCTAGAAACTACATTTAAATCAAATCTAACATCCCTACTTAGTTGTGCTGCATCATTAATATTCGCATTGTCCAATTCATAGGTTGTTTTTAGTTGTTGATCTTCAACAACATTATTTTCTGTTTGGGACAAACTTTGGAAATTAATATATAGTGCTAAAAGCAACAAAGATTTGAGGCACTTCATAAATCATAGTATTAATATGGGCTTAATAAAAAAGGCAGCCATTGGGCTGCCTTTTTGTTATGCGGAATATGTATTCAACATTACTGGCATTACCAGCATGAGAACTTCTTCATTTTTTGTATTTTCTGGGAAAATCAAACCAGCACGATTCGGTGCAGAAAGTTTAAGCTGAACATTCTTACTATCCAAATTGGTAAGCATCATGATCAAAAATTTGGCATTGAAGCCTATTTCAATATCGCTACCATCATACTCACATGCCAATCTTTCATTTGCTTCATTAGAAAAATCAAGATCTTCTGCTGAAATCTGCAACTCGCTTCCTGAGATTTTCAATCTAACCTGATTGGTTGTCTTATTAGAGTAAATTTCTATACGCTTTAGAGAAGATAGAAACTCTCCTCTGTCGATAGTCATTATGTTTGGATTCTCAGCAGGAATCGCATTTTCGTAATCTGGGTATCTCTCATCGATTAACCTACAGATCATCTTCGTATTGTCAAAACTAAAGAACGCATTTGATGGGTTAAACTCCAGTCTCACGTTTGTATTACCAGTAGGCAATGACTTCTTTAACAAATCCAATGCTTTTCTAGGTATGATAATTGAGGTATCGGCGTCAGAAACTACATCTATCCTTCTAAACCTAACAAGCTTATGACCATCTGTAGCCACAAATGTGGTGTTGGTGTCAGAGAACTTAACGTATACCCCAGTCATATTTGGCCTGATTTCATCAGTACTTGTTGCGAAAATCGTGGAGGTAATTGCTCTTAATAATACTTCAGATGCAATATCAGCAGAATATGACTTATTTACTTTTGGTACTCTTGGAAAATCTGTTGCATTTTCGCCAGCCAATTTGTATTTACCATTGTCCGAACTCAGCTCTATACTGTAAGTTTCTTCATCTATAGTAAACGATATCGGCTGCTCAGGAAGATTTTTTAGCGTATCCATCAAAATACGTGAAGGAATGGCAATATTACCCTTCTCCTTACAATCAATTTGCATCTCAGTAATCATTGATGTCTGCATGTCTGATGCAGTAATGGTCAGCTTATCCTTTTCAATTTCAAAAAGGAAATTCTCCAAAATAGGCACCACAGGATTGGGCACTATAACACCACTAATGGAATTGAGTTGTTTTAATAAAGCAGTTGATGATACAACAAATCTCATAAAAATAATTTATACTATAAGAAAAATAGTCTCGCAAATATATAAATTATATACAATAAAAGTTTAATTATTTTCACAAAATAGCAGAATAATTATTTTGCTCAAATGAGAAGAATTAAATACATCTACCTTATAATCAGACCTATAAAAAAGTCTGTTAAATAATAATTAAAATATTAATTTCTTGTTCTAAAAAATATCACAAACACTGATCTCAACATAATCCTAAAGTTAGGCAACCGGAATAGATTGCATTAGGGCTAGTCGTAAGCCTAAACACGTCTTTAAAACTAAGGAGTCATAGATAAACTGCCCCCTTAGTTTTCTTTGTTTTTAAAGCTCAAGTAATATTTGGTTCTTTAAAATATCCTCAAACACTTCACGTTTTCTGATCAGGTGAACTTTTCCTTTGTGAATGAGAACTTCTGCAGGCCTAAATCTTGAATTATAATTGCTACTCATGCTAAATCCATAAGCACCAGCGTTCTTAATTGCTAAAATATCTCCCTCATGAGCATCACTCATTTTCATGTCCCATGCAAACGTGTCCGTCTCGCATATATAACCCACAACTGCATATTTCTTAACATTAGTTGAAGAGGTATTAGAAATATTCACAATATCGTGATGTGCGCTATACATCATTGGACGAATCAAATGATTCAACCCAGAATTGACCCCTAGGAAAGTTGCCGCTGGAGTCTTTTTTACCACATTTACATTTACCAAAAGCAATCCGCTATCGCTTACCAAGTATTTACCTGGCTCAAACCAAATTGCTAAATCTTTTCCATACTCTTTGCAAAAAGATTTAAATCTGGTAGTCATCTTCTCCCCTAGATCTTGAACATTGGTCGTTTTGTCACCTTCTTTGTAAGCAACCTTAAACCCACTACCAAAATCTATGAATTCTAAGTCCTTAAAATGCTTCGCTACGGAAAATACCACTTCTGCCCCCTTCAAGAAAACATCTACGTCTGAAAAGTCTGAACCAGTATGTACGTGCACACCGTTTATATTGATACCATATCTGTTAACAATATCGTATATTTCCTGTTGCTGATCTATTGAAATCCCAAATTTCGATTCAGCATGACCCGTTTTAATCTTCTCGTTTCCACCAGCAGTAATATGAGGATTAATTCTAATACAAACAGGATAAGTGCTACCATAGATTTGCCCAAATCTTTCCAGAAAAGGAAGATTATCGATATTTAAATACAAACCTAGGTCTACTGCTTGTTCTATTTCCGCAAAGGGTGTACAATTGGGGGTAAACATAATGTCCCGAGGCTCAAAACCTGCCAAAAGTCCCAATCTAGCTTCTTGAATGGATACAACATCTAGACCGCAACCCCCAGATTTTATGATTTTAAGGATATTTATGTTAGAAAGGGCCTTGGTAGCATATTTGAGCTTTAGAGGGAGTTCTGAAAACGCCTCTTTCAAATTATTAATTTGCGACAAAATCTTGTCTGCATCATATACATAAAGAGGAGTACCATATTGCTCAGCTACCTCAAGTAAATCAACACCTTGAACACTATACCTTTCGTTTTTCAGAATCATGTGAATAAATTATGATGCAAATTTAGAAAATTTGCCAAATTTATTCCGATCCATTAAAAAATTAATGGTGTGGGTGGTGCTGGACATGTGAGTTATGAGGTGACACAGCACCAATATAAGTAGGGCATGTATGGTGAAAAGAACACGAAGTCACCAAAGTAACAAAACCAGCAACGACAATAAAAATTAGTTTTCTCATAATCTATATCTTATACTACAAAAATAAGCATACGCATAACAATTCAAAACGTTATGGCTGAAAAAAATAAAGCCGACTTACGTCGGCTTAAATTTTTACAGTTAAAAAAATGATTTTTCCTTAAGTTTAAAAAGTATTCAAAAATAAGTATTAATTGTTAATATCAAAAGGAAATAGAATTTTTTTACCTAAACTTAATATTTTGCTAATCCATATTCCAAATCTCCCACGCCTTTTCTGCCTGAAGAATTAACATTTCAAGCCCATTTGAAGTATTAGCACCTGCATTTTGAGCATTTTTCATAAATTGAGTAATTTCTGGATTATACACCAAATCGTACACAAAATGTGAGGAGCCCAAATATTGATAGGGAATATTTGCACATTGCTCTAATTGGGGATACATGCCTAAGGGTGTAGTGTTGACGATCAACTTATGCTCAGTGATTATTTGTGCATTCAATTCGTCATAGGTATAGCCGTCACCTTGCTTTGTCCTAGAAACATAAGTAAACTTAATATTGAGATCAGTGAGTGCAGCTTGTACTGCTAGTGCCGCACCACCCTTACCTAAGATCAATGCGCTTTCAACCTCATGAATATTAACACCTAAAAACTTTACGAGAGCATTTTTAAACCCATAGTAGTCTGAGTTATAACCACTCAAGCTTCCATCCTTTTCTCTTTTTATAACATTGACGGCCCCTATTCTAGCGGCACTCAATGGGTCAAGACGGTCCAAAAAGGGAATCACAGCCTGTTTATGAGGAATTGTTACGTTCAAGCCCAACAGTTCCTGATCGTGTGCGAATAATTCTAAAAACGAACCAGCGTCCTCAATTGGATACAACTCATATTGGCATTCTTTAATACCTTCATTAGCAAACTTTTCTGAGAAGTACTTTTTAGAAAACGAATGGGACAAAGGGAATCCAATAAGGCCAAAATGTCTCATCTAAGGTAATTAAAATTGTAAAAATATGTCGAAAAATTTCGACAATTATATTCTATTTTAGAAAATCACTAAAAGTATCTCCACGAAGTCCCAATCTAATGGTCTCAAGAGGAATGACTTCGTTTGGAGCAATATTGCCCAAATTTACATTGGTGCCCAATAATTTGATGAACCAAACTTGTTGAGATTTTTGTGGCGCCTCCCAAATGATCCTCTCACTTGGAATCTTTGTCAAGATTTCCTGAACGAGACCCTGCCTTACCTCTCCACTCGACCTGAAAAGACCCACATTGCCTCCTTCTCTAGCTTCTCCAATCACTTTCCATGCACCGGCATCCAGCTCCTTTTGCATAAGCTCAATCCACTGATATGGGGGGATGATTTTCGTGTCATCTTTTGATCCAACTTCAGAGAGAACAGTCACATTTTGCGAAAGTTTGCGAATATACTCGCATTTAATATCATGGTCTAGGGTTATTGAACCATCAGAAACCTCCGCATACTGCAGTTTGTATTTATCAATGACTCTTAGGTAATCTTCAAATTGTCCCCTAACGATAAATGCCTCAAATAAAGTTCCGCCTAAATATACAGGAATGTCTGCAGCCCTATAAATAGCAAGTTTTTTATCCAAAACTGGTGTTACGTAAGATGTAGCCCAGCCAAGCTTCACTATATCAATATAATCATTCGCGATCTCTAAAAAATCCTCAACCTCTCTAGGTGCAAGGCCTTTGTCCATGGCCATTGTAAAACCTGAGGAACGAGGCTTAACGGATCTCTCAGGAATTTGTTTTAGCTCGAAATTCATTAATTATTATTATTCTTGTACTGTTCAATGATCTTAAAAAATGCTTTTTGGGCAGACACCTCAGTAAAAAAGTCATACAACTGAGTGTGCTTCTCAAAGTCCAAAGTTAATGCATTTTCTAAATATAACAGAGCTTCTTTGTATAATCCTGCTTTAATTAAATAAACCACCGCCCTATAGTAAATATCGGCATTATCTGGATACTCTTCTAGGGCATCAAAAATAAGTTCACAGGCTTTGCTAAAGTCGCCCATTTCATAATACATCTCAGACCAACTAAGCCAAAGTGCTGGATCATCAAATATAAGTGTAGATGCTTTGGAAAAATCCTCTTCTGCAGATAAGTGATTACCTACTTGATATTCTGCCTCAGCTTTAGCCAAATAATACTCGCCATTAGAATCATCCAATTCGATAGCTTTCTTAAAATAGTGTATGGCCTCGTAAGACTTGTCTTGGTTATAAAGGCATACGCCAATACCATACCAGCCATCTGCATATTTCTGATCTACCTTTATCGATTTTCGAAAATTAATAAGTGCTTTCTCATAATTCCCAAGCTTTTCATGACATTCTGCCAGGCAGCAATAGGTCTCTGATGTTGGATCCTCATGCAATAAGGTACTTTCAAAGAGACTTATTGATTTTTCATAATCTAGCTTATTAAAATAAATATGCGCCAAGTTGAAATATGCCGAAGCAAAATCTTCTTTAATAAGCGTAGCATATTCGTAAGCCCAAATGGCTTGATCAAATTTCGCGAGTTTTGAATATGCCAAGCCCAGGTTATACCATGCTACATGTGAGTAGGGGTCTTGATCAATAAATTTTTCATAAAACGAAATGCTACTTTCTAGCTGCCCAGTAAGATCTAAACAAAATGCCAGCTCGTATAGTGCGTCTTCGTTTTCAATATTAATATCAATAACTTTTTTATAGTATTCTATGGCCTTATCATACTTACCCATTGATTGGAAGCCAAATCCGATGTGAAAATATATCTCCTCTTTATCGTCGGTATAGTTGACAATTGACTGCAATAGTTTCACAGATTCCTCAAACTGGCCCTTATTACCCATAATAACAGCACGAAGTATCGTAATATCTGTGTCGTTAGGGTACATAGAAGACATTGAGTCAATCAATTCTTGCGCTTCGTCAAAGTGACCTGAATTCACCAAAAGATTAGCCTTGGAAATTAATAGCTCATTTGCATATGGATACTGTGCAATAGCATATTCTACAGCCTTAAGAGCCTTTTTAATTTTGCCAGTTTCTGTATAGTACTCAATAATAGACTCATAGGACTCGATATCAAAAAAATAACTTTCGTTTTTCTCGATCATTTCTTCGAATCTCTTCACTATGTTCTTACTCTCTTCATTTCCTCTCTGCCTGTCCATAATTAACTGGTTAAAGACCACGAAAATTCTCCAAAACTTTATTTAAATATAACGAAAAAAAGGGCTTTTGAGTCTAATATATTATTTATTTTTTTTACAACACCACTCTAGGGTATCTTCTAAACTTGTAAAAGCGTAACTAAAGTCCTTCTGTACTAACGTGCTATCGTATACTCTTTTAGAATTAGACATTCTAGCGGTTTCTTTTGTAATGAGCGGCTCTTTGCCCGTAAAGAGATATTTTATGAATTCAAACCTCCATGCAATGGCAGCCGCAAAATTTGTTACTCTCCTTTGAGGAGCTTCTACGGACATTTGCTCGGCAATCTTCTCAAAAAAAACTTTATACGAAATACTTCCGGCACTTAAGATATATCTTTTATAGAGGCTTTGATCTTTGCTTAGGGAATCAACAATTAAATTGGCCACGTCTCTCACGTCTACATAATTAATATTGCCCTCCGAATAATAACGTCCTCCATTTCTCACATATGCAAACAACTTAGTCGAACTTTTATTTATATCGCCTATGCCTAAAACTACTGATGGGTTAAAAATCGTTGCATTAAGTCCTTCTTCAATTCCTCTCCAAACCTCTAACTCGCTCAAATGTTTGGTTTTTGCGTAATAAGTATACGAGTCTGAATCACTCCATTTTTCATTTTCGTCAATTACTTCTTTTGCAAAATTACCAATAGCGGCAACTGAACTGACATGAACAAGTCTCTTTTGGTTCAATACACAGGTATTCACTACGTTTCTTGTGCCTTCGACATTAATTTGAAACATTTCATTGTATCTGTTGGGAGCATAAGAAACAATACCTGCAGCATGAATAACTGCATCGTATTTGGGGACCTCTGCAGAAAGGAGTGCAATATCCAAAACATCACCTACTATGAGTTCTACCTTGTCAGAACTGCTTAATAAGCCTAGTTGCTTAGGGTCACGTACGAGGGCCGATACATCGTATCCCTTATCCAGAAGAATTCTAACAGCATAACTGCCTATTAATCCTGTACCACCAGTGACAAAAACTTTATGTATGCTGTTGCTTTTCAGAGAAGACTGTTGTTTAACAACGGCAAATCTAGTACTTTTTTATAATACTTTGTTTTAACAGACGCTTTAAGAGCTTCTAAATGTTTTAGATTATGGCAATCGCTACTAATAAAGTGTACCATTTTCGCATCGATTAGTTTTTCAGCTATTTTTTTTATTTCTGGGGAATAATAACCAGAAAGCGACATTATGTTTAGCTGGAAACAAATGTCTCTCTCAAATAACGATTCGTATTTAGAAAAATGGCTATGGAGATACAAATATCTTTCAGGATGGGCAAACACAGGTTTGATCCCATTACTCTTCATTTCGAAGATAACAGTCTTTAGCTGTGGTGGTTCGTTCATGAATGCTGTTTCAAAAAGCAGGTAGTTCTTGCCAAATGTGAGTAATTTTTCGCCAGACTCTATTTGCTTCATAAATACTTCGTCTAGATAATATTCCGCTGCAACTTCCAACTCTATATCTATACCCAATTCTTTTATCTTTGCTCTAAGTATGTCTAACTGTGGCAACAAATTTTCTGGGCCATTTTTATAGAAATCGCTCATGATGTGTGGAGTCATGATGATTTTCTTACGACCTAAAGCTATCATTCCTTGTATCAGATCGATACTATCTTCTACAACCTTTGCACCATCATCCACCCCAAAAAGCAGGTGATTATGCATATCAACTTTTATTGTATCGGTAAATTCTAGCCCTTTACTCCCAAAAATCTTATCAAAAATGCCCATATCAGATTAATCTAAAAAATGCTAGTACTCTTTTATAAAATGACAATTTGGCCTCTTCATGGTAATACCCACTTCCATAGCCGTAGCCATACCCATAACCATATTTATAACCATAACCATAGCCAATAGAGTTGTCGAAACCATTGAGTATGGCACCTAAATTTTTGAAGTTATTATTAATCACCAGTTTATTGATGTTTTTTTCAAATCCTTTTTTTGAATATTCGGCTCGTACAACATACAAGGGCTGATCTACCTTTTTCATAATAATGATTCCATCCGTAACCAGCCCAACTGGTGGGGTATCAATAAATATCAAATCATAAATAGTATGAAGATGCTTTAATGTCTTGTCAAACTCATCTCTAAGAATAAGTTCAGAGGGATTAGGCGGGGTAGGCCCAGCACTGATAAAATCAAGACTATCGATACTTGTCTTATGTATACACTGCTCCACAGTGTTCTTTCCTATCAAAATAGTACTCATACCAACTTCATTATCCACATCAAAAGCCCTGTGAATTTTTGGCTTACGCATGTCCAAATCAATGATAACTACTTTTACACCAGAAAGGGCGATCACACCACTTAAGTTAATCGCTACAAACGTTTTCCCTTCCCCACTTATTGTTGAGGTAACAGACATAATCCTTTTCGTCTTATTTTCAGGAATCAGGAACTCTAAATTAGTCCTAATGCTACGCAATGCCTCACTCAATGGCGACTTTGGATGTTTATCTACGACCAAACGAGATACTTCTAGCTTTTCCTTTTTATACTTCGGCACCACCCCTACCACAGGAGCTATGGTGCCCTTTTCAAGCTCTCCTTGATTATTGATGGTATTATGTAGGAAATACTTTACAACTATTAGTATAAAACTAATAACGAAAGCTATGCCTAATGCAGTTATATAAACAGTAGAATATATTGGAAATATGGGAATCCTAGGTAACTGAGGTTCTGAAAGCACGGTAAACTCAGGCACCATCCCTGCTTTGGCAATACCAAATTCAGATTCTTTTTCTAAAATCGTTAGATAAAATTTCTCATATACTGTATACAATCTTTTTAATCTTGTAAGTTCGGTTTCTCTTGAAGGAAGATAATTAAATTTATTTTCCGTTTCACTGATTTTAGTGCTTATACCATAAATCTTATCGTTAAGGGTCTTCTTACTAAAAACAATTGTATTTAGAATATTGGATTTTACAGTCTCTAACTCGATCTTTTTTGTATTATACGAGAAGGTATTTTCTTTACTGGTGTTTAAAACCTGCTGTAATTCTATTTGCAGTTTGTTCAATTGGGTGAGCAATGTTGATATCTGAGAGTTGTTAAGTCCGTTGTAAGCAATAAGATGTGGCTTTATGTCTCTATCTTCTATAATGATGTCTTTTAATTGGTCAAGTAAGCTAATTTCTGACCTAATTTCATACATTGATTTTTCAAACTCTTCAGACTTTAACAAATTTTTACCAAAATCACCTTTGATGTCAAAACTCCTATTTTTGCGAGAGAATGATTCCAACTTGATCTCAAACTCCTGGAGTTTTGCTTCTGTATCTTCAAGTTGCCCTCGCAAAAATGCCAGAGACTGTTCTTGTGTTTTAAACTTTTTGGAAAGAGATTCTATCAAATATAGAGAATCAATGGCGGCAACAATATCTCTTGCTTTAGATGGATCTGAATTTTTGAAACTCAACTTTATCGTTTTGGCATCCAAATTTAGAACCACCACATCAAAACCATTCATGAGGTCAGCAACTTGCTTATTTTCGCTATTTATGGTAAAGAAAAACCTACTGTTACTTTCAAGTTCTTCAACAATTTTATGTATTTTAAACTGGTAGCCATTAGCCGAAATTAATTGACCATATTTATAGGCCTTTTTCAAGTCATTATTTGTGGTCGGATATAAATAAAAAGAATTGTTATCTATTACCTCAATATCAAAATTATGGTCATAAAAAGAGTTATCTAAAATCACATAATCAATCCTAAATGGCTGATTGTTATATCGTTCTTGATAGTTCACGCTCCCATAGGCATAAATGCTTACATCAAACTTGAGTTTTCTAACAAGTTTTTCAAAAAAAGTCCTAGACTTTAAGATCTCGATTTCACTTGAGAGGATTTTATTATCGTTATCCTCCACTTGATTCATCTTAAATGCAATACTTGTTTCCTCCTTTTTTTCTATTTTTATAACCGATGATGATTCGAATATTGGTTTAGTATACCTCAAATAAATATAAGCAGCAGAAAAACACAGAATGAAAATCATAATCACCCAAATCATGTTTTTCTGGGCCACTACCAGAAATTTAATAAAGTCAAGACTATCTAAGATGCTCTCTTCTTCTTCATCTTGTAGCAGTTGTTTATTCTGGATCAAATCTTGTCTATCCATTTTAGTTATTTCTGTCTATTAAGTGAAATGATGGATATTACAACAAAAAGACTCGTACTCAAAATTGATATCAAACCGCTTGACTCTTGAATAGACTGGATAACGCGCTTTTGAAAACGCTCTATGTAGATAATGTCGTTAGGCTGAACGAGCAGTGTTGCCTTTTTCATTCCTTCAATTGTGGAAAGATCTATAATCATTACGGTAGGATTTTTTAGATCGCCACGAATAAGCCTGATGTTATGTGCTTTAGATAAATTATCTAAACCACCTGCAAGTGTAAGTACCTCTATGAGATTCATATTTTCATTCTCAAGCGGAATTACTTTAGCATTACCTGTGCCTACCATGTTCACAGAAGCAGTGCCCAGAACAAAAACTCTTTTGTTAATTACTTTACTGATTACATAAACATCGTTGTAAAAGTCACTATATTTTTTAGTCAATAAGCTGTCTAATTGCGACAATTTTAAGCCAGCCACCTTCTGTTTACCGATCATTGGAAGAGATGTGGTACTGTCATTTTGAACTAGATATTTGGGAATTTCAGAACTCTGCTGCAAGACAGTATTCTTTCTAAGTTCATAGTTAGGGTCAATAAGCCTTTCTCCACGATTTGTATATACAGAATACTGTAAATAATCATTTACATGAATTCTGTAGCTTTTCTCAGCTGCCTCAATTTTATCTTTCAATGTATCGCCAAGGTATTCTCTGTCAGTCTTAAACATGATACTTTTGTTGCGACATGAAACTAAGGCACAAAAAAACAATATGACAGCAATTACCAGTCTAATAAATCTCATCAAGGATTTTCTTTATTTCTTCAAATGTCATTAGTTCTTTGTCTTTATCAGACACGATTGGATTTTCAAGCATCCAATCTATTTTTAATGTGGGATCATTCCAAAGTATTCCACCTTCTGATGCCTTATGATATATATTGGTACACTTATATGTAAAATAACAGTCTTCTAGCGCAGCAAAACCATGTGCAAAACCCTCTGGGATGTAAACAATATTTTGACGTTCTCCATCCAATATGAATGAATCGTGTTTGCCAAAGGTGGGGGAGTCTTTACGTAAGTCCACCATTACATCCAAAGCCTTGCCACTCACTACCTTTACGTATTTACCTTGAGCATAAGGTTTCTTTTGCAGATGGAGCCCCCTTACTACACCTTTTTTTGAGAATGAGAGGTTGTCTTGTAAAAAAGATGCTTCTAAACCGGCAAGTTTCAACTTGTCTACATGATATGTTTCTAAGAAAAACCCCCTGTCGTCACTTAAAATATTAGGAACGATCTCAATTACTCCTTCTAAAAATGATTTGTTTACTTGCATGATTGTCTCAAAGTTCAAAAATAACTTTTTTATACTTATTTATTACAAATTTCTCGTCAAATTCTACTTCTGCCTTAAACCTACTGTACTTCCCCATAGCCAGCCGCTGTACAGGATCAAGTTCTATAAATTTTTCAAAAACTTCTATTAAAGTGTCGGTGTCCTTGGCTTTACATAAGAGACCGTTCTTCCATACTTCTACGGTTTCTCTGCATCCAGGCACATCTGTAGTAATGATAGGTTTTCCCATTGCTAAAGCTTCCAAAAGGGTTTTGGAGGTACCTTCTCTATAGGACGGCAATACAACGCAGTCTGCCTGTGTATAATAGTCTTTCATGTGATCGGTAAAACCATGATATTCAACAATGTTATCTTGAATCCACGACTTAAGATCTTTTCGTTTAACTCCAAGACCGGAATCGTAATCTGGTTTACCTATTAAAAGAAATCTTACATTTGAATATTTTTGTCTGATGTATTTAGCTGCTGTAATATATTCATACACGCCTTTGTCTATCAAAAGCCTTGCTGGCATCAAAAAAGTAATCGTATTGTCAAAATGTGTACTATAATCTGGACAAAACTTAGATAGATCAACCCCTGATCCGGGAAGAACGTCTGTGATTGAGGCCTTTACCAAGCCGTTTTCAACAAAAAGGCTTCTGTCTTCCTTGTTTTGGAAAAAAACGTGATGAGGGTACTTAAATGCCAATCTATACATTTCTCTTGCAAGGTAGGTCGTCAAGTTTTGTCGAATAAAAACCGTACCCAGCCCTGACACATTGTTAATGGTCTTAATTTTTGAGAAATGTGCTGCCAGTGTGCCATATAAATTAGGCTTAATGGTATAATTCAACAAAACATCTGGCTTATATCGTCTCAATATCGACCCAATTTTAAATAGTAACAAAAAATCGTGGATTGGATTGTTGCTCTTTGCATTAAAATTTAGGCATACAAAGTTAAACCCTTCTTGTACAAGACGTTCCGAATATTCATCTTTGGGCGCAATACAGATAATTTCATGTCCCTCAGCCTGTAAAGCCTTTAACAATGAAAGCCTAAAATTATATATATTCCAAGAAGTGTTTAAAAAGATCGCGATTCTCAACATTCAAATCATTAATACATATTGTTGCCAAAAAGTAGATGTACCTCTTGTAAAAATTTTGTTAGCTCGTTTATTAACAATATTTTTGTAAAAATATAAAATTTTATGGCAAAAGGTTTTTTACATCTACATACCACAGTAATATTTCTGTTCGTGATTTTCTTCGCGGTTAAAGTATTCCTTTTACTAGCTGGTAAAAATGAACAGCTTAACAAGCTAAGAGACAAGAAGTTTATTGATATTGTTCTTGGTGTGTTAATTCTGCTTACAGGTGGATATCTATTTGCGATCAATGTGGAGAAACCTACTTGGTTGATTGTAAAATTGGTGGTTGTCATTGCCCTTATTCCTTTAGGCATTGTTTCGATGAAAAAAGAGAACAAGGCTTTGGCGCTTGTTACATTAGTTGGTTTCTTGTATTTTATTGGGGTATCTTATACCAAAAGTTTAACATTCTCAAAGCCTAAAATAGAGGTGAAGGAAAATGTGGATGCAGAAAGTCAGATTCAGAATGAAACACAATCTATAGAAGAAAAAGGCAAAGCTGTATTTGAAACGGCATGTACGGCTTGTCATGGCGCAGACGGAAAATTAATGGCAGGTGGTGCTAAGGATATCACGCTTTCAAAATTGACTGTTGACGAAAGAATTGTTTTGATCACCAAAGGGAAAGGCTTGATGCAAGCTTTTGGCGGAAGCCTTACAGAAGAGCAGATCAAGGCGGTTGCTACTTATACTACTACACTAAAATAATAAGCCGAAAGTATTTTGGCTTTGCTTCTGAATGGGATTTATTGATACTGAAAAAAAAGCGAGTAGGGCTGTACTGGTGGCACTGATTACCTCCAAGCAATCAGCCACAAAAACTATAGAATATCTCGACGAACTTGATTTCTTGGCACAAACGGCTGGAATAGAGACGCTTCATTCATTTACCCAGAAAGTTGATAGACCCGATATCAGGACCTATGTGGGTAAGGGTAAGCTAGAAACCATTAAAACCTATATAGAGACGCTTGGTGCCGACACGGTGATCTTTGATGACGAGCTCAGTCCTTCACAGTTGCGCAATCTGGAACGTGCACTCAACGTGAAGATTTACGATCGTTCTTTATTGATCCTTGATATATTTCTTTTAAGGGCACAAACTGCTCAAGCTAAAACCCAAGTAGAGCTGGCCAGGTATCAATACTTGCTTCCAAGGCTTACTAATTTGTGGACGCACTTGGAGCGCCAACGTGGTGGTACGGGAACTAGGGGTGGCTCTGGAGAAAAGGAGATAGAAACAGATAAGAGACAGATTCGTGAACAAATCACACTGTTGAAAGAGAAACTTAAGACCATAGACAAGCAGAATATCACTCGCAGAAAAGGGCGTGAAGGTATTGTAAGAGTTGCGCTTGTAGGTTATACTAACGTTGGCAAATCCACGATCATGAACTTGCTAACTAAGGCGAATGTATTTGCTGAAAACAAACTTTTTGCCACAGTAGATAGTACGGTAAGAAGAATAGAATATGATACAATACCTTTTTTGCTTACAGATACTGTAGGGTTCATCAGAAAACTTCCCCATTCTCTAATCGAGTGTTTCAAATCTACCTTAGATGAGGTAAGGGAGGCTGATATACTGCTACATGTAGCAGACATATCACATAGCTCATTTGAAGACCAGATACAGGTAGTGAACGAAACTATTGCTGAAATTAAGGCGGGTAATAAACCGACCATCTTGATTTTGAACAAGATTGATGCTTACAAACCTGTAGAAAACGACGAGGAGTTTAGTACAAAAGAACAGCAACTTGAGTTTCTCAAGAAAACTTATATGGCTAAATCTCCCGATCAATTTGTGGTTTTTATGTCAGCGCAAGAGCGTACCAATCTTGCTGATTTGCGTGAAATATTATTGGATTTGGTAAAAAGAAAACATTTTACACTTTATCCGAATATGGTATAAACCCTTTCTTGATTTATTCGTAAGCTCTACAAATGTTTTTTTATGTTTATGAATACTTGGAGAGTTGAGGACTTTATAACTTACCTTTATCACATTGCTGCGGATGCAGATTTGACAACTGATGATGTTGAGATTGCTGCTTGTAAAATTAAAATTTCTGGGATCTTAAAAACGTATTTCCCTGGAATCGAATACAATTATGAAGAAAGCATGTCTATCATTAGAAATACGAAGGATGTGAATATTTTTAACGTGAAAGATGTGGTAACTTCGCTATCGAAGAAGTTCCATTTCAGTTCAGATCTTAAAACGGATATCGTTAGTGATCTTAATGATTTGATTCGTTCTGACGAGCGTGTAACCAGCGGAGAGCACGAAGCTGTGAACCATATACGGGTGTTACTCAGGAACTCATAACATTGAAAAGGGCCTTTAGGCCCTTTTTTTAATACTTTAAATACAGCTGTTTGATACTTCTGCTGATGGCCAAATAGCTTTCTTTTGAATAACCACCTCCCCCCAAGAAGATGGTCGGGATTGATAGGTTTGAAAGGCGTTCTAATACCATAGCATCCCTTTGCACACATTCATCTATGGTAAGTCTTAAACCACCCAGGGGATCTGTATATAACACATCGGTACCTGCCACTACATAAGCTAGCTTGTATCCGCTGGTCATTTGTTGCAAACCTTCTTGCAAGCGCGCCAAGTACTCTGGTCCTGAAGTACCACTAGGTATGGGCAGGTTGATGTCCACCAATACTTTGGTAGAATTGTCGTTTGGATAAATGTTGGCATTGTAAATATCTAAGGTAGTAACTCGTTCATCATGACGAAAGGCCAAGGTGTTGCCATTTCCATGATGGGCATCTATATCTAAAATCAGAATCTTATCCTCTTCTTTTAAATGTTTTAATTTACGTAACTGCTGCACGGCTATTCCAATATCATTATAGATACAAAATCCTTCTGCATTTCCTTGGCTCGCGTGGTGGTAGCCCCCAGAAAGGTTCCAACAGTTATTGCCTTCAAGGGCTTGTTTACTTGCCTCTAAGGTACCTGCTACTCCCCAACGCATGGGTTTTAAAATAATCTGGTCTACCAGCCAAAAGGGTAACACAGGAATGGGTGGCAACTCTAAAGCCTGCAAAATATAGCGTTTTTGATGTCTCAAGAGCTTAAATGGCGCATCCACATATTCATCTATTTCAGCTTTAGTAATGGCTTTTGGAGGACTTTTTATATCTATATTTGGTAGCTTCTCGATTTGTTTGATAACCTTCTTGAACTTGAGCCCATCAAAAGGATGCAGTTTATTCAAGGGCCCAAAATCTATATTGTATTTTTTATTGTAATAGATGATCATACTCACTCAAATTTACAAAATAAACCTATGAATAGCGAGAGCTATTAAAAGTACGATTTCAAACGTATGACATGATAAACACAAAAAAACCCTCGCTGTTGGGCGAGGGTTTTTATTATGAAAACGTTGTTTGATTAACGTTGTACTTTTACTTCTAATGAAGCTGAACCTGTATCAGTGTTTGGAGCACCGATGGTTACAACTTTGATAAGACCTTTTTTGCCATCAGCAGTGATGAAAGCAAAAACTTTACCAGTTGGATCTGTAGTATAAGTCAAGAAACTAGCAGTAGGTGCAGCGGCATCAACTGCTGCCACCAATGATGTCTCACCTGCAACAGTAGAGAAATCAGTGCTAACTTCTTTGATTTTGAAGATTCTCGTGATTTTATCAACTGCACCAAAACCTGCTGTTATGTCAGCATTAGTATTTGAAGCGGTGCTGTAAAATGAACCGAAAGAAAATTTACCAGATGTAAAGTTGTTGTATACGAAATCAACACCAGCACCCGCTAAAGTATCTTGAGCATATCTTCTTGAATAGTTAGATCCTGTCGAAGTCGAGAACAATGAACCCAAAGTCAAGTTTTTAGAGCTACCCAATTCAGTTGCATAATAGTTGATCAAAGCCTCATTTGTATAATTCAAGCTAACTGTAGCAACACCATAAGCTAAGTTTTTAGCAGGGTTGTCGAAACGACCAGTACCTGATTTTTTAGTTACCCAAATTGTGAATACGTCAGACTTAGCAGTTGAAGTATTTCTCAATTTTACAGGGATAGTCAATTTCCAAGCCTTGTTTACATCATTGTTTACGTCAAACGTGTAATCACCACCAACATAGTTAAATGATTTTTTAGTAACAGTACCATCATAGCTGGTACCATAGTATCCACCACTTGGGATAGAACCACCACCTGGCTGACTAGTAAATTTAACAGCTTTTTCGTTGTCTTTCTGGTATTGAATGTAAATTGCACCTGTTGGTTCTGTTCCATTTACTGACAAATAGATATAAGCAGTGTCACCAGTAGTAGAAACAGTAGCACTAACTTTAAAGTCATTTTGCACACCAAATTTATCACCTGTAAATGCTACTGTAACACTTGGTTTAGTTACATCAGGTTTTACTTCTTCTTTAGTACCGCAACTGAAAAGTGCCATTGCACCCGTAAGTGCCATTGCTGAGAGTTTGAAAATGTTTTTCTTCATGTTTGAAATTTTTTGATTTAATGTTTAGGTTTTTTACCTATAAAACTTTGCAAAGATAGGGCTTTACGGCAATTATCAAAATTTAAAAACGCATTTTTGGTGCATCATATCCCAATAAAAAATATTTATACACTTTTATACAACAATTTATTCTACAGATAGTTATGCTAGGTTGATTTGAAAATTTGGAGATGAGGCGATTTTGTAAGAAGCAAATTTATTGATGAATTTGCAATTTCATAAAAAAGCCTTTTGGCGCCTTTTTATGAGTTGTTTTGATCGGCGTTACTACCGGTGTTTCTATTGGGCTTTGCAACAGGGCTAACAGTAACCCGAGGATTCAAATGTATACGCTGAGCTCTTGGATTTGATATTGACAAATATAACCTATGCGTCGTCAAACATGCTTCGTAGATCTTTGTAGATCTGGTTGTTGATCCTAATTTTCTCTCACTTACCTTTCAAGACAATGGTACCATCGCCTTGTATTTGGTAGGTTTCCTTTTTGAATTCCTCTCGGCTGTCGAAGTCGCCAGTGGCTCTGCTATAACTCAGTTTTATGGTATATTCTTGGGTAATATGGGTAGTAATGTACTCTAGACCCATAGCATCACCGATCTCCATTTCTTGAACTTTTGAAATCAGGAGTTCTGCTATGTATTTATTGTCTTTGAAGGTGATCAAATAATAAAATTCGCTATCGCCACAGGCATATGGTACGATGATGCTTTTAATACCCTTATAGTCTGGCAGTTTGTGGTATTGGAGTGGCTCCGAACCACATTTGTATTTTTCAAGTTCAGGGATCTTGCACAAAAGTCGAAAGCCAACTAGGCCGTTAACTACTTGATTGAGGACTTGATCATTTCCCAAGGGTAAACTAAGATCTGCGGAATCGACAATACAATTGGTTGCAGTTGGCACTATTTTCATATCAGTTTGCAAGCTGTCATGAGCAGTACTTTCTTGGCTTAACAATTGCAATGCTGCTACAGTGTCTTTTCTTAGAGTTTCATTATTGTTTTCTTGAGTACTGCAGGAAAACAGAAATATCATGAAGGAAATGGATACAATCCTTTTCATTTGTATGGGGGTTAAAATTTATAGGGAACTGTCTTGTCTACAACGTGTGAGCATTTCATTCCCCAAGTTACTACCTCTGTCAAATATTTTATAAAATCCAAATGACTTCAATGTTACTAAAGACGCCTCCGTTGAACTTTTATCAGTACTACTTTTATGGGTTTCATTACCAAATTTAAGACCTAGGTAATATTCTAGTTTGTTATTCTTTACCAAGTGTTTGCTAATAGCCTCTTTAAACTTATAAAAATCGATATTACGGTGATCATCAATTTGGATCATACCTTTTTTGACCTTTGGCAAAGGAAGAATCCTATTAAACCAACTTTGGTGACTACTTTTATTTATTGTAGGAGCCGTGTTTAAAAAAATAAGGTATTCAAAGTTATGATATTCGCCCTCCAAAGGTATTCTGTTTGATAAAAATATTGCTTCAACGGATTCCCAAGGAACGATTTCGTTATACTCAAGTAAAGAATGGTACAAAATGAACCCTTGATCACTATATGACAATTGATCCTTTAATATACCGAGCTGTTTTGGGCTTACTGATATCCCAAAATTAAGGGAATAAGCTATATAACCTAACAAAAGAGCTAAACAGCTTAGCACGATCACCCCAATAACACTTATCTTATTGATCTTTATGAGGAAATAAATTAATAATAAATCCCCAAAAAGAAATAATAATAAAAAGACTGTTATGAAGATTATTGGATTCACATTTTTCATAGGGTTTAAAGTTTCAGCCAAATCAATCCCTCACAGTTTGAAGATAGAATATAAAGCAAGCATTGCCTAAATGAAAAAAGATGCCGGCATAGATCAACTTTAGGTCGTTGCTGAATTGGCGGGTAAGATACTGCTCAAAAAAACCAAGTATGGAGTATGACGCGAGGATTGTAAAAGACCATAATAATATGAGGGAGATGAGCTTTTCAACTTTCCTTTTCTGCTGGTTTTGAATGGCAAAAGTAATTGCAAATATTTCAACTATAACATATTGTGTGGTTTGCAATAATTCTTTAACATCACCTTTTAACATAGAATATATTAGAAAAGATATACTAACGACAAAAACTAGTATGATGCTATAATATAGTCCAATTGTTATAAAACTAACAAACTTGAATGATCTCAGTCCAACTTCATATGTTTTCCCCTTAATGTTGGAAATCAAATGTAGCACTAAAAAAATAAGTGGTACGGTATAAAGTGGCAAGGTGAAATCGCTAACGAGATCTTGAGAATAGTTTTCTGTAAAAAATGCCTCCAAGTAAATATATGATAAGACTATGCAATCTAGGATTGAAGCTATAAAAGCATATTTTAAATACTTTATGGGCATACTCTACTTCGAAAAGTATTTTAGCTTTACTATTACTGTGAGTAACATTGCTATGAAAACTATTACGAAAAAAAACAAAACTGGTGAGCAACCGTTCTTGAGAGGGTTTTTATCTACTTTGCTTTGATCCATTTTTAAAAAATCTCTAGTTCAGTTTTTCCTTTAGAACAACAAATGGTTTAACAAAGTCAAGTATTTATTTGATTATTTCCAGAGGTAAATCTTTTTCTCTTCTTTGGAAATAAACGTTAAGACTAAAACCCATTGCGTCTTCTCCAGACTCTTTTGGATCGTACCTAAAACCTGGTAACTCATAAGGCATTCTTACACTTGCTATTTTACCATTAGCAAACAATTCCAACTTATAAAGGCTGTCAGGCAATGGCGCAATAAATTTATCTTTTGGATGAAAAATAGACTTTTCCTCTACCAGAATTTCCTGTTCACTAAGGTACAAGGACTTAAACAACTGTTCATTACGTATTTTGAAAACCTTCAAGTATTCTTCCGTTTCAGAATTAGCGTATATTTTTGCTAGTTTTTTATTCCACTGAATAATCTCTTCAAATAGTTTTTCTTGATTTTCCTTAGAAAGATCTACAGTGTTTTTGAAAGTTGTTATCTTATATGGCAATTTTGCGCTAAAAACCCCTTTGATGATATAAAATGGTAAATCCTTTTTATCTGAAAAGTGAACCTCGATTTCTTCTGTGAGCTCCTCTTGTGGAACATATTCCTCAATAGCCTCTCTTATTACGAATTTGATCTTCGCAATAGCCTTTTCAACAATTATTGCTTCCTCCTTCAAAGGCATAATCTTAAGCTCATAACTTTGAACTGGATTTTCAACTATAAAAAAATTGACTGGCCAATCAACAGACATTGTTCCGCTTTCAAAACTATTAAAGACGGGTATGCCATTTATAGAAAGCTCCACTGAGCATCTGCTTGAAACAATCCCTGCGGTATAAACTGGATGTTTTATCATATTTAATATTTTTTATATTCCTCGATCTCTTTCATAAATTTCGTCAACCGACCTCCCAAATCTATCATAAACCATTTTCCATCGAAGTTGGCTACTCTTCTCTGCTACGCCCCTTTCAATAAAAACAGTTTTATTTTCATAAACGTGGGTTTCTGTTTTGACTATTTTCCCTTTCCGATTGTCATACAACACGTTGATGACTTTTTCCTTTCCCAGATAAGATGCTATGTTTTCAACAAACTGGTAGAAGTCCTGATTGAAATCATCTCGAATTCTTATTTTGGTATTGCTTTTAGACCTCAGAAAAAATGTAATCTTGTTAAGCCACCAAGGCTTTTCTTTTAATGTTACAATTGAGGGTGTATTTAGATAAATAATATATTCCGAATGATCATCATAAATCACATCAGATCCAAAAATGATGGTATCTATCGAGTCCCATCTTACGAGATGAAGTTCGTCTCTAATGGTTCGATCTATGATAAATTCGTCTTTGTTATAATATATTCTATCCAAATGTTGAAAAATTATTTAAAATAATCCTTATCTGATTTCCAAATCGGCTGTTGAGGTTTTTCCATCACTGTAAATTCCTTTTTGGCATATTCATTGAATTTCCTTTGCTGAGTCATCACATATAATACCAACGTTGCTTTGATCCCGGTAAACTCTAATTTATGTCTACTGTACAAACCTTTCGAGTCTCCTTTGACTTCATAAGTGTAGATCAATCCGCCAGCTATCCCTCCCTCAGCTTTCCACTTCTCGACCTCAGCTTTGTCAGTTGAACCATCAGGCTTAATTATGGTAACGATTTCTTTAGTCTTACTTTTGATTCCAGCCTTGCCTGTCAGCAATCCTTCAAGTTCGAATTTTTGGGTTCCAGCTTTTAAGCCCTCGATCTCATTGTAGGCCAAGTTAAATTCAGCTTTTGCTTGAAAACCGACTTCAATAAGAAAATATATTTCAACCTTAGCACTTTGTGTCGTTACATCCACCAACCAAGAGACCACTTTTCCTTGGAAACCCATGTATTGCACAAGAGTTAAAAGATCGACTCCAACTTTAATGCCTACTATTGGTTTTAAAGCAAGGCCTCCACTATATTCAATGACTACCTTGTTTGACTTTTCTACTTTTCTATTAGTCATTCGTAAGGCCAACGCTACATTTGGTGGTTCTATGTCAAAAGTAGCTTTGGGATAACAACCACCTTTAAATGCCAGAGAAGAACTTTCTTTACCCCTACCATCCAATTCTTTTATGAAAAGCTCGACTTTATTAAAAAAAGAAATCAGTTCCTTAATTTGGCTCTTAGTCCTTCCCAGCTCTATAGAAGAGGTGGTCTCGTCAACCTTTACCTTTGCCTGAAACCCAAAACCAAGGCCACCCTTTTCTTGATGCAATATTTCCAACTCGCGATCAACTAAGACCAATCCTTTCTCACCATTATACTCAGTAACAGACTCATTTCTACCAATGTTATAACCGTCCTTACCTTTGTTCTTCTTAACATTGCTCTCCCAGTTTTTTGTCTTAAACATTGTCAAAATAAACGCCAACTCCCTTTCAACATTAGGATATACATTAACTTCAAACAATCCAACTGGCTGCACACAAGTTTTTGCATAAATCTTATAATTAGTAGGCTTGTCCGGTGTCACAAAAAATATCTCAGGGCTTGCTCTTAACAATGTCATATTGGTATCGGCGATTAGATCTAACTTTACCTTTTCACCACTTATCGCTTCAGTTTTTTGCTTCTTACCCCCTATATGTATTTCTATTTCCTGCTTATGCGTATTTGAAAGACATTTTTTTAAGGAGTAGCCTTTATAGTTGAGTGTTAATTCTTTTTTGGATGATTCACTAGAACCAGCAATTGTTTCATATATTGGTATTGTTTTATTTTTCTTGACATCGTATATCTCTATATCAAATTTATCTTTGTTACTATCAGAATCAGAAACAACGAGTTTATCGTACCTACATGTATAAAGCTTGTCATAGTTCACAGTAACACTTCCAACTTTAAGTGCAGTTTGGTTTGTAGGCAATAGAGGAGAATATAAATAATTTTGAGAGTTAGTCATAATCATTCCGTACGGTGAAACAAAATTGCTGTTACCGTCTGGAACATAAGAATTTGTAGCTGGATTTTTTAATTTTACATAGAAATTTTCTGTTTCTCTACTATTGTTCACACTTGGCTGCCATAGTACAGCATTTGCCATCGATACTTTTATATCCCCGTCGACTACGGTTACGTTTGTAATAGTATGTACCAGTGAATTATTTTTCTCTTTATAGATCTCTATTATCAAGTTATTACTTCCATTTAGGCCTTCTGTTTCTAACTTCAAATTGACTGGGCTACTTGCAGAAAGCATTAATGAACTGCCAGATTTAGCGGTACCATTGCTATTACTCCATTCTATATTCGTGATTTTAGGTACACAATACCCTTTTAGATAAATGCCAATAGCCTTTTTATCAAGTTCTCCTGAAAGACTTGCTTCAATATAATAGGTATAGGGGCCACATAGCTTTCTGGGAATATTAACTTCATAGTTTTCATTGTATGGTTTAATTTTTCGTTTGATAACCTGCTTTCTATCAGCACTCATGAGGAACCAAGTTACCCCCTTTTTTTTGTCTTTATCGGTGGTTCCTACACCCCATTCTTCTACGGCAAAAGTCGTTGCTTTATCAGGTTCTACGGTTGCTGACTTACCTTGACTAGACGAACCAGCAATGATGCCGCCTCCTACCCATTTTATTTTTTTTACCCCTTTGCCCATATATCTATTTGTCGTGTTCCTGTATTTTAGTTGGCTTCGATTCCTTTATGAGTTGGCGTTTGATCTATAGTTCCTGCATTCACCAAAGGTTTGAGTTGCGTCAATACTGCGCTGTTGGCGTTTTTCATAGTGCTGCTGCCCCCCTCTGCTTTTTGGCCATGCTTGTCTACCGTAATGCAATCAGGCCCACCGATGGGGCATGTGGCTTTACTGTCTTCCAACAGAATCTTACCTTGATTTGACAAGGTTACTTCTTTATAAAAAGCACTCCACTTCGTAATGACCGCCATACAAGGCAGATAATCTGAATTGGTAGGCTGTAGTTTACACTTGCCAAATGTATTCTTTTCCATAGTTTGACCAATCTCCTTATCCGTAGCTATCAGTTTATCAGAGCCTTCCTTATCGTTTGCGTAGTGCTTGCTATGCGATAGTACCTTGAGTTTGTCGTTCTTCGGCTCTACACTAAACTTGCATTTCAAAGTAGCACCTTGGACTACTACATGTTTTTCTGCCATAGCTTTAGCTTTTAAATATTTTATTCCAGAATCCTCCTTTTTTCTCACCCCACCTGTCTACCACGACGATTGCCCCATGGCTGTTTTCCTGTTGCGAAGCATCTTGACCAATATTATAAATATCAACTTTTACACTTTGGTCTGTATCTGATAAACAGTCACAAACGCAGTTAATTGACTGAATGACATGAGTTTGGGCATTCAATTTATAAGAAGCAGTGTATGTACCACTAGCTACTTTTGCTTTATCTTCTTTTGTGTCTCTAGGTAATGCATCTTCATCTAAGAGATTTTGCTCATCTAAACTTATCTCTCCTAAGGCTTTTAAATCTATTTCACCATGCTCGTCTAGTTGAGTATTCAAATCCCAAGCTGTCAAGTATCTTATTGATATAGGGTTCTGGCCTATTGGAAGCTCAAGGTAGTTTCGCTTTTGTATTGTTTTCTGATAACTTCCCAAGATAGGCGCAAAGTATGTACACAAAAACCAATCTTGGCGAAGCTTTTCCAACATAATTTCTTCGGCCAGTAAAGACTGCTCTGAAAGCTGAATGTATTTCAAAAAAACCTCTCCTTCATAATATTCCAGTAAATCGGCTTTTAATGTATTCCAGCGTTTCATAATCTCACCGTGATTTTGAATTTTTATCGCAAAACCTTGGGCATTAGTCTCCAACTGCAAAGGATAAATAACTGCCCCAATCTTGGCTGCTAGTTCCTCGGCAAGAGTATCAGGCTCTTGGTCATTAATAAACACAGGAGTTCGGACAACTTGGTATATGTTGTTGTTCGTTTCCCTATTCTGCCCAATACACTTGATTAAATATTCACACTTTAACTCATGAATTTCTCCTCCTAAAGACATAGTAACCATATATCCATAATGAAGCTCGTGACTAGCGCGATAAGCTCTCACAAAATACGAGTTCAGGCTATTGCTTTTGCTTTCTTCGAGGATTGTTGACATTATTAAATAATTGGTATGCAAGAACTTATGGTCTCGTCTCCTTATTATAAGTTCTTTTAATGATTTTACCAGATGTCGCTTCTACCTCCAACTCTATTAATCCATGAGGATATAGATCTTTAGTGACATGCCATACCTTTTTGTCCTCAGACAGTCGGACAAATACGTTTCTGCGATCTTTGTCACTTTTACTGTCGAGCACTACATAGGTGTGTAGAGCGTTGCACACTTCTGTTGCTGTGATATTTGATTCTTTAGTGCTGAGATTGAAAATCTTTTTGAAATGAATTTGATCCTCTTTACTCAGCTCTTTGAACAAAGGCTCTTTCTTTAGGATTTCCAGTAGATCCAAAGGTTTCACAAAGAGTGATTTGTACTTTTCAGATTCGTCAATGGTTCTGATCAAAGCTCCGTTTTGATCATAAATTAAGGAATTACCAAACTTGATAAGATCGAATCCCATAGCATACCCTATATATCTTTCAGAGCGTTCTTGTAGAAATCCATTTTTATAATATCTCTTAAAGCTTTGGACTAAGCTGGGTGGTGGTGGTGTTGTGATAACAGTATAATCATTGCTAGACTTTGAGCTTATGACCAAGGTGCCATCGTCCAAAGTATCTTCACATTGCGACAAGTCCAGTAGAGGATTTTTCTCCCTTTCTTCAATGCATTTATTGTATTTTTCTATTTCAAATTTTTCAATTGTCATTATTTTCACTTTAGAAGAAATTGCTTTGTCTTTTACTTGACCTTCACAACTCATTAATTGCACAAGGCAGATCAGTAATACCAGCTTCCCTACAATTGCCAATCGTTGCGTTAGTTTAGTATTTTCCATTGCCATGTATTCGTTGAAAATCTATCCTTGCCTACTTGATGGGTATAGTCCATGATGTTATCAGTATTTTGAAACTTATAGGTAAATAGACCATCATTGTCGAAGGTGTGGTACAAGCCCATCGCATGCATTAATTCATGGGGAGCTGTTGAGTCGTTTCGGTTGTTGTATACCACTACGACCTTTGCGTTTTTACCAATATCTTCCGCCATTCCATTTAAGGATGTACTGTTGGTAAGCATATAAACTCTATAATGATTTTTGTATATTTCATTATCCTTTTCTTTAAAAAAAACATCGTCAAGTGCCCTGTGTATAGAACGGATGTTTGATGTTTCCATGGATACTACGCCTTTATCATCCTTTTTCGTAAAAAATAAATCATACCACCAACCACCTACTTTTATTTTTTCCTTATGCCTTACAATATTCCCTTTTACATAAGCTTGCTTCAGTGCATTAGTAAGTATGGTAATTTCTTTTCCTTTGATGGTGCCTGAACTACCATTATGCTCTACTGGTATAAAAAGGATATCTATTTCCTTTACCTTATTATTGGGCAATACATTAATCTGCCCTATTTTATTATCAATTTTATTTTTAGTGGCAATTAGTTCTATTTTTTGCTTTGAAGAAAATTCCTTCAAACACTTTATTTCTAATACTTTATCATTAAAGTGTTTTCCTTTTGTATTACTAAGTTTTTCCAATATTTTAACCTCAAAAACCGTTTTATCATATTTGTAATACATGGAATCTGGATTCTCTTTTATCTCAATAGCTGCATCTAATACTGCTATTTCCCCTTTCATAAGTGAAAGATTAGGAACATAATAGGTGCCAAAAGCACTTAATACAAACTTTTCATATTCTGCCAAATGCCTCTGATACAATTCTGGCTTTATGGTAAACACGGCACTGGGACTCGTTGCATATATGGCGCCGTATTTACCCACAATATCGGAATAGGGCTTATCTACAGGCAATTGGCTGTCCCCTATGCGACACCAATCAAAACCAAATTCCCCTTGCCAAGATTTACTCGGCCTAAACTCCACTTTACATTTGGAGGGTAGCTCTGGTGGAGGTAGGGTTTCTGGCTTACCATGTTTTATGCCCTTATCAGAAGTAAAAGATATTTTTTTTTGTGAGTTGTAAGTAATATTTTCCTTAGCAAAGGAGTTATCATTTCCTTTTGTAGTCTCCGTAATTTTTCCGCCTACATTTCTAACTTTGGTCATTCCTTAAAAGAGTTTAGATTTCTCAGCACTGTTTAGCTTCATCTCCTTTTGTGAATGCTTCGCGATCTCACCTTCACTAGTTGTGGTTATACCCTTTTGGCTATTGGTAATTCTATCTTTTTCTGTATGAGATTCTAAATCACCCGTAATATGCTCAATAAAGTTACCAACAACATTCAAGATATTATTTCCACCAACTGAAGTATTCATCATCATACCAACTGAAGCTGTTTTATTGGCTCCCGCACTCTCTATAATATTCATCCCAGCAGAGGTATTAATATTTTCTGATGCAGTCATAATAATGTTTTTTGCATTGATGCTGATCGTTTCTGGGGCAGTAATCGTAATATTCTTCCCCGAAGTATCCAATAGGATAATATTACCATTCTTGTCCTTAATAGTAATACTCTCGCTACCATCCGTATCATTAAACTCTACGGTATGCCCGCTCCTAGTCTTGATAGCTTTGAGGTTATTGTCTTGACCACCACCTTCGGCTATATTGCCATGGAACACGCTTCCCAATACAAAGGGTCGGTTGGGATCGTTGTAGCGGAAACCTATCATCACTTGGTCGCCAACTTCTGGAATAAACACATAGCCCCTGTTCTTGTTGACCTGTCCGCTACTTCCTGCATCGCTACTCATCACGCGGATCCAATCGGTCTGTTGACCCTTTGCCTTCTGCCAGAGCATCTGTACACGTACGCGACCAAGACCGTCTGGATCTGCGTTATCCATAACGGTCGCAATTTGATTTTCAGCTAGTGGCTTATCGGCATTAAAAGGTATTACGGTATTACCTGCCGGGATCGCTTCAAAGCTGTTGGTATAGGCTCCTGTACCTGTAATGTAGTGATTCAGAGTCGTTACTAGGTATTCACCATGTTCATTTTCTCCAATGCCCAAGCCCTTTTGAGATACTTTTACTTTCATAATGTTGCCCAACTTAAGTTTAGGCTCATCCCCTTCACCACTCAAGGCCACCGTACTTGCTGCAAGTTTGGCAATATGGCCTTCCGCATAATTGTCTAGTTCAACCTTGCTAGGTGTGCGAACCGCTACAGGCTGTGAAACAGGCTGTGGGAACATTTTACCTGAAACATCAAGTGCCTTTTGTGTATAGGAATCAGCCCCTGATACCGATTTAGGAAGCTTGGTGCTTAGCAATTGGTCATCTTTTGAATTGTAGCTGTAGTGCTGCACGTTGGTAGCTGCCATACGCATGGCGAAGTGCATACGTTCTATTTGTTCGCCGTAAACCATGTCAAGGCTATCTTGTGAAGGCTTGCCAAAAAACAAATGGAGCCCATCATAATAGAAGAATTCTCCATACTCGGCTGATAACCTGTTGATAAAGGCAAAATTACTCTCGCCATATTGGCACATATAGGTGATGGTGGAAGTAAATTGTGGCCTGTTTACGATCTCCATGTCGTTAGAGGCTAATCCTTTGCTTGCCTCTGCTAGCATATCACTTAGTTTCCGCTCATAGAAGGAGGTGTAGTGCTTACCACCTTCCATCAAATAAGTGGGGCTATAGCCCTTCAGTACAAGGCTCCCCCAGAGACCGTTACCTTGATCCAAACCCACTTCGGTAATAATGCCTTTAAAGGCATTGTCACCACTATTGTACTGACCAAAGCATACAGTCATGAACTTGCCAATGTATTCCTGTGACTTCTGGAGTGTGTGGGCGCCAGTCTCTTCCAAGGCATCGTGATCTACAACTAGTTCAAATTTATGATGTGCGTTAAATGCCTGTTGGATCTTTAGGCTGGTAAATGTATTAATTTTGTTGCCATCTATGTTGATGTCAACGATGATCTCTTTGGACATAATTATGTTTTTTCAATATGTTTTTCCTAAATCAGAGGTGATATTACTGTGCTTCAATTGGGATTCTTTACGAGTATTATCGGATTGACTGATTACTTTTGTAAGCGTAATACTACCATTTTTTGTTGAAATTTCAAAATAAAAAAGAATCGATCTCCTGTTTCCGAGCGATTTTCAACTCCTTACAGTATCCATTTATTTCTTACGTCAATGACAAAGAAATCATTTGATTTCATAATTCATTTTCCTTACCATAAGAATATTACTATCCAATTTAAATTTACATACTTGTATTTCAATTATTTTCACTATCTATTTAGCGGTAAGTTTTTAACTGTAAACGGAGAAGATCAGTTATTTAAATCAATGTCAATAGTATTACTTTGATCAACACAAAAGTTGAACTGTAAAATAATCTGGCGAAAATCGAATAATTCAGGAAACAAGGCCATTTATATCTTACCTCTAATTCTACTCAGCGTCTCTTGACTAATGCCTAAGTAAGATGCGATATGACCAAGGGGTGCTCTTTGCAAAATATGTGGTGAGCATTCAATTAAGTTTTCGTATCGCTCCTTAGCATCTTTGAAATGATTAGCAACAAAACGTTCTTCTAGAATTATGTAATACTTTTCATGCACTATTCGTCCTAGTCTTTCTATATCTGCATATTGATCGTAGAGATTTTGAAGTGCTTGATAACTTACTGCCCAAAGGGTGCAGTCTTCCAGTAGTTGTATGTTTTCAAAACTTGGTTTTCTTGACGCAAAGCTATAGAAAGACGTTACAAAACTGTTCTCAAAGCCAAACCAATAAGTAACCTCTTTACCATCTAAATTATAAAACCCTCTAAGACAGCCACTTTCCAAAAAATATAGGTAATTACAAACTTTGTGTTCTTGGACCAACAAAGCATTTTTGGGAAGTTCTACTTTACTAAGTTGCCCCTCCAATGCCTCTTTTGCCTTTTCGCTCAAGCAATGATATTTGTTGATATGCTCAAAAAATGAATTCATTCAATTATGCTCAGTTTCGACAACATAGTTTTAACAACTGCAGTACAATTTATGATAAATATTTATTCTAAAACTATTTATAGGCCCTATGAATAAGGTCACTTACAATCTTGCCAGACTGGACAGAGAGAGGAATACCTCCTCCAGGGTGGACACTCCCTCCGCAAAAATACAGGTTTTTAATCTTGGTCGAAAAATTTGCATGTCTAAAAAATGCCGCCATTTTGTTGTTGGATGCGTTCCCGTATAGCGCACCCCTGAACGATGAAGTCCTATCCTCTATAAGCTTTGGCTCTAAAACCTCTTCTACTTCGATGAGAGAGGATATATCTGTGTTTAACATCCTATTTAGCTTTGCTACAATATTATCCTTTGCTTGTTTTTTAAGCGCTTCCCAATCTTGTCCCGAATCATTGGGCACATTGATCATCACAAACCAATTTTCACAACTTGCTGGAGCGTCATTGGAACATTCCTTAGAGGTAATATTGATATAAACTGTCGGGTCGTCGTGTGGTATCTTTCTCTTAAAAATATTATTAAACTCCGCATCATAGTTTTGGGCAAAAAATATGTTGTGCAAGCCCAACTGATTGAACTCTTTTTTTATTCCCCAATAGAAAATAAGTGCTGAGGAAGATTTTTCTTGGTTCAAAATCTTCTCAGGTGCATTAATCTTTGGCATGAGTTTTTTATAGGTAAAATATACATCCATATTGGACACTACAATATCGTGCGACAGTATTCTTTGTCCTATTCTGACAGCTTTAGCCTTATTATTTTCTACAATGATCTCATCAACGGAAGTATTGAATTCAAACTTTACATCTAAGTCCAATGCCAATTTGTATAATCCTTTGGTTATGCTGTACATACCTCCTTCAGGGAAAAATGCACCAACATTATGTTCAATATGACTAATGAGATTAAGTGTACCAGGAGTCTGATAGGGATTAGATCCATTATAGGTAGCCATACGGTTAAAATACTGCTGTAGCCGTGGGTCTTTGAAATAGTCCTTATTCATAGCAGCCATCGTTGTCATTCCTTTAATGAAAGGTAATTTAAACACTGATTTGAGCACTTCCCAATGTAAATAAGATCGCCATTGGTGAATACTTGATTTCAGAAATATCTGCTCCGTGGTTTGATAAATCCGGGATACCTTCTTTAAGTATTGCTTGATATTTTCAGTCTTAATTCCTTGATTTTCTAGCTCCTCAGAAAAATTGTTGATATTTGAAGAAGATCTAAAATTGGTACCATCTTCATAGAAATAATGGGTGGCTACCTCTAGGCTTTTGTATTTATAGTAGTCTCTTGGGTCTTTACCTGCGCTATGATATAATTCGTCAACCCATTGAGGCATGGTGAACAACGACGGACCCAAATCGAAACGATAAGCTCCTATTTGCTTCTCATTGAGTTTGCCACCAGGTTTATCCGATGATTCGTAAACCGTAACTCGTTTACCTTTACTAGCCAATAGGATAGCAGTCGATAAACCTGCAACACCAGCTCCTATAATCCCTATATTCATAGCTCCTAAACTTACAAAAAAAGTAAATGTTTTGATTTAAATAAATAGCCATAAATCAATAAGGCACGAAATAATTCGTGCCTTATTGATTTAAATATCCCTTATTGAAAATTACCTGCTCAAATACAAGTTCCTCTCAGAATAAATCTGCTGGAACTTATCATCAAAAAGATCATCGATGAAGTAAATAGCTTCACCAGTAGACTTCATCTCAGGCCCAAGCTCCTTATTTACACCAGGGAACTTGTTAAATGAGAATACCGGAATCTTTATCGCATAACCTTCTTTATGAGGCTTGAAATTGAAGTCCTTTATTTTCTTCTCACCCAGCATTACTTTAGTAGCATAATTCACGTATGGCTCTTTGTATGCCTTACAAATAAAAGGAACAGTACGTGACGCTCTAGGATTCGCTTCTATGACATAAACGACATCATCCTTAATAGCAAACTGCATGTTTATTAAACCAACGGTTTTAAGTGCGAGGGCCACTTTTTTAGTAATCTCCTCTATCTGCCTCATAACTAATGGCCCCAAGTTGAATGGTGGCAATACAGAGTGTGAATCCCCAGAGTGTATACCTGCAGGCTCTATATGTTCCATGATTCCAATGATATATACATCCTCTCCGTCACATATCGCATCAGACTCAGCCTCTATAGCACCCTCTAAGAAGTGGTCAATAAGTACCTTATTACCAGGAATATCATTCAGGAGTTTTACTACGTGAGTCTCTAGTTCCTCCTCATTTATCACGATTTTCATGCTTTGGCCTCCCAACACATAAGAAGGGCGTACCAATAGTGGGAATCCGAGCGTCTTAGATATTTCTACTGCATCTTCTGCATCTTCAATGGTTGCAAACTGAGGGTAAGGCACATTATTGTCTTTCAAGAGATTAGAGAAAGAGCCTCTATCTTCGGCCAAATCCAAAGATTTGAAGTCTGTTCCTATGATTTTAATACCATACCTTTCAAGCTTCTCAGCCATTTTCAAGGCAGTTTGTCCTCCCAATTGCACAATAACACCAACTGGCTTCTCATGTAATATGATATCATATACGTGTTCCCAGAACACAGGCTCAAAGTATAGTTTATCAGAAATATCTGGATCTGTAGAAACCGTTTCTGGGTTACAATTGATCATGATGGTCTCATAGCCGCATTCTCTCGCTGCCAAAACACCATGCACGCAAGAATAATCAAACTCAATCCCTTGTCCAATACGATTTGGACCAGAGCCCAATACTACGATTTTCTTTTTGTCGGTTACGATAGATTCATTTTCCCCGTCAAAAGTTGAATAGAAATAAGCGGTTTTGGCTTCAAACTCTGCGGAGCAAGTATCCACCATCTTGTAAATACGTTTGATGCCCAAATCAAAACGCTTAGTAAACACTTCACTTTCAAGACATCTAAGCAAATGTGCAACCTGTCTATCTGCATATCCCTTTTGTTTTGCTTCTAACAGCAATGCCTTAGGAATATCAGCTATTGTAAATTTTTGGATTTCCTTTTCAAGGTGTACCAAATCCTCAATTTGTGACAAGAACCAACGATCTATTTTGGTATATTGGTGAACGGTTTTCAATGACATTCCCAATTTGAAAGCATCATAAACATGGAACAATCTATCCCAACTTGGATTTTGAAGGCTATTTACGATAACTTCCTGCTTCTGTGTTTCTTTACCATCAGCACCCAACCCATTTCGTTTAATCTCTAAAGATTGACAAGCCTTTTGCAATGCTTCTTGGAATGTACGACCGATCCCCATAGCCTCACCCACAGCTTTCATTTGAAGACCAAGTCTTCTGTCTGCTCCCTTAAATTTGTCAAAATTGAATCGAGGTATTTTAACAATTACATAATCCAACGCAGGCTCGAAATATGCAGAAGTAGTTTTTGTGATCTGGTTTTTGAGTTCATCCAAGTTATAACCTATCGCAAGCTTAGCAGCAATTTTAGCAATTGGGTAACCTGTAGCTTTAGAGGCAAGTGCAGAAGAACGTGATACTCTTGGATTGATCTCTATACCAATGATTTCCTCTGTTTCTGGATGTGTAGCAAACTGTACGTTGCAGCCACCTGCGAACTTACCTATACCATCCATCATTTTAATTGATAAATCACGCATTTTTTGATACAAAGTATCAGATAGTGTTTGTGCTGGTGCTACGGTGATAGAATCCCCTGTATGTACCCCACATGGATCAAAGTTTTCTATAGAACAAATGATAACCACATTACCGTTACCATCACGAAGAAGTTCAAGCTCATATTCTTTCCAACCTAGGATGGATTGTTCCACCAATACTTCATGAATTGGTGAGGCATTCAACCCCACATTAAGTGCTTCATCAAAGGTCGAAGCATCGTTTACGAAACCCCCTCCGGTGCCACCTAGTGTGAAAGACGGTCTTATTACCAGTGGAAAACCTATTTCCTGTGCAATTTGTTTGCCTTCCAAGAAGGAACGTGCTGCCCTTCCCTTGCACACTCCAACGTTCAGTTCCAACATTTTTTGACGGAACTTTTCACGATCTTCTGTGGTTTCTATTGCATTAAAATCTACACCGATTACTCTTACACCGTATTTTTTCCAAATACCAGCTTTTTCGCAATCAATCGCCAAGTTTAGAGCAGTCTGGCCGCCCATAGTAGGCAATACGGCATCTATTTTGTGTTTTTCCAGTATTTCTATAATGTATTTTTTCTCAAGAGGCTTGAGATATACATTATCAGCGGTTACTGGATCAGTCATAATCGTTGCAGGATTAGAGTTGATCAATGTAACTTCGATTCCTTCCTCTCTCAAAGACCTCGAGGCTTGGGATCCTGAATAGTCAAACTCACACGCTTGCCCAATAATAATAGGCCCACTACCGATAATCAGAACCGACTTGATGCTACTGTCTTTTGGCATTTTTATTTTTTTTTGAATTAATTGAACGTTTCTAAGAAACCTTTTGCCAATCTTGTTGAGGTATGAGCAAAATTGTGCAATATTACAATAATCATTTAAATAATGAAAATTTTTAGTGTTAGGAGTTCGTTAAAAAATAAATTATCTGATTTTTATATCCTCAATCACACCCTCTCCGATTTCTTTACTAATTAAGTCTAAAACCTTTTGTTTACTGAGTGACAATTCATTTTTGAGGGGTGCTGAATTGATTTTCAGATATAATATTTTTTTGCTGATATAGATTTGCTCGGTCCGAGAAGCCACAGTTTTACCCATAATCTTTTCCCAATGTGTTAACAAGGCTGTTTGGTTAAATTTTTCCTCAATCTTAAAATATTTGAGGTATTGGCTAATAGCATCGCCAAGAGATAGTGCATCTGCATTTCTGGTATTGATATCACTTTTTCTTTTCGCCATAGTAAAGGCCTAAGCCAATTTTTAAATTGAATTACAAAGTTACCATTTTTCGCGAAGGAGGGTATTAAAATTTACGCAGCTAATGGAATTATTACAGTGACCGAAGTTCCCAATCTTACAGTAGATACAAGTTCTATTTTACCATGAAGTTTTTCGATACACTTTTGAACTATATGAAGGCCAAGGCCAGAACCACTACCTTTGACTCCGACTTTAAAGAATTTGTCAAAAACCCTATCTTGGTAATCTTCGGGAATTCCAATTCCATTATCAAGAATATTTATATATATTTGGTTATCAATAATGTGCATACTTATTTTTACAAAAGGGTTTGGTTTTTTGAGATCACAATATTTAAGGCTGTTTTCCAAAAGATTATGCAAAATTGGTTTTAGCATCCTTTCATCAATAAATACATTTTGGTCAGTAACTTCCACTTCTATTTTTACATAGCTGTACTTTTCATCCAGTTTAATAATATTTAGAACCTCATTGAGAAGATTGCCTAAGTTGGACTCTTCCGTTCTTACATCTGTTTCGTTTACATGAGAGAGTTGAAGTAAATCATTCAGTGTTTTATCCAACTTCTCGCTACTAGAGAGCACATGTTTAAAGTATTCTTTTAATATTTCAGGATTTTGCTCTATCTGCCCGATCTTGGCAAGTCCTATCAATGAGCTTATAGGACCTTTTATATCATGAGAGGCACGATATACAAACGAATTAAGTTCCTCGTTCTTCGCGATAAGTTCTTGAGTTCTCTGCAGTACTTTTAGTTCTAGTTGCCTATTGTGTTCATCTTTAAGCAACTCCTTCTCTTTCAAATTATAAAGAATTTGTTTATTAGCCATGTCGGCTTCATAAATAGACGATCTAAGTCTTGAAACTAAACCCACAGCCAGAATAATCATATTAGCAGCAATACCAAAATTGATTGCGTATAAAGTAAACAAGTTATATTTTATAAGATAATAATAACTTGCAGCGTAGATCAAGTATCCCACTAATAGACAAGTGAACGCCAGCACATAAATACGAGCATGCTTTCGAATATTGATCTTTTCAATACCAATAAATAGTAAAAGCATAACTACTACCGTGTCTAAAAGAAAGTATTTATCCACATAACTGTTTAAATTGAACACACCCAATATCCAAATAAAATATGGTATGGCCCTAAAAATCAATATTACAACCAATATCTTGTCTAACAGTGGCAATCTTTTGTCTGTCTCAAAAAACTTCCTTGCATATAATGCCAAAAAGGTAACCATTAAAAAATTAGAAATCGGGAAAATAACTTTGTTAATAGCTGGAAAATTGTACCATATATATTGGAAACCGAGACCGTCGTTACACATCGCCCATAGGCCTGCAAATCCAATATAAGTTGTATAATAAATATATGTTGAATCTTTTAAATAGATATAGATAAAAAGGTTATACAAAAAAAGAGAAATAACTACACCATAAAACAATGCCAAATAGAAATATTCATTCAAAGCCCATGAAACAAATTTTCTGGTATTCCGAATAGAGCCTACAATTTTTGAATTTTCATTGGATTGTATTTTAATGAATATTTTATGGATCTTGGTATCATCTATATTAAGATCAAATACAAAATTCTTGTGCTTATATTGTTTAGTATCGAAGCCATTAAGATTTCCAAATTCATATCGTTTATAATATTTCTTATCAGGAAGGTACACCTCTCCATGTTGATACTTAAAATCAAAAAGTTCAAAGATAAGTTGTTCCTCACAAGCACTTTTGAGCTTAACCTCCATCACAAACCAATGGGGTTTATGTAAATCGAACTTCTTTTTTTGAAGATGTTTTCCATCTTTAAAAATGGCCTTCTCATTCTTTAAAATCTCTTCAAAGGTCATATCACCTTTATTGTCAATAAAATATCTCGTATACCTATTGCTAAAAGTATTAAAAGAATCGCATCGTACCTCAAAAAGTGTTTGAGATTTCGCAGCAATAATGACAAAAAGTAATATTTGTAAAAAAATTCTAAACACAAAAGTTTCGTAAAAGGTATTCTATATAGAATGTTCGTAAAAACCAGCTATAACATCTTTGTATTTTTGTATAATAACTTTACGTTTCAAACTGAGTTTCGCTGTAAGTTCCCCACTATCAATGGTCCAACCAGAATTAGTCAGGTGGAATTTCTTCACCTTTTCATACTGTGCAAAATTTTGATTGAGGATTTCTATCTCTTTTTCAAACTTATCTAAAACCTCTTTGTGAGCTATAAGGTCAGAATTGCCATTGTAAGAGATGTTTTTAAAATCGGCCCATTTTTTAAGTTCATCAAACGCAGGTACAATAAGAGCTGCAGGAAATTTTTCACCCTCACCAACGATCATGACCTGTTCTATATATTTGCATTCTTTGAATTTATTTTCCATTTGCTGTGGAGCAATATATTTCCCCCCAGAAGTTTTAAATATCTCCTTTTTTCTGTCGGTTATTTTCAAGAACCGCCCTTCTTCCATTTCACCTATATCACCAGTGTGAAACCAACCATCAGAGTCTATTACCTCGGCAGTCATTTCTGGCTTGTTAAAATACCCCTTCATGATATGTGGACCTCGAGAAAGTATTTCACCATCTTCAGCAATCTTTACCTCTACCCCATCAATGGTAGGACCAACTGTCCCAATCTTATGATTCTTAACATTCTTGATTTGGTTAACACAAATCACTGGAGAAGTTTCTGTAAGCCCATAACCTTGCATCACAGGAATTTGAGCCGCCCAAAATACCCTCGCCAGCCTCGGTTGTAAGGCCGCACCACCTGTTACTACGGCAAGAATGTTACCTCCAAGTGCCTCTCTCCATTTATTAAAAATAAGCTTATTGGCGAGCTTCAGTTGTAGATTATACCAAATGCCCATATTTACATTCAACTCAAACCTCAATCCCAACTTTAGAGCCCAGAAAAACAAGAATTTCTTTATTCCTTTGAGCTCAGATCCTTTGGCATAAATCTTATCATAAACTTTTTCCAAAAGTCGTGGCACAGTAACAAATATGTTTGGTTTAACTTCCTTTAGGTTGTCTGAAATCGTATCTATACTCTCAGCGTAGTATATAGATACACAACAATATGTATACAAGTAATTAAGCATTCGTTCATATACATGGCATAATGGCAAGAAACTCAATGCTCTATGCGTCTCATTTACAGGCATTAGCGGCTGACAGGCCTTAAAGTTGCTTACCAAATTGGCATGGGTCAGCATCACACCTTTAGGATTACCTGTGGTGCCTGAAGTATAAATTAAGGTAAGCAAATCCTCTGGTTTTACATTCTTCTTATATTTTTCTAGTGCAGAAATATCTTTGCTTTTAGCAAGGTTATAAACTTCGCTCCAATGTGGTAGGCCAGAAACCTCATCAAAAACAAAAATTTTAATATTTAAATCTTCTGTAGCTGCAACTATTTTAGTGTACAATTCCTTGTTAGCAACAAAAGCTATTTTAACATCAGCATCTTTAAAGATAAATCGATAGTCTTCTATTGTAATATTAGGGTACATGGGTACGCTAATAGCTCCGATAAATTGAATCCCATAATCAACAAAATTCCACTCTGGCCTGTTAAAAGACACAATAGCCACTCTATCATTCTGAGATATACCTAACTCTAAGAGTCCCAGACTAATCTGCGAGGCAGTATGAATCCACTGTTGGGTAGAATACTTGACCCAATTCCCATTAATTTTTGTAGCAAGTGCATCCTCTTTGGGAGATTTTTGCAATTGATTTTCTAACAAATCAAAAACTCTTGTAACATTCATTTGGATAATTGATTTTTGTGGGAAATAAAAAAAAGTTTATACCCCCGTTTTACGCACGACTCAACATTAGGTTGGTTTTTTTATAAAAATTATTAGTATAATCAAATTTATCTATGTGTAAATTTTTAAAAGTAAATTCAAAAAATACCAAATAAACTTATATATTCATCACCTGCACAAATATTCCAAGCGCAAAATTAAGATTTCTCGTGAATTAAACATGATTATTATCTAATTATTAAAGTAATTTAATCATGAAAATATGACTGATATCTATGTAAATTTAGGGTTTGAATAATATACCTCAATGGATAAAACAAATTTCATAAAAACACTCAGCAAACTTATTCCGCTAGAAAGATTCAAAACACGTAGTATTGACCTTTATGCATATTCATCGGATGCAGGGTTTTATGAGATTCTTCCAATTGCTGTCTGCTTTCCTATTTCTGAGCAAGAAATAGTAGCAATTATTCACAATGCAATGACATGTAACGTTCCGATTACCTTTAGGGCTGGAGGCACTAGTCTTTCGGGCCAAACAGTGGGGGATGGACTGATTGTGGATCTTAGTCGATCTTGGAACAAAGTACAAGTACTTGATAACTCTGTCTTGGTGCAACCAGGAGTTACTGGAGGAGTTGTAAATCAATATCTAAAAACGAAATCCCGAAAGATTGGACCAGATCCTTCTTCTATTAACTCAGCAATGATGGGAGGAATCATTTCTAATAATGCAAGTGGAATGTGTTGTGGTGTCCGATACAATTCGTACCATACACTCAAAACCATAAAATTCATTTTGAGTGACGGAAAATGTTATTCCACCAAAGAACCTTCCGATTATATAAGATTTGAAACCGAACAATTAACCATTTGTAGAGGTTTAGCTGAATTGAAAAATGAAATCTTGAATAATCAGATCCTCCATGAAAAAATTCGGCATAAATACAAAACCAAAAATACTGTTGGTTATGGATTGAACTCCTTCATAGACTATGAACATCCTTTAGATATTTTAGCACATTTATTGGTTGGCGCCGAAGGCACCTTAGCATTTATTGCAGAAGCCGAATTACTCACACTACCCGATAAACCTTTTAAGGCAACCGCACTTTTAGTTTTTGCAAACATCACAGATGCCTGTGATGCCATTATTCCTTTGAAAAACATCGGTGCCGAATCGCTTGAACTCATGGACCGACCCTCTATTGCTTCAGTTGAACAAATGAAAGGTCTCCCCGATTATGTTAGACAACTGCCACCTGCCGCTGCTGCACTACTTTGTGAATTCCAGAACTTTGATGAGGAAACTTTAGACGCCCAATTAAAAGAAGTAGAAAAAATAAAACTTCCCGTCATTGAAGACCTTGTCTTTACAAAGTCCCAAGAAGAACAAGCTCTTTTGTGGAAAATCCGCAAAGGAATGTTCCCGTCTGTAGGGGCAGTAAGGGCTAAAGGTACTACTGTAATATTAGAAGACATTGCGTTTCCTTTAGAACATTTGGCAAACGCTGTCTCAGATCTACAGGGTCTTTTCACAAAATACGCCTATGAAAGAGCCATCATCTTTGGCCATGCCAAGGATGGAAACCTGCACTTTGTCGTCACCCAATCATTTGACTCTGAAACGGATATCAAAAGGTACGCATCCTTTATGGATGAGGTAGTCAATTTAGTAGTGAAAAAATACGATGGAACCCTCAAAGCCGAGCACGGCACTGGTCGTAATATGGCTCCTTTTGTAAAAACAGAATGGGGTGATGAAGCCTATGAAATTATGAAGAAACTAAAACAAATAATTGACCCTCAAAATATCTTTAACAGAGGTGTGATTATTAACCCAGACGAATTGGTCCATCTCAAAAATTTAAAGAAATATCCTGTAGTAGAAGAGGAAATCGACAAATGCATTGAGTGTGGTTTTTGTGAACAAAGTTGTCCAAGCAGGGGCCTAACTTTAAGCCCGAGAAAGAGAATTGTGATTAAACGAGCACAAAAAAGACTCCTAGCGCTCGGCAAAGCCCAAGAAGCCATGGAACTTGAACTATATTATCAATATGATGGCTTGGAAACTTGTGCTGTGGATGGCATGTGTGCAACGGATTGCCCAGTACAAATCAACACTGGCGATTTGGTAAAAAAGCTTAGACGACAGCAGAATTCATTCATTTCAAACATATTGTCGATTATTATTTCAAAAAACCTCAGGGCATCTGAAAAACTTTTGAGGTTTGGGTTTAGGAGCTTTGAGAAAAGCAGAAAGCTTTTAAAGAATTTCCCGATAGTTAAAAATATACCTGCACAAGTTCGATCTAGTAAGATCCATGCTAATGAAAACACTCAAGCCGATTTCTTGATTTTCTCTGGATGTATATCTAGAATACTCAGCAATCAAGAAATTCATGACTCCCAGTATATTGAATACATCAGCAAACAGCTAAATTTAAATATTAGTGTACTACCTATCAACAATGGTTTATGTTGCGGACAAGCATTCTCATCCAAAGGTTTTGAGAAAGCGAGCGAGATTGCCAAGCGCGATGCAGTGGATAAACTTTTGCAACTCACTAATGATGGAAAAATGCCAATTGTTGTTGACGTAAGTTCTTGTTCTCAACAATTTATGAATTATTCATTTTCAGACAAATCTTATCAGGACAAATACAAGAAATTGAAGTTTTTAGATAGTGTTGATTTTGTACATGATCATATACTTCCCAAAATCCGAAATCCGAAAAAACTAGATAAAGTGGTTTTGCACCCCAATTGCTCTATGCACAAAATGAATAAGATTTCTAAATTTAAAAAGATTGCCGAAACAATAGCTGAAGATGTGCATATACCGATCTATGCCACCTGTTGTGGTATGGCTGGAGATAGGGGTTTCACTGTGCCAGAACTCACGGAATCGGCCGTCCACCTCCAAGTTGCTGAAGTCAAAAGTATCAATGCTCAGCATCACTGCTCAACCTCTGGCACTTGCAACATCAACTTAAGTATTCAGACAGGAAAACAATATGAATCGTTATATAGTTTAATTCATAAAGTTCTTTAATTGTTGAAATTAATTTTTTTATTTTAACAAATATTTTTATTCAAATAATGCAATATTTTATTAAATTTGAGATAGTAAAGTAATAATCATGGATCTTAAAAGCTTGTTATCAGAAATCGACGGTCTATTGCTAAAAGGCAAATTTGTAGACGCTGCAAAAAAATTCTTCGCGGAGGACATTGAAACCATCAATGAGTACAATCATTCCATCAATGGAAAAGAAGCAAAAATAGCTTCACTCAACGACCTTCAAAGTCATATCAAAAAAGTACATTCAGTTAAGCTTTTGAACCAATCAGTCTCTGACAACACTACATTTTCAGAGCTCAACTATCATTATGAATACCACAACGGAGCTCAGCAGAGCTATGGAGAGGTTATCAAAAGAGTATGGGACAAAAATGGAAAGATAGTTGCTGAAAAATACTACAAAGGCCCTATTGAGATAGAAAAGAAAGCTGAGAAAAAGGAAGTAGCTAAAAAGACTGAACCTGTTGTAGCTAAAAAAGAAGTAGCTAAAGCAACAGCTACTCCGAAGAAAAAAGAGGCAGTTAAAAAAACCGCAGTCGCAAAAGTTGCAGCACCTAAAGCTACTGCAAAAAAGAAATAACATTTAAAGCTAATGAATATTTGAAATGACCCTTCGCAAGTTGGGTCATTTTTGTATAAATCAATTGTATACATTAGAAATATCTTCGGACAAACTCCTTAGCAGCCTGTTCTAGTACTTGTATGTCATTTTCACTATTTTGAATCACCAAATCACAATGTCCTTTTTGAGGCTCTATATAAGTTCGATAACTCGGTAATACATGGTGATAAAATCTGTAATTTACATCATCAAAACCATAGCCCCGCTCCGTTTCATCACGATAAAGCCTACGAGAAAAACTAACCTCATCTATACTATCAATGAATATTTTATGGTCATAGTATGAATTAAACTCTAACTTTTGGAAAACAAATAACCCTTCTGTGATAATTATAGGGTTAGGCTTTATCGTCAATTGCTCTTGCGCTAGATTTGGATTATTGTAATTGTATTTGCTTTGAACCACTGCAATACCTTTCTTCAGATCCAATAAATCTTTGAAATAAGCATCCAGATCTAATGACTCAGGAAGATCAAAGTTTTGAATTCCATTACTATCTCTTGGTTGCAGCTCACGCTTGATATAATAATTATCCTGGGTAAAAATAGTAAGTTGATATTCTGCTAAATATTTCTGCAAAAATCTCACAAAGCTTGACTTGCCACTCCCACTACAACCAGTTACTCCAATTAACATCCGGAAATTCTCATTTACGAATAAAGGTATTAAGTTATTGGGAGTAAAAAAAGAAAGGGCCCCTAATAAGGCCCTTTCATCTATTAGTTAAATGGGAATACTTAATTCGACTTGAGTTGTTGATTCTCTTCTTTTAGTTGAGCTATCACTTCTTGAGCCTCGGCAAGTCTCCGTTCAGTCTCTTCGGAAGTAGCTTGCATTTCCTCTTGATTTTGTCTAAGTTCCTCCTCTTGCGATTTGAGTTGCTCTGCAAGTTCTCTAGATTCCTGAAGAAGCTTAGCAGTCTTATGGTTTATAGTAACCGAAGAAAGTGTAGACGCAATACTTTGAGCTACCTTCTCAATAAATTCTATCTCATAGGGCTCAAGTACCTTAAATGAAGCTATTTCTATGACTCCATTAACCTCTTCATTGTATAACAAAGGCACAATAATCACACATGTGGGCGTAGACAACCCAAGCCCTGAAGTGATATTGATATAATCTTTAGGAACATCAGTGAGGAATATGGTATCTTTTTCCAACCAACATTGTCCTACCAGACCATCTCCAATATTAATGTTTTTAATCAAATGCTTTTGACGGTCATATGCATAACATCCTTTGAGCTCCAAAACTGGCTCTGCACCTGCTTCACTATTCACAATGAAGATACCTCCTTGATTTGCGTCCAAGTATTTTACCAAATTACGGATGATTTCTACACAAAGTTCATCCATATTGCTATTGGCACGAAGGATCTCCGCAAATTTCGCTACTCCTTCGGTAGCCCACTTTCTTTGAGCCTCTACCTGAGCAACACTCTTAAGATTACCTCTCATGTCTAGCAAGGCGTTGCCTAAAATATCATTTTCACTCAAAGGCTGGAACTCTGAATCGTAATTGCCTTTCCCAATATTCTCAGCAAAGCTAGAGGTCTTAGACAATCCTTCTACCAATGAATCTACCGCTTGTACCATTTGGCCGATTTCATCAGTAGATTTCTTTAAATCACTCTTCTTGAGTTCACCCCTACTAAGATTGACAATAGTATCTTTCATTTTAACTAACGGGCTAGTGACTTGTTTTGCCAACAAATACGACAATCCAATCACGCTAAAGATGATTAAAATACCACTTATGGAGATGATCGTAATGAGCCAATTCATATTGTACCGTAGCCCTTCCTCGTTGAGTTGGTTTTCTTTCCTTTGATTTTCCTCTAACTTATCAATCCTTTTCTCTATTTTTTCACACCCAGCAATTATATTTTCAAGCAAACCATCAGTTTCAAGGCTTAACATGGCATCATTATAATCTGCAAATGATGAAAGTTGTTTCATCAAAGATTGTTGATCTTTACGCACTGATTCATAAGAGCTTAAGATTCCACTAAGTGTGTCTATATCAGATTTAATTTTCCACTTCTTGCTCAATTCAAGCAAACTCATTTTATTTTTAGGATAAAGGGTATCAGAAATAAATTTGAATTTCCGTTTATCTGAGTTATCCTCCATATCCACTTTCCTCCAAATAGTGGATAAATTTTTCGTACTTGTGACTATATAATTTAGTTCTGAAATTGCTGATAAAGAAGGTCTTCTAACTGTAGTGTTTTCATCTAATGAGTTCTTGAACTTACTAATATATACGTAAAGTATTAGTGAATTAGACGTGGTAATGATACCCAAAAGAGTAAGCCACAATATTATTTTCTTCTTGATAGTCATAAAACAGAACTTTATATTATTTAACTATGGCCAATTTGATCAAGTCGGAAGAGACCTTCAGCCCATGGGCATCAGCCTCCGACTGGCTAAATTCAAATCGCACTTTGCCATCTTTCTCGATAAAATTGAATACGGAACCCTTGGAAATATTGCCATCACCTTCTGTTACCAAAAGGATTTTTTTGCTCTTAGTAACCGCTTTAAATGCAGCTATTTGCCCTATGTCAGAGTTGGGTATGAAGAGGACATTACAACCATCAGCATCTGCAACTCCACTTACTTTTTTAATGATAATCTTTCTTCCATTGATATTTTTAGAAGATGCCAAATTATCCAGTTTTGCCTTCATGGGTGAGTTGCCAACTACCCCAATTACAAAATCTCCAGATTGCATGTCGGCAGGCCACTGTACATACTTACCAAAGTGAAACATGAAGCCTGCATATACATCATATTGGTTTTGCGCGTTCGCAATTATTGGTAATAATACCAAACCAATAGTAACCATCGTTTTACGAAATCTCAAATTAATCATCGTGACAATATTTTAGTTATATTAAAGATGATTTGAAACTTTTTATTTCAAATCATCTTAATACTGAATTACAAGTTCTGTGCCAGTTATATAAAATCAATTCATGTGTTGTTAGAACACAACTAGCAATACATTTTTAAAAATTATAATTAATTCCTAAGCCATACATTGCCTTAATCTGACTCAGTGTCACATTAGTGATACGAGCACTCGTCTCCAAAAGTCCATCGTTAAAGACATCATTACCAAACATATAGACAGAAAGCTTTTTATCCATAAATTTCTTTTCTACTTTGAAGTTGAAAATTGTTCTGGAGGAATTAGTAGCTATTACAAGACCTTGGCTACCCAAGATCGGTGTATATCTCTGAAATTGATATTGGTATGTAGTTTGCGTATAAGATTTAGTAGCATATATTACTGATGCTGTCAAGTAAAAATCTTTTGGCAAATCCAAATATGTTTTAAACCTCCAAATAAACTGGGGCATTACAGGTACAGAGGGAGTTTGATCTCTTTCTGTGCTGGACAAACTGTTTATATCAAAGTCTGGATTTTTTTGATACTCCATCTTCGTTTGTAACCATGTAAGAGAGCCCTCCAAAGTCAGAAAACTCAAAAGCTTGGTCTTTATCATAGACTCATTACCAAGGCTAGTGCCTTTTAAGTTATTACCATAGGTATAATAATCGACAATTTGACCAGACTGAGTAAGAGAGGGCTGGGCACGTAAGTTAGATGTTGGGGACGCCGCTATACCGTCAGTTAAGATCGTATAAAAGAAATTGCTCTCTATGGAAGTCTTACTCAAATTAGAAGACCTGACTCCAAATTCAAAAGTTTGAAATCTTGTAGGTACTGTTTTAGAGCCATTCCTTACTCCTATTGCGAAAGTTCCGTTAGTGTAAGGTGCAGCCAACTGCTTAGTTGTAGGATCAGCATTAGTATATATGGCGGCCTGCCCAGCTGGACTTTGAATATAAGCATCTGCTTGTGCGTTTGCGGTAGCATCATCAGCCCCATTATTCTTAAGATTTTGATAAACGCCATCTCTAACTCCTTTAGCAACCTGTGGTGCCACTTGTCCATAAAAAAAACCATACGCTGGTGCTTTTAAAATAGTTAAATCAATGTTCGTGAGGTTAAACCCTGGGGTTGTATACGACTGGGTGAATCCACCCCAAAAAGTAAGTTTTTCATTTGGAATGTATGACAGTTTCAAATTTGGAGAGAAATAGAAATTATTATTAACTAAGGTATATTGCTCAGCTTTTACACCTGCGATCACATTAAGCTTGCCTTCCATAAAACTTAATTTATCCTGCACAAAAAGCCCTTTCAATGATTCTTTTGCCTGAGGATCTACGTAACCGATAGTTGTAGGATCATTGATGTGATTTATGTCAAAACTTACTCTTCTATAATTTACCCCAAAGCTTAAATCGTTGATTTTTCCTATTTTTATATTGTCTTGTATTTCTAAATCATAAATTCCATTGTTAACTTTATAACCTCCTCCTAACCTTATAAAATCATTTTCATGGTTATTTGAAAGTCTCACAAAAATTGAGTGATTATCATTAAAACTATGATCTAATCTAATATTGGAAGTCAATCTCAATGTATTAACATTGGTATGATAGAGAATGTCTCTTTGCCCATAAAATGCTGCAGGATACGAATTAGAATATTCCCCTTTGTTTAAAGTATTGAAGTGGGAATGAAACGATAATCTAGTTTTATCAGTAAAATCATAATTTGCTTTGAGGCCTCCACTTACCATAAGTTGTTCTTCAAAATTCTGATTGAATCTGTTCACTATGGTTGTATCACCTGATCCATCATTTTTAGGTACAGTTACAAAATTCCCATCAAATCCATTCATTGGCCCATAGCCATTAAAATGACGAAATTTACCATATCCAGATATAGCAAGTTTATCCGTGACCTTACCTCCTGCTCTTGCGCTTCCAACTAGATAGCCATTTGTAGCGCTCTCAACTTTAATGTTAAGTTTTGTATCATATTTAGAAGGATCTTTGGTAAAAATATTTACTACTCCAGTAGCAGAATTTGCACCGTAAATTGTCCCTCCAGAACCTCTAATGAATTCAATTCTATCAATTTCATCAAATGGTATGTCTAAATTTCTGAATGTTACTGAAGATGACATCAACTCCTGTATCGGAGTTCCATCCAAGAGATATAAGACTGAACCTATAAATCCATTTTCTGGTGCCGAAAACCTCATGGTGCCACTACCATTATTATATTCTTCTTGAGTACCCCAAAAACCAGGCACTTGTCTAAAAAGTTCTATTAAGTTTGTTGCCCCTGACCTAGCAATGTCATCACTGGAAAGTACATATATAGATGAAGCCACATTTTGAAGTTTTTCAGCCTTTTTTGAAACAGAAGTTACTTCCACATTTAACAAATCTTCGAGGGACATTTCAAAAACTGACTCCTCCAGAGGAGGGATGGTCTTGGTAGAATCTGTCACAGATGGGCTTACTTGAGCAATGATTACTTGGTTAAGCATCATTATAAATGCACCAAGGATTAAAAAGTATCTATTCTTCATGTTTTTTGATAATACAGTTCTGCATTGAGTACGACTATTTTTAAAATAAGTTTGAAGATCTTTATAAAAATGTCAAATTAATAATTACAAAAACAACTTACGTTTGATTTTTACCCCAAAAAACCAAATCCTCTGTAATAAATTAATCATCAGCTATTCATCCATTATTGTTGCCATTGTTTAAACGCAAAGGAAAAATCCATCCTTACTTCAGGGTACATTTCATTCTTTCCATTAAATTTTTGTGAATGTACTGATCCATCAACCTTTATGGCAACGTTTTGTATCGGTCTATAAACTAAGCCAAGAGATGGTTTAAGGAACTTTCCATCATCGGCAAAGCCAGACTCTTCGTCGCCCCCATACTTCTTATTATTAATAACCTCCGGATTTGACATCCAGTCCAAAAATAGATATGGAACAAACTGACCAACTTTTGAATCAATGCTGTAACCTAAGCGCAAGTACCAAGTACTCGAAGTATATGAAACATTGGTTACAACATCATTTGTAGTCAATGTGGCATCTGTTTTGGAGGCAGAACCACCCAAGAATCTTTGGCGTTGGTTTTCGTTTATGCCTCCCAACTTAACAAGGGTAAGAACATTGTCTGCGTTCCTTGTTCCGTTGTGTGGGGATACCCAATATTCTGCTTGAATAAGTAACTTTCCAATATTTTTTTCCACAAAAGCTCCGAAAACTCCAAATTGATCTTCTTGCATCCATGGTAGAACACCTCCTCTTGGTGAACCGCTACCAAAGGCAACAGTAGAACTTGTTTTGTATTTGGAGTTGATGCCTGAGGTAAAACCTGAGGTACCGACTATCAATGAAGATGTTTTATATCTTAAATCCCAACCAATAGGTATCACATTTTTTGCTGCCCCTCCCTCACCATTTTCAGTAGTTAATGCATACAATAATTCATTGCTCCCAATATCAAAAGCACCATGTACCATAAAATTAGTCGTTCTTGTCAAAAAAAGGTGATCAACGTCAAAAAGCTCAGGGGGTTCAATACCAATAAATGTTGGAATTTGATCTAATTTCTCGTTGTACAAACCAAATCTTCTATAAATTTTACCTATCCTTACTTGAAACTTTCTATCGATCTTAAAATTCCCCCAAGCATTCCTTAGCTCTAAACCATCGGTAGAAGTCCGCGCAATATTTAATAATACATCTATATTATCCGTAAGATTACCAGAACCATATAGATGGAAATTTCTTGCAGGAGTCCACTCAAAAGGTGCATCTTCAAATGTTGTCTTACCATCACTTCCGACAGTTGGGATGTGATATGTTTTTTCGGCATAAGTATCAATATATCCGTAAAACTTAAATCGCTTATCTACTACATCAATACCCAATAACTGTTCTATTGACATATCAAATAAGGAATTGGCATCACCCGATGATGTACTATCCGTTTGTCCGTAATTTGACTCTAATAGAAATAAACTTAATGAAAAAATAAGCAGTTTCCTTTTCATAAAAATAAGTTAAAATGAAAAAATATGATAATAAAACTGGTTACGCAGATTTAAAATAAAGGTTTTATTGTTTAGAAATACTGCCGCAACACTGACCCATCAAAAATACAATACATGCTTAAAATCAGGTTTTTATATAAATAAATAAAACTTATAGAATAATATTAACACCTTTAAAAACTATTACTTTCAGGATTTTACTAGACAAAAACACATGTAATATATAATAAAATATTCTCCATAATTATATATAAATATATGAAAATATTAACTTAGAAGTTGGTAAGCAACAGTAGAACAAATATAAGCTAGTAAGGTCATACCAACGAATTGCACTATGGGCCACTTCCATGATTTTGTTTCGCGTCTAGTAGTTGCTAATGTACTCACACACTGCATAGACAATGCATAAAAGACCAAAAGTGAGACACACATAGCTGTTCCATAAAGCGGCTTACCCGTGTTTGGATCTATTTCCTTTTTAAGCTTTTCTATGATTACCCCATCATTCTCTTCCTCACTGCCTAGGTTATATATAGTTGCTATAGTTGGTACAAACACCTCTCTTGCTGCAAAGGAGGTTAAAAGAGCAATTCCTACTTTCCAGTCGTATCCCATTGGGGCGATGACTGGCTCGATCATCTTACCAAAATGCCCCGCATAAGATGCTTCCATTTTTTTGCCGGCAAGTATGTTTTTATATTCCTCTTTAGATAATTTTTGGGACACATAGATTTGATTTGAGGCGATTTCTGCATCCTTCATAGCCTTACTCGGTCCATAATAGGACAGAAAGGTAAGGATAATAGAAACTGCAACTATGATTTTGCCAGCTTCAAAAACAAAAGATTTTACTTTTTCAACAATGCTGATGAATACGTTGTACCAATTGGGGATCTTCAATGAGGGTAATTCCATTACAAAAAAAGAAGAGTGCTTGATTGTAATGATTTTTTTCAAGGCATAAGCACATACGATTGCCACAAAAAAACCAAGAAGGTAAAGGCTCATAAATACCAAGGCCTGAAGTCCAACAATGCCAAAATAATAAGTATTAGGAACAAATATTCCAATAAGAATGGTATACACAGGAATTCTCGCTGAACAACTAATTAATGGAGTGACTAATAGAGTAATGAGTCGATCTTTGGGATTATCAATGGTTCTTGTAGCCATAATGGCTGGTACAGCACACGCCACGCTAGAAAATAGAGGAATTACACTTCTGCCATTCATACCGACTTTTCGCATAAGTTTATCTGTAATAAATACGGCCCTCGCCATATAACCACTTTCCTCCAAGATACCAAGGAACAAAAACAGCAATGCGATCTGAGGAATAAAAACCAACACTCCAAAAACTCCTGCTAAAAGTCCATCAGACAACAGTTTTGCAAAAACCGATTCTCCACAAACTTTGTGAGCATTGTCTAGAGCCCAACCACCAAACATCTCTATCCAATCCATCGGAAAAGATGATAAATAGAAAACGATTTGAATCACCAAAAATATGAGGCCTAACAAAGTAAAATAGCCCCATAGCTTATGAACCATAATAGCATCTAGTGCCTCAGCGATTTTACTGTAGTTAGTCTTGCTAAGATCTATGATTGATTGGTCATAAATACCACTAATCGTCTCGTATCGCTTGATATTTTCTTTTGCTTGAGCGGGAATAGATTTGAATTGTTCTTGCTTGACGAGTTCTTGAATAAGCTTTTTTTCGTGATAGGATACAAAACTCAGGTCTTCAAAATGATGTGTAGTAAGTATTGATTTATAAATGAGATTTTGTTGCGTAAGCGCTTGAACCTTTTCTCCAATAGATATTAACTTTTCATCAAGGGGTATATTTAGATTAACTAATTGAAAATCACATTCAACTATTTTATTCTTTAATTCTTCTATGCCCTGACCTGTTCTGCTGTTAATCTTAACCACTGTGCAACCTAGCGCAAGGCTTAGTTTTTGAGAGTCTATATCAATTCCTTGGTCATTAGCCACATCATTCATAGTAAGTGCTACTATAATGGGAAATCCTAAGTCTGCAACTTGTGTAAATAAGAGCAAGCTTCGTCGTAAATTACTGGCATCAACTACTGCAACAATTGCTTCAGGGTGATCTGGATTTCTTTCATTGGCTAGGAGCTCTAGCACAATTCTTTCATCTAACGTTTTTGGATAAACACTATATACACCTGGAAGATCTGTAATTGAAATTTTTTTTTCCTGGTGTATAAAATCTCCCTTTTTTTTGTCAACAGTAACCCCGCTATAATTTCCGACTTTTTGATTGAGGCCAGTAAGGACATTAAACAAAGAAGATTTGCCTGTATTAGGATTGCCTACCAAAGCAATGTTTACAAACAACTTTTTTCTAGGCATTATTATTCGTTTCAACATCAACTAAGGACGCTTCCTCCTTACCAATAGAAAGATTATTACCGTTAATACAAAAGCACATTGGACCACCTAATGGGGCTTTATGCTTCATCTTAACCTCACATCCAGGAACGCAACCCATTTCTATCAATCGAACCGATAGTTCCTCGTTCTTATATGAAACAACTTTAGCTTTGTCGCCTATCTTTAAATCGCCTAGTGTCTTTCTCACAAGCATTTATTTAGAATAAATATAAACAAAGGTATGCATAAATTATGTAACCACAAATCTCTCGATAAGATATTCAACATTTTAAACATACCAACTCAAATCTACAGCACTTATTACTTGCTAACGTAAATAGCAGTTTTTTGATTCAAGATAAGCCATTCAGTAGCTTGAATATGTGAATAAGCAATATTCTTTAAAGAATCTGCGGCAGACCGATGGGAATCTATATATTCGTTAAGATCATTTTCTTTGTATTTATAAAGCGACTCCTTGCCCCCATCTCTTGCCACATAGAGCCATTCATTGCTCATACAAGCGATCTTGTTGTCTGCTGAAAAATATATGGCTTTTCTATGTGTCTTATTTAGATCGACTCCCATAGTATTGTTTACAAATTGCTTATTCAAGAGCCCCATTACTGTTGGGAACACATCAATTTGCCCTCCAAGTTGTTGTTTTGATTCTGGTTTAAATATTTCTGGCGCATAAACTATAAAAGGTATATGGTGGTACGAAAGCGTTAAATCGTAATAATTTTTACCTACCACTGCGCCATGATCTGCCACAAAAACAAAAACTGTCTTTTTAAACCAAGGCTGTTTTGAGGCCAACTTCAACATCTTCCCTATTGACCAATCCGCATACTCCACTATGGCCTCTTTAATATTACCATGCTTTGGCTTAAAAGGAATATTGGTTGGAAGTGCATAAGGAGGATGATCACTGGTGGTCAGCATAGTTGCAAAAAAAGGCTTATTGGTAAATGCCCTTTGGTTAAGTTCTTCAATGGCAAATTCAAACATATAGTCATCAGGTACTCCATAAGTACCTATTGACTTTTCTTTTGGATAGATTTCGCTGGAGTATAACGTGTCAAAGGCATTTTTTTTTGTAAATACCGCCAAATTATCAAACCCTGGATCATGGGTCGTAAAAAACATTGTTTGATACCCTTCACTTTTAAGTACATGTGGCCATCCATGATAGGCGTTTATGGGTACTGTGGCCATGGGACGGACTCTTTTTAAGGCAGGAAATGAATATAGTGTAGAAAAAACCCCGTTATTGGTGTGGATACCAGCACTGTATATATTGTCAAACGAGATTCCTAACCGGGCTACACTATCAAGGTTTGGCGTAAGATTATTAGGATTACCAAATCGAGATAGTTTTGCAGCAGACATACTTTCCATTAAGACCAAAACCACATTGTAGTTTAGACTTGTAGTGTCACCCTTTATGTACCTAGCAATGGGGGAAATAGATGCCAGTTGATCATCTGCTTGAAGGTATTCATGGCAATTTTCAAGGGCCATCCTGTCATCCATTAAACTGACTTTATTCGAAATACTTTTAATGAACGTAAAAACCGGATTGAGTCCTAATTGATTATAAAAAGGACTCACTGAAAAAAATGCATCCCCTTCCCTAAGTGGTGCATCTATTCTCCCTCTCAATGAAAGAAAGACCAATGCCGACAATAAAACGGCTCCCACATATTTAGAAGTTCTCAGTACAGGCTGCTCAAGTGCGCGCATCCTGCTATTAAAGATACGTATCACCATATAAACAATAATACCCGAAACTACCAAAAACAAAATAAGTGATACCAAATATTGGGGTTCAGAAAATATCAAACTCAGCACAGAGGTAGGTGTACCCATCCAGCTAAGTACTGCTTGGGTAATGTGAGATTGAAAATATTCAAAATAGGCTACATTAGCCACTCCGATCATCAGAGCTAAAACTATTCCTAAAATAGTGATGTACATAGATGTTCTGTACAAAATAGATTTCTTGGATGTATAAAATTCTGAAATCACCCATATCACGTATGGGATTACCAATAGATAAGCGATAATAAGGGTATCAAACATAAAACCCTTTTTCATAGCACCTATCACATATTTCCCCCAGGCAATATTTTCAAAATCCAATTCATTAAATAATAATATGATTCTTAAAATCGAAAATGTGGCTAAAAACAACAAATATAGCCCCAGCGCAATTTTTACAAAATGAGGTATTTTATTTTCTTTCACTTAAGTATAGATTTTTCATGTAAAAAACTTAACCGTAAAGTTACATTTTTTTAACAAAATACTAATATTGAATTGACCATATACCCCACTTAACTACTTCGAGCCGATCGACATATTCGCTTTAAGTGAATCCATTACCACAAAAACCACTTTTACGATCGTGTTAATAAAAAGTCTTATTAAAGCATCAAATCTTTGGAACAAATAAGATAATTTTGTTAAAATTTCAGAAATCAGTTGAAGACATATCTCAGAGTCATTTCATTTATCAAGCCATTCAGTAAATATGCAGTACCGTTCTTTGTATTTACCATACTTTCGGTACTCTTTTACATGCTAACATTCTACATGTTAATTCCGATGCTTGACATCATATTCAATCAGTATAAGGACAACGTGGTAGTTACAATGCCAAAGTTTGCACTTAACAAAGAATATACGAACCAATTGTTGCTTTACTATTATGCAAAGGTTCAAGAAAGTGGGTTTTTGGGCAAAAGTGGCTCCTTGATTTTGGTTTGCATAGTGATCTTAACCAGTAATTTCCTTACCAACTTCTTCAAGTTTTTTTCGATCAGAATTATGCAAGAGGCCAAAAAAGAAGTTACCTCTAAGATTCGGCAAACACTCTACAACAAACTGATTCAGATGGAAGTGGGCTACTTCTCCGAAGCTCGCAAAGGTGAAATGCTTACAAAGTTCACTTTTGATATCGTAAATATTGAACAAATGGTGGCTGATACGCTCAAAGCGTTTTTCAGAGAACCTATTATGATCATTTCCACCTTATCGCTCTTGATCTTCATCTCTTGGAAACTCACTATCATTGCAGCATTTGTTTTGCCAATCGGAGGCGTTTTTATTGGTATGACTACAAAAAGACTGCGTAAGCAAGCCAAAATTATTAATGATACGAATGGGACCATGCTGAGCATCACAGACGAGTCGATCGGTGGACTAAGGGTGATCAAATCTTTTGCAGCAGAACTTTTTCTGTCAAAAAAGTATGCAGAAATAAACGAACTTAATGCCAAAGAGAAACGCAAGCAAGACATTAGGGTAGACTTCTCTTCCCTGTTTTCCGAGTTCTCAGGTATCAGTATGGCAGCTTTGATCGTTTTCGTGGGTGGAAGTATGATCATTGCAGGAGAATCTGACCTTAAAGGCAGTGAATTCATCACCTACTTAGCCATATTCTCACAAATTCTGGTTCCTGCCAAAAGCTTGGTAAGCTGTATTAGTTCCATTCAAAAAGGTATCGTATCTGGCGAAAAGGTATTTGAAATCATAGACAGAGAAGAAACCATCAAAGACCATCCTCAGAGCGTAGAACTAAAAACCTTTGAAAAAAGCATCAATTTTGAAAACGTATCTTTTAAATACAACCAAAACTATGTGTTAAAAAACATCAACTTAGAAATTCCTAAGGGGAAAACCGTAGCTCTTGTAGGACCATCGGGCAGTGGCAAATCGACCTTGGCAGACTTGGTGTCCAGATTTTATGACATAGAAGAGGGACGGATTTCCTTTGATGGCAATAATGTCAAAGATCTTAAAATCAAAAGTATTAGAGAAAAGATCGGGATTGTTGCTCAAGAAGCAGTTCTGTTCAATGATACTATTTATAATAATATTGCTTTTGGAGATCCCAAGGCAACTAGAGAACAGGTAGAGAATGCAGCTAAGATTGCCAATGCTCATGAATTCATAGAAAAATCAGAAAATGGTTATGAGACAACGATTGGTGATCGGGGCAATAAACTTTCTGGAGGACAAAAACAACGTTTAAGCATTGCTAGGGCCATCCTTAAAAATCCAGAAATATTAATTTTGGACGAGGCTACCTCGGCTCTTGATACTGAATCTGAACGATTGGTACAAGATGCTCTGAACAACCTTATGAATAACAGAACTTCTCTTGTAATCGCACACAGACTCAGCACTATACAACACGCAGACATTATTGTAGTATTGAGTGACGGTCAAATTATTGAAAAAGGGACCCACCAAGAACTTCTTGCGCAACAAGGACTCTACAGTAAACTAGTTACACTTCAAAGCAACATCACATTGTCATGAGCCAAATCGCTTTCATAAAGGACGAATTAATGACTTCCGCCAAAGTCCTAAGTGACTTTTTGGCCAATGAAGAAAATCTTCATAAAATCAACCATGCGGGCGACCTCATGATAAAAGCGGTGCTTGATGGCTGCAAACTCATTTCCTGTGGTAATGGAGGTTCCTCATGTGATGCCATGCACTTTTCTGAAGAACTTACTGGAAAATATAGAGAGCACAGAAGGGCTATACCTGCATTATCAATCTCAGAACCTGGGCACATTACTTGTGTAGGAAACGATTATGGCTACGCTCACATTTTTTCAAGATACTTAGAGGCTCTAGGGAAAGAGGGTGATGTCTTATTGGCCATTACGACCAGTGGTAATTCGGAGAATGTGATCAATGCTGCTAAACTTGCTAAAGAATTGGGCATGAAAGTAATTGGTCTTACGGGTAAGGACGGTGGCAAGCTTGCCCCACTTTGTGACGTGGAGATTAGAGTGCCACATTTTGGTTATGCTGATCGTGTCCAAGAAGTACATATAAAAGTTATTCACATCCTAATGGGACTCATAGAAAAAGGTGTTTGTTAGTATGTTTTTTGGAATAAACTCATTTAAAATTCGAAACTTATAATTGAGAATTATTAAATAATATCCCTAATTTCGCTTTTTAGAATTGAATTTTGCACACAATGGCAGAGAAAGAAAAGAATCAGATAGAGAACGCAACATTAAAAAAGATCATTTCCCATGCTAAAGAGTACGGTTTCGTATTCCCTTCCAGTGAAATATATGATGGCTTGCAAGCTGTATATGACTATGGTCAATATGGAGTAGAGCTTAAGAACAACCTTAAGAGTCTATGGTGGAAAACAATGACTCATTTTTATGAAAACATTGTGGGCATAGATGCTGCTATATTTATGCACCCTACTACTTGGAAAGCTTCTGGCCACGTAGACGGCTTTAGCGATCCAATGATTGACAATAAAGACAGCAAGAAAAGATACAGAGTAGATCACTTGATCGAAGCCCACATAGAAACTTTAAAAGACCTTGGCCAAAAAGATAAGGCTCAAGAGGTGGAAGATAAGATGAATGCGCTCATCAAAGAAGACAATCTAGCAGGATTGAGAGAATTGATCATTGATGAGAAAATCAAATGTCAAGTATCTGGCACCAGCAACTGGACGGAAGTACGTCAATTCAACTTAATGTTCTCTACCAAAGTTGGTTCTGTGGCAGAAGAAGCAGAAACTATATACTTACGCCCAGAGACCGCACAAGGTATTTTTGTAAACTTCCTCAATGTACAAAAGTCTGGCCGTATGAAGGTTCCTTTTGGAATCGCTCAGATCGGTAAAGCTTTCCGTAACGAGATCGTAGCGCGTCAGTTCATTTTCCGTATGCGCGAATTTGAACAAATGGAAATGCAGTTTTTTGTGCGTCCTGGCACAGAGATTGAATGGTACAACACTTGGAAAGAGGCTCGTAAAGCTTGGCATTTAGCCTTAGGTATTCCTGCAGACAAGATCAAATTTCATGATCACGAAAAACTTGCACACTATGCCAATGCTGCGGTAGATATCGAGTATGAGTTTCCATTTGGATTCAAAGAAATTGAAGGTATTCACTCTCGCACAGATTTTGATTTGAAAAATCATCAACAATATTCTGGCAAAAAACAACAATATTTTGATACAGAGATCAACCAAAACTACATCCCTTATGTAGTAGAGACTTCTGTAGGTGCTGACCGCACGTTCTTGGTACAACTTTGTAATGCTTACACGGAAGAAGTAGTGGGCGAAGGTGAAAACCAAAAGGAAAGGGTTTACTTAAAATTCCATCCCGCTTTGGCACCAATCAAAGCTGCAATCTTCCCATTGACCAAAAAAGATGGTCTTCCAGAAATAGCTCAAAAGATATATCAAGACTTAAAAATAGACTTTAATGTCTTTTATGAAGAAAAAGATGCTATTGGAAAGCGTTACACGCGTCAAGATTTGATCGGAACGCCTTTCTGTATCGTTGTAGACCACCAAACACTGGAAGACAATACAGTAACGGTACGTTATAGAGATACCTTAGCGCAAGAGCGTGTACAGATCTCTGAACTTCAAGATATCATTGCAAAAGCCACATCGTTTAGGGGCATTCTAGAGCAATTGAAATAAAATCCAACATTGTCATATCATATTTAGATGAGAATTTTAATTACTGGAGGTGCTGGTTTTGTAGGGAGTAATTTGGCCTTACTCTTAAGGCAATACTATTCCAATTATGAAATAACTTGTCTTGATAACCTCAAGAGGAGGGGCTCAGAATTGAATATTTCTAGACTTACTGCAGTAGGTATAAAGTTCACCCATGGAGATATTAGATGTAGAGAAGACCTTTATGAGATCAAGGATATTGATTTTATCATTGATGCCTCAGCCGAACCATCGGTTATGGCCGGTATTACCTCTCCTGTAGAGCAGGTATATAACAACAACTTAACGGGCACGGTTAATTGTCTAGAACTTGCAAAACGTCTCGACGCAGGATTTATTTTTCTTTCCACGAGTAGGGTATATCCAATTAAAACTCTGGAAAATCTAAACTTTGAAGAAAAAGAGAGTAGGTTTGTACTTTCAGATCAGCAACCAATTGCTGGAGTGTCGAGCAGAGGAATTGCAGAGGATTTTCCATTGACGGGTAGTCGTTCATTTTATGGAGCAACTAAGTTGGCTTCAGAGCTAATGATCAACGAATATAATGCTTTGGCAGGGGTAAAAGCGGTAATCAACCGTTGTGGCGTGATTACAGGCCCCTGGCAGATGGGCAAAGTAGATCAAGGCGTGGTCGTTCTCTGGATGGCGAAACATTTCTGGAATCAAAAACTCGCCTATATAGGTTACGGAGGTCATGGCAAACAAACTAGGGATATTCTTCACGTAAGGGATCTATATAGATTGGTTGACTGTCAGATCCATAACATAGA
>CAMFLX010000005.1 GCA_945957555.1 uncultured Cytophagales bacterium
GTCAGATCCATAACATAGACAAAGTAAACGGCGAAACTTTTAATGTTGGCGGTAGTAATGAAGTTAGCGTATCACTTTTAGAACTTACAAACCTTTGTGAAAACATTACTAGGAATAAAATTCAAATAGATCGGATTTCAGAAACAAGAGCCGCAGATATTAAACTTTATGTGACGGACAATACAAAGGTATCAAAATTGACAGGTTGGCAACCAGAGATAACCCCTCAAGTTATCATGTCAGAAATACATGAATGGATCCATAAAAACGAAAAATCTTTAGAGGCTATTTTGAAATAAATTTTATAAAACTCAATATTAAGTGAATTTTTATTGCTTTCACTTATTCAAGTATTTAACAAACCTACAACGTATTTTTTCATCAAAACCAAATTCCCCTAAAATCCTAAATTTTCTAATTTGTCTGAGTTTACTATGTTTCCCACTATAAAAATTGTACACATCTCTGTTTGACATAATTAATTTATTTATCAAAACCCCTGTGCTAAGAATTTTGGAAATACACCTAAACTTCTCTACAGTACCATCTTGACTTGAAAATTCAACCTCAAGTATTGGAGCATGAAACAATAATCTCATAAGCTTTCCGCTCAATGAATATTTCACATCAACATATAAGTAGATGTTATCCATGTCTTTTGGAACGTCGATCCAATTATTAATCTTATCTAAGAATTTGGAAAGCTGGATTTCTTCTGTATTAACCAAACCATCTCTTTTTTCGAATAATAAATAAGAGCTATCAGGGTTTAAACTCGATTCTATGAGTTCGTACTTCTCTGATATACCACGCTTTGTTATGCTCTCATCCCAAAAGGGCATTCTTTTATCTATACTTTCATTTAAAAACAATAAAAAATGTGGAGCTTCTGAACTGATGTATTTTTTATAATTTAATGAATCTAAACCTAGACTATATGCTGCATATGACTGAATTACAGGCCTAGGAGCATAATTCAACTTGTTTCTATATAGTAAACCAATATTCATAGGAAGGATATCCACACTATTATTAGCAATACGTGACAACTGAGAAACATCAAGTTTAATTTGTTCATTATTCTTGTCATCAAAACTACCTTTATATTTTAAATCCCCGATTAGATCCATTCCATAATTCCAAAAAAACACCTTCTCTTTGAAGTGCTTAACATGAAATATAGAATTTTCATGAAAATAGAAAAAGTTTAAAAAGCCTAGTACTAAACTAGTAAAACCAAGAGCCATTGTTACAAAAGTACTCGTCCAGAAATATTTCAAATCTTTGTTCCAAATATATAAAAGCAGATAAAAAATTAGAGTATTAAAAATAAAAACAAAAATATGTGTATCTATTCTAACAAAACCATTTTTAAACAGAAGAAAATAATAAAAACAATAGATGATCGAAACTAAAATATTCTCTTTTTTAAGAAAGAATTTTATATTCACGAGTATTAGAAAACAGAAAATGCATAAAATAAAAACACCAACCCAATCCACTGGATCAGAAATACTAAAGGGTAACATCATTGCGTCATTATAGTCATCAATAAACCTTATACCACTCAACAAATACCCCCTCATATCCACTCTTAAAAGAATAGAAAGAACAAAAACGGATACAAAATAACAGAAGGTTAAAAAAAGGATAATAGGTGTTTTTTTGTAATCAATGATACTGACGGACACAAACACCATAAACATGATCAGAAAATTGACAAATCCATAATTTATTTTTACAAAAAAGGTTAAGACAGAAATCAACAGTATAAAATATAAATACTTATAATTTTTAAGCACAAGTACTTGATAAACTGCAAATAAGAATATTAACAGCAAATAATACTCACATGACACATCTGAGATTAGAAAACAAAAAACTAATAAAAACAACCACTTTAAGCGGTGGCTTTCTCTTTGAGAAACTTGTGATATAATATAAACAACAAGACCTATCGTTACAAATTCGAATGTTGCAATAATCCACTTATAAGAATAAAGTACACCTACTTTTGTAATCAAAAAATGTAAGGGACCGTAAGTAAAAACTATATCACGGCCAAAAACAAGTCCATTTAGGTTTGCTAAGCCTAAAGCTATTTTCCATGATGGATCTATACCTATTCTTACTTGTTCAACAAGTACAGGAGGGAGCAAGATTACAAACAACAACAGGAGAAAGTAGTTGTTACATATTTTTAAAAAAAAACCTTTGAGTGAAGTTAACATTCTAACGAAGCTATAGTGTTACCATCCTACAAAGATAATGTGAAAACAAATCACACAAGCTAAGTACATTCACAAATTAAATCAAAATAGGGACTGTCCGATTACTAAATGAATAGGAATTCCTCAATATTATAATTTTTTTTATTAATTCAATTCACTAATTTTGCCCGCTTAAATTCGTTAAATCAACATTAGGTCAACTGTATTTAAACCAAAACATTGTCTTTAAAACAACAAGGTTATATGTGAGGTTGCAAATACTTAATTTTATAAATTCAAATCGATACTATAAATGAAAATTGCAATCATCACTGGTTCTGCTGGGCTTATAGGAAGTGAATCAGTGAGTTTTTTTTCGGACAAATTTGACCTAGTCGTGGGCATTGACAATAATCTTAGAGAGTATTTTTTCGGAAAAGATGGCTCAACGATATGGAACAACGATAGACTTGTTGAGAAATATCCAAATTACAAACCTTATTCTGTAGATATTAGAGATGTGGAAGGGCTCGAAAGAATATTTCTGGAGTATAAAGCTGACATAAAACTTATTGTACATACTGCGGCACAACCAAGTCATGACTGGGCGGCAAAAGAACCCTTTACTGATTTTTCGGTGAATGCAAACGGAACCTTGAACATGTTGGAACTAACACGTTTACACTGTCCTGAGGCCGTTTTCATTTTTACTTCTACAAACAAAGTATATGGTGACAACCCAAACTATCTTCCATTGGTAGAACTTGAAACCAGATGGGAAATAAGCTCAAAGCATAACTATTTTACAGATGGTATTGACGAAAAGATGAGTATTGATCATACCAAACACTCACTTTTTGGTGCATCAAAAGTAGCGGCTGATATATTAGTTCAGGAATACGGAAGATACTTCAATATGAAAACAGGTATTTTCAGAGGAGGATGTCTAACTGGTCCAAATCATTCTGGCGCAAAGCTGCACGGATTCTTATCTTATTTAATGAAATGCGCCGTTACGGGAGAGCAATACACTGTGTTTGGCTACAAGGGCAAGCAGGTGCGTGATAATATACATAGTTGGGATCTTGTGAACATGTTTTGGCATTTTTATCAAAACCCCCGAATAGCGGAAGTATATAATGCTGGAGGGGGAAGACACTCCAATTGTTCCATGGCTGAAGCGATTGCCCTTTCGGAGAAAATTACGGGAAAAAAAATGAACTATACCTATACTGAAACTAATAGAATAGGAGATCATATCTGGTGGATTAGCGACCTCAGAAAATTTAAAGAGCACTATCCAAACTGGAGTTGGAAATATGATATTAATGACATTTTGAGTCAGATTTACACCTCCACTACCTCAAGAAGTTAATACAATGTTTCGGCACTTAAGGACTTCGATTATTCAAAAGCTTATTGGAATCAATGAAAGAATTGTATTTTACCCAGAGCTAAAAAGAGTTTATAAGAGTCTGTTTAATTCGAATACATTAATAACCATCATAGATATTGGCTCTAACAAAGGCCAAAGCATCGATTTTTTCAGATCGATTTCGTCAAATACTAAGATTTACGGTTTCGAGCCCAATCCCACATTATTTAGAAGTCTCGAAAAAAAATACAAAAACTGTACAAATGTACATCTTAGCAATCAAGGTGTAAGTAATATAAATGGAAAACTGATTTTCCAAGAAAACCTTTTAAATGAAACTTCGACATTCGAAGAGTTGAACTATGAATCAACCTATCTTAAACAAAAGTCAAAAATTTTGGGGGTTAAACCAGAGGCCATTATTGTAAAAAAGTATGAAGTAGAGGTTTGCAGGATTTCAGATTTTATAGCGAAAAACAACTTGCAAAATATTGATATCATTAAAATTGATGTTGAAGGGCACGAATTACAATGCTTAAAAGGATTATTTGAGAGCAACGACACATTAACTATTAAATATATACAATTGGAAAGCCATTCCGATGATATGTATATTAACAAAGGAAATCATGTTGAAATTAATGAGATCTTGAAATCTAACGGGTTTAACGAATTTAAGAAAATCAAACACGGATTTGGCGACTTTCACGAAATCCTATATAAAAATGTAAACATCAAATGAAACTCTCTGTAGTCATTCCAGCATACAACGAGGAAGGTTCAATTGCTGAAACTTTGCAAACACTGTATGATAAGTTAGTTTCAGAAGGGATCGATCATGAAATTTTCGTGACCAACGACAATTCTAAAGACAATACAGTAGAAATATTAACTAATTTACAGCCTATCATACCAACTCTTAAATTTGAAACCAACAAAGGCCCCAATGGTTTTGGATTTGCGGTGAGGTATGGCCTAGAGCGTTTTTCAGGTGATTGTGTTGCTATTATGATGGCCGATCTTTCTGATAGTCCCGATGATCTCGTTAAATTTTATAGAACAATGGTAGAAGGTAATTGGGATTGCGTGTTTGGGAACAGATGGACAAAAGGTGGGGAAGTGTATGATTACCCACAGACAAAAAAAATAATAAACCGAATTGCAAACTTCATTGTCTCTATGACGATTGGTGTAAAATATACAGATTGCACGAATGCATTCAAGCTATACAAACGAGAAACCATGCAGGGCCTTAAGCCATTTCTTTCCCCTCATTTCAACCTCACACTCGAACTTCCTCTCAAGGCTATCGTGAGAGGCTATTCATATACGATTGTCCCTAATTCTTGGAGAAACAGAAAAGCAGGGGAGTCAAAACTCAAAATCAAGGAAATGGGAAGCAGGTATTTTTTTATTTTATTATACTGTATTATAGAAAAATTTTTCTCAAGAGGCGATTTTCAGAAAAAATGGGATTGATTTTGATATTAAATGAAATGGCTCATTCATAAAATCAAGGCAAATGATTACCTTTGCAGTCTTGATTTTTGGATGATATGAATATAAGTGCAGAGAAGTTTCAAGGTCGCCACATTGGTCCAAGTGCCTCAGAAACAAACAAAATGCTCCAGGCCATTGGACTGGATTCTTTGAATGATCTAATTACAAAAACGATTCCTAAGGGAATCAGATTAGAAACACCCCTACAGCTTTTAACTGCGCAATCTGAGACAGATTTCTTGTCAAGACTTAGAGATATTGCTAAGCAAAACAAGATTTATAGATCCTATATTGGTATGGGATACTACAATACCTACACGCCAAATGTAATCCTAAGGAATATCCTTGAAAACCCAGGATGGTATACCGCATACACTCCATATCAAGCAGAAATTGCTCAAGGTAGGCTAGAAATGTTGATCAATTTTCAGACGATGATCACAGAGCTTACTGGAATGCAAATTGCCAATGCATCACTTTTGGACGAAGGTACAGCAGCAGCTGAAGCTATGACCATGTTATACGCTGTTAAGGATAGATCTAAAATCAATGCTCATAAAATCTTCATATCAAAAAATCTACATCCACAGACTATAGACGTACTGGTTACCAGATCTCAACCCATTGGTATTGATTTGGTCATTGACGACGAACACAAGTTTGATTTCGACGAAAGTTACTATGCTGTATTTTTGTCTTATCCAGACACATATGGCTCTATCATTGATTATACCTCATTTATAGGAAAAGCACATGAAAGCAAAATTTTAGTCGGATTTGTGGCTGATCTATTGAGTCTTACACTACTAAAGTCTCCAGGAGAAATGGGGGCTGATGTTGTGGTCGGATCCGCACAAAGATTTGGTGTTCCTATGGGATACGGTGGCCCGCATGCTGGTTTTTTTGCCACCAAAGACGAATACAAGAGAAGTATCCCTGGTAGAATTATTGGAGTTTCTGTTGATGCACAAGGCAACAAAGCCTACAGAATGTCATTACAAACTAGGGAGCAACATATCAGGAGAGAAAAAGCGACATCTAACATTTGTACTGCACAGGTTTTACTTTCTGTAATGGCTGCTTCATATGCAATTTACCATGGCCCAGAAGGTCTCAAAAAAATAGCTGAAAGGGTGAATGCTCTTACCAGTTATCTTTCGCATCAACTACAAAGTCATGATTATGAGCTTGTCAACAAATCTTGGTTTGATACCCTCACGGTGAAAGTCGCCAATGCCGATAAAATATTAGAGCTTGGTGTTCAAAAAGAAATCAATTTCAGAAAAGTTGATGACAGAACTGTGGGTATTTCACTTGACGAAACTACTAAAACGGAAGATGTTAGGGATATTATTGAAATATTTACAAGCCTTTCAGGCAATAAACTGGATTCTGAAGAATATTCCAATGCTTCTTATGCATCCTTTATTCCTGTGGAACTCAAACGCACCAGTAGATTTTTAGAATATTCAGTCTTCAATGAATATCACTCTGAACATGAGATGTTAAGGTATCTGAAAAAACTGGAGAATAAGGATTTGTCTATGGTGCATTCAATGATTTCGTTGGGCTCATGCACCATGAAATTAAATGCAACCTCAGAAATGATTCCAGTGACATGGCCAGAATTTGGAGCACTTCACCCCTTTGCGCCTAAAGAACAGGCCAAAGGCTATGATATCATATTTAAGGATCTGGAAAGTTGGCTGTCACAAATTACCGGTTTTCATGCAGTTTCGCTACAACCCAACTCTGGGGCACAGGGTGAATATGCAGGGCTAATGGTGATCAGGGCGTACCACCAAGATAGAGGTAATTCCAATAGAAATGTAGCACTCATACCATCTTCTGCACATGGCACAAACCCTGCAAGTGCTGTAATGGTAGGAATGAAAGTCGTAGTGGTAAAATGTGATGAAAACGGCAATATTGATCTTGAAGATTTAAAACAACAGGCAATCGCCCATAAAGATGATCTTGCATGTTTAATGATCACTTACCCCTCAACACATGGTGTTTTTGAAGAACACATTAAAGACATTATTCAAATTATTCATGATTTCGGTGGTTTGGTATATATGGATGGCGCCAATATGAATGCTCAGGTTGGCCTCACAAGCCCAGGCACCATAGGGGCTGATGTATGTCATTTGAATTTACACAAAACATTTTGTATTCCACACGGCGGTGGTGGCCCAGGTATGGGGCCAATCGGAGTAGCCAAGCATTTGGCTCCTTATCTACCTGGTCATGCTGTTGTTAAAACAGGAGGCGAAAAAGCTATATCAGCAGTTTCGGCAGCACCTTATGGAAGTGCAAGTATCTTATTGATTTCATACGCCTATATCTCCATGATGGGAGGAGAAGGTCTGACAGAAGCCACAAAATATGCGATTTTGAATGCCAATTACATCAAAGCCAGATTAGAATCTTATTATCCAGTACTTTATACAGGTGTAAATGGTTTCTGTGCGCACGAAATGATTTTAGATTGTAGAGGGTTTAAACATACTGTAAACGTGGAGGTTGAAGATATCGCCAAACGCCTTATGGACTACGGCTACCATGCTCCCACGGTATCATTCCCAGTTGCTGGTACCCTCATGATCGAACCCACAGAATCTGAAAGCAAAGCGGAACTTGATAAATTTTGCGAGGCTATGATTGCCATCAGACAAGAAATAGCTGAAATCGAGAATGGTACATCAGACAAGTTTAACAATGTCCTCAAAAATGCTCCCCATACCGCTGCTGTACTCACGGCAGATGTTTGGGAGAAGCCTTATACAAGACAAAAGGCTGCATTCCCGCTCAGTTGGATCAAAGACGCTAAATTCTGGCCTTCAGTGGGACGTATAGACAATGCGTATGGAGATAGAAATCTGGTATGTACGTGTGCACCTATAGAGGAATACGCTCAATAATTGCAATGCTTCAAAACTTAAAAGGAAAGGGCTACGGATTCTGAAATCTGTAGCCCTTTTATTTGTCTATGAATACTCCATCACATCAATCATATTTACGCTCTACAGCCATGTCATAGGCTTTATCATAGTAATTCGCAAGATTGCTCCAATCAAAATGTTCAGAAACACTTTCAACTCTATTTCTCTGATCTATTCGCTCTCTTCTGCCTTGTTGCACAAATGAAAACATCAAATTAGCCAACTCTTCGGCAGCCTCACTAAACGACTTACGGTATCGCTTAACGACATAAACTCCTTTCTCTTCTGGATTAGGAATATGCTGTAATACATAATCACCAAAGCCTGCCAAATCAGAGGTAATGGCCGGAACACCACTTGCCATGGCCTCTAAAGGTGTATAACCCCATGGTTCATAATAGCTCGGGAATACCCCCAAGTGACAGCCCCTTACAAATTGCCCATATTCCATTCCGAATAGTGGATTGGAAGGTGTAATAAAGTCTGGATGGTAAACCACCTTAACCTTATCCCAAGAGTTGTTGATCAGGTGGGTTGTTTTTAAGTAATTTAATATATCATCCTTTTCAGGATTCCATAAGTTGTGGGTTACTATTTTAGGAAGCGTACCATTTTTCCAGCTTTGCAAGGTACGTCTCAATCTTAACCTCCAATATTCGTCAACAAATTGGTTCAAATCCGGCATGCGCAAGTCACTACTGGCTGCAGCCGCCTCAAACAGCTTCTCGCCTACCTGTTCCTGGATTTCATTACAAGTCTGCCGAATCTCTTCTAGGGTGGCTCTGGTCTGAAGTACTTCCGGATTGATCGACTGGAAGTCACGCTTGGTGATGAAGAACATAACCACTGTTGTGTTCATTCCTATCGACTTCATTTTGTGGTTTAGCCTTGCTAAAGCTTCTATAGTTAAGTCAAAACCTTTATTTTTATATTCATATCTGCCTGATGTGAAAAAATACAAAGTATTGTCCAAATCAAACGAATAGCTTTGAAAAAAATGACCCACCACAAATTTATGGATCTTATCCTTGTACAATTTATGTAAATTCTGATGCTCGTGTAACGCTGCAAATCGCTGAATATTAAGACCATTCGGTAGATTTACATCAGTTCTTCTTCCTAAAAGAGCTTCACATTCCTTGCCAGTTACATCACTTACAGTTGTAAAAACTTCCGCACCATGAGCAGCAGCTCTTTCTATTTTTACTGGACATTCTATATTAAAATGTCTCGCTTCATTGGACCAATAATAATGATATAGGTTATCATAGAAGTTTCCATCATTCATCGCTAGATACCTTCCCAAAAGCGTAGCATGAGTAGTAAAAACCGTTGTTACTGGTATGTTTTCATATCTGATATCTGGTATAGCGGTAGCCACCATCCACTCGTGGAAGTGCCCAACAAATCTATGCTCCTTGGCTTCTTCAACATTGGTTAATATTTTGAGATATTCCTTTACCAAATATCCAAAGGCAATCACTTGTGTTTGCAGTTCGTCTGCATGTTCACAAGGAATATCGTGTCTATTCCAAAGGTCGTATTTGATTTCACCCAACTTATAGTATACATAAAAGGGGTTGATAAGGATCACTTTTGGTTTTCCAGAAACCAGCCAGCGCCCATACTGTACCTCAAAACCCATTTCACGCATTTTTAAAACCGCCTGACCAAATATGTCAGTATAATCATCTATAGGTTCAAATTCAGAAATAGCTTTATGATGAAAATAAGGGCCAATCAAACAATAATTGTTTCCCCATCGCTCTTTGATGGCGGGCACCTTGGATCTAATAACCGTGTAAATACCACCCACTTGATTACATACTTCCCAAGCTACTTCGATTAAAAACTTCTCCGATTCAGATTTGATTTGAGCCATTTTAGAGTAAAAAATAATTAAAAAATGTTAGTTTTTATACGGAAAATACAAGGTAAAGTTTAGAAAATGCTCTGATTTGAAGAAATTGTTTTGTCTACTGACGTTTCAGTTATTTATTTATTACTTTTGAACTAAAATACGGTCCATATCATTGCTATCATATGCATGTTCCATTTGAAAATATAGATCATAATTCTAGACTTTGGGTATTTCAGGCAGACAGATTTTTTTCTGATTCAGAAATAGAGTATCTCAACCTTATACTTAAAAACTTTACCCAAGAGTGGACGAGCCATAATCATGTTTTGGAATCTTCGTTTTTGATTGAAAGCCAAAGATTTATCATACTTGCAGTAAATGAATCCTTAAATGACGCAAGCGGCTGTTCTATAGACAAAAGCGTCAAAATTATCAAAACTATAGAAGAAGAGCTACACATTAACTTGTTAGACAAAACCTCAGTGGCATTCTTCGTAGAAGAACAAATCAAAACCCTGAAGCTTTCTGATCTTAAGGCGGAGATTACAAAAGGCTCTATTACTGAAAATACTTTAGTATTTAATACACTAGTATCAAACAAAGCAGAATATCTTGAGTATTTTAAGTGTCCAGCTAGACAAACTTGGCTCAAAAGGTATTTTGTAAAATCAGCTATATAATTTTAATGAAAATTTTACTCATACACCAATATTTCCTTGACGAAGGGGATGGTGGTGGTTCTCGATTCAACGAACTTACTAAGATTTGGAAAGAAAAAGGAGCCGATATTACCGTGATCGCTGGAATGGTCCACTACACTACTGGACTCAAAAAGGATAAATATAAAGGCAAATATTTTCTTCAAGAGACCAATCAAGACGGGATCCACATTTGGCGTTGCCATGTTTCTGAATCTTATAATACTAGCTTTTTAGGGAGGCTATGGGCCTACTTTTCTTTCGTTTTTTCCAGTATTTGGGCAGGACTTTTCAAAGTAAAAGGCAAGTACGATCTCATCTTGGTCACCTCCCCACCTCTTTTTGTGGGTATTACAGCCCTGTTGCTCTCCAAACTAAAGAGATTGCCTTTAGTGTTTGAAATCAGGGACTTATGGCCAGAATCTGCTATAGACACAGGTGTGTTGACAAACAAATGGATCATTAAGTTCGCTTATTGGTTTGAAAAAACCATTTATAAAAACGCTACTTTGATCAATACCTTAACGCCTGCCTTTCAGAAAAAACTCGTTGAAAACAAAAATGTACCTTCTAGCAAAGTGATCATGATCCCCAATGCCTCAGACTTTTCCCTGTCTGAGAAGTTGTTGAACACTATGGACATCGCGACAACCAGAAAAGAATTGGGTTGGGAGGGCAAATTGGTGATTACCTACGTAGGTGCCCACGGTGTAGCCAACCACTTGATACAGGTTTTAGATACCGCTGAACGCCTTAAAGGCACCAAAGCACACTTTGTACTTATTGGTGCTGGTATGCAGCGCGACGAACTCATCAAAGATGCCCAAGATCGGGGCTTAGACAATGTGGAGTTTATTGGGCCCGTTTCAAAAGTAGAAGTGTTTAAGTACATACTTGCCTCAGACATTGGCACATCGGTGTTAAAGAAAGTAGATACCTTTAAAACGGTATATTCTAATAAAACCTTTGACTACATGTCTTGTAAGAAGCCCATCATCATGGTGATAGATGGTGTTTCTCGAGAATTGGTAGAGGCTGCCCAGTGTGGGGTGTATGTGGAACCAGAAAATCCTGATGACTTTGCACAGAAAACGAGACTGTATCTTGATCAACCTGAAAGGATAAAGATAGAGGGTGAAAATGGCTACGAGTATGCTTTGAAACACTTTGACAGACAGGTTTTAGGGGAGAAGTATTTGGAACATTTAAAACGATTGGTTCACAAATAAAGAATAACATTGCTAGGCATTTAGAGTCACAAAGGCGGTATCAACTAGGCTTTTATGAATTCCTAGTCTATATTTGCAAAACATTTTTAATGAATTTTTTATGAAAGTAGTCGGTTGGATTTTCGTTGCTATGGCTGCAGCCTTTTTAGGCATGATCTTATACTTTGCCGCCTTATTTCTGTTCCGTTCTTCTTTCAGTACAGAAGCCAAAGTTCTTTCCTGCTTTTTAGCACTGCTGGCACTCGGTACTACTATTGGTCGATTGGTATTTGTGTTTAAGGATCTCAAAAGAAAAGATTGAACATGAGCAAAATTCAAGAAAACCTAGAAAAGGTCAATACTGGATTTTCCAACCTGAGCAACCAAAATAATACACGCCTTATTACTAGCGATGGGCGTAACAATATACGTAAACTTGGCCTTTCGTTTTTTGATAGATTTAGTTTATATAGAACGCTTATTGTTACCACATGGACTAAGTTTTTTCTGGTTGTCATAGGGGTTTTCATTGTTGCCAATCTTATTTTTGGACTCATCTATTTTTCAATTGGGGTAGAACATCTTGGAGGAACTCAATATACCTCCGATTTGGAAGCCTTTTTGGAAGTTTTGTTCTTCAGCGCACAAACATTTACCACGGTGGGTTATGGGCGCATTAGTCCCACGGGTTTGGGTGTGAATATTGTCGCTTCCTTAGAATCACTCATTGGTGTATTGATCTTTGCCATGTTTGCAGGTGTACTTTATGGAAGGTTTTCAAGACCTGTTGTCAAAATTATCAAAAGCAAAAATGCACTCATCAGTGATTATCAAGGTATCAAAGCACTTATGTTTAGGATTGCCAATGCAAAAAGCAGCACCGTAACCGATGCTGAGGTCGAATTGCGTTTATCCATCTTGAAAAAAGATAATGGAGTTACTAAAAGGCTTTTCTATGAACTTAAAACGGAAATTTCCAAGATCAACTTTTTAACGTTATCTTGGACAGTCGTGCATCCGATCAATTCGGACAGTCCTCTTTGGGGATTGAGTGAGCAGGAAGTCTCAAATTTAGATGCGGAAGTCATTGTGTTATTCAGAGGTTTTGAGGATACATTTTCTCAAACGGTGCACTCTTGGATCTCTTACACGCATGATGAGATCGTATGGAATGCCAAGTTCAAATCTATTATAGCATACGATACTGATGGATTGGTTTCTGTGGATTTGTCGAGACTTAATGACCATGAGTTGATAGATTAACCCAAAAGATCTATACAAAAGGCAATGTCTATTAAGTGGCTGAACAGGGGAATATCAAGAATAAAAGTTACTTTTTCTACATTAAACTGTATATATCATTATATTTACTCAAAAATCTCGATATGAAAAAAACTTTTACGTTTCTATTCGCACTTTTAGCTGCATATACTTCCCAATCACAAACTTGCACAGGTAGCCAAGTGGTGATTGTTGCTTCAAAGGACACTTCAAATGGTACAGACATTGTTCATACTAAACTATTGTATGATATTAACGGCAACCCTGTGCAGCGTAACAATTATGTTCCTGCTAATCCATCCTTCCAAACTTTAAAGTTTATAGAGGTTTATTACTACAACGGTACGAAATTAGATAGTATTATTGGGTTTACTGATGAATCAAAAACCACCAAAAACGATGTTTACAAGAGATTTACTTACGATGTTAATGGCAATTTGATCAAAGTTGTTAATAAACCAGAAGGAACAACCGAAGAGGTTTCTACCTTTACCTATGCTAGCAACAAATTGTCTTCCATCACATCGTCTTCTTTCACTGTTAGCGGTATTACTTTTAATGGAAGTAACAATTTGAGCACTGCCAAAGTAGTAATTAGTGGTTTTACGGTAACTGGTAATTTTGCATCAGACACTAAAATCAATCCTTTTTCTGGAAAGTTAGGTCTTAATGATGATGTGCTTTCGTATTTTAACGTGAATAACGTTCTTACTTTCGGGGCTTCTGGTGTTACTGCTGTAAATATCAATTACGTATATGACAGCAACAACAGACCCACTCACTTGGATAGGTCTGAAAGTGTTACAGGATCTAATACTTTAAAGAGTGAAATCACCTATGGTTGTCTTTCCGATGCACTACTCACCTCAACCAGAGATGAGAAGATTTCAGTAACCAGCAACATCTCTCCAAACCCATCTCCGGACGGTATCTTTAACATTGCAGAGAACATAGAGTCAGTAACAGTGAGAAACCTTTCTGGTAGTGTTGTACTGGAGTCTACAAACAACAAGATTGATCTTTCTGCTCAGAAATCAGGCATCTACATCCTCGAAATCAAAACTAAGGATGGCTTGAAAATGGCTAAAGTGGTAAAAGAATAATTATAAGACATATAAATAGACAAAAGAGAAAAGCCCCGCAAATTGCGGGGCTTTTCTCTTTATAAAGTATCTTTGAAAGTCTTCTCTTTCAACAAATTAGTATTCACTATCCTAACCTATATATTCCTCAAAAGCATCCTTGCCCTTATGGTAGACTACATACAAGCTTTTAGAATCCATTACATCAATAATTGTTCTAGATTTCTCATCTTGGTATACTCTCAAATATACGCTATCTTCAACTGGTTCTGTTTCAATGACCACTTCCTCTTTTATAGGCAGCTCAAACTCAAAACACTCTGGCTCATGGACGATGGTCATAGGATGGTCTGATTAATTGCTAATTGTAAAAGACGTTTTTTTCATAATATCAATGCCTTGACGAATTTACTCTAACAAATCATCCTTTAAATCCTCATAAAACATAGTCTCAGAGTAATTAGTCTTAAAAGTACCAATTTTACAAAAGATGGTTTCAGTGTAACCTTCTTCTATTATTTTTGATATAGCTTTTCTCAACGTTTCCTTCCCTAGATCTTTCACAATTACCATATCGGTTGCCCAGAAATATTCTTTAAACTCATCTTTTTGCATCAAGTCTTGAATATTAATAATCGTAAAAAATGTCGCGAAGAAAATTCGTTCATCTGGTAAAATGATATTGACATCAATGTTGTCATTGTACATATCTTCAACAGTATAACCTCCAGGACAAATGACCTTAAAACTCATAGATATAAATAAAAACAACTCTTACTTACAATAATTTCCCCTTAAGATTCAATCAAAATATTTCTCAAAAACATCATTTCCATTGTAGTAAACAGAATACATACTTCTATGTGGCCAAATAGAAACAACTGTCTTACCCTCAATCACATCTATCTTTAAATTAATACTGTCATTTACAGGGTCTGTCTTTACAACAATCTCATTTGAAATGGGAACCTCAAATTCAAAACACTCCGGCTCATGGACGATGGTCATAGGTAAGTTTGTATCATTATTTATTGTAAAAGAAGCTTTTTCTTTATTCATAATATTGATCCAAAGTCTATTAAAGAAAAATCACTTTCTATTTATTATGAAGAAAATATCATTTACTTCTTCACATTCTCTATGTCTTCCTTATAGGTTTCAAAGCCTTCAAAAATACCCTCGGCGATCTTCTTTTGGCCTTCTGCAGTGCCAATAATTTTTTCATCCGCGGAGTTGGTCAAGAAACCGATCTCTACTAGGGCGCTGGGCATGGTGGTTTTCCAAAGCACCAAGAATCCTGCCTGACGTACGCCCCTGGATTTCATGCCCGTCTTCTCGCTCATATATTTTTCTGCTTTGTCGGCAAACTTCACGCTGTTTTCCATGAAGGCGTTTTGGTAATTCATAAATAGGATATGTGCCAGTGGCGAATTAGGGTCGAAGCCTTCGTATTTCTCTAAGTAATTGTCTTCTTGCAGCACTACCGAGTTTTCTCGCTTGGCAACCTCTAGGTTGCCCTCGGTTTTGTGCATACCCATGGTATAGGTTTCTGTTCCTGTGATGGCGCTACTGGGATTTGCGTTACAATGAATGGAAATAAAAAAGTCGGCATTGTTTTTGTTTGCTATAGTAGCGCGGTCGTGAAGCTCCACAAATTTGTTGACTTTTCGGGTATAAATCACTTTTACTTCTGGCAGATGCAGATTAATGAGTTTACCTAACTCCATCGCCACTTTAAGTGTTATCTCGGACTCCTTGTGAGATTTACCGTGACAACCAGGATCTTTGCCTCCGTGACCTGCATCAATTACTACAGTCTTAACTTTATAGTTTAGTACTTCTTGTAATCCGGTGCTCTTGGGGATTAATAAAAAGGTAAAACCTAACAAAGTGACTGTAATAAGATTTTTCATATGAATAATACCGATTTTGTAAATAAAGCAATAAATTCGCGTTGTAAAATTTCTAATTGTTTGAAAATCATTCAAAACATCGTCATCAAAACACTTGTATTGACAACCATTTTGCTTTTAAATTGCAATTTAGCAATTGCCCAAGAGCAAAGCAAACCCGATACTACATCTCGTAACACATTTGATGCCAAAAATGACAGCTCTTATACCGTTAATGGTAAAAAAATCGTAGAGGGTAAGGGCATAGAAACCACTGTAAAATACGAATCGAAAGACTCCATTGTATATGATATGGAGAACAAACTCATCCATCTCTATGGTGATGCCAAGGTCGACTATGGTACGAGGGCACTTAATTCTGACAAAATCATCATTGACTATACCAAAAACACAGTAACTTCTATTGGGGGCACAGATAGTATTGGCAAAACCAAAGGAAGGCCAGTATTCAAAGAAGGAAGCGAAACTTATGTGGCCGACAAAATCGTGTTCAACTTCGAAACAAAGAAAGGGGTTGTATATGGTGCAGAAACTCAACAAGGTGAAGGTTTTATCAGTGGAGAGGCCATTAAAAAAAATGGAGATGATGAGCTTTTTGTAAAAGGAGCTACCTATACCACCTGCGACAGGAAACATCCGCACTTTGGTTTTAAGGCACACAAAATCAAAATCATTACCAACAAAAAGATCCTTTCTGGACCAGGTCAGTTAGAGGTGGGTGGTACTCCACTTCCCATCTTCATTCCTTTTGGTTTTTTCCCTTACCCAAAGAGGCGCTCTTCAGGGCTTTTAATGCCTAGCTTGGCCGGAGCTTCTAATAGTGGTAATTACCTGAGAGGCTTGGGGGTGTATTTGGCTATTAACGATTACTTGGGTCTTAAAGTACTCGGTGATATTTTCTTCAATGGAGGCTACAGGGCGAGTACCGATTTGGACTATAGGGTAAACTACAGGTTTTCGGGCAATTTCTCTTATTCACGCAACTCATTGGTGAGTGGCTTCGGAGAAACGAAACTTCAGCAACCCATTACCAATAACGTTACTTGGAACCATAACCAGTTGGCAAAAAGGAGAGGCCGATTTAGTGCGAGGGTGAATATCAGTTCTAGTGAATACAATAGGCAAAATGCCTCACAAATTACCCAATACGCTCAACAAGATTTTAACTCTTCTATCAACTACAGTAGGAGTTTTCCTAAAACGGGGATTAGCCTGAACCTTACCTCATCATATACCAATAACTCCGTACAAAAAACGGCTCAAGCGCAACTCCCAACAGTAAACTTTGGCTTACCCAATGGTAAACCTTTTAAAAATGTAGGCAAAAGTGGCAAACTGCCTCTTTTACAAAACATCAATGTTAGCCCTTCATTCGAATTTAAGAATGTGATTTATAATAAAATCAGCAATTACGATACAACCATTACCAATGGCGAATACTACAGGTATAACTTTGCCAATGTCCACAGAAGTATAGATTCTATTAAACTCAATAAAGATCTCAACTTTCAAGATCTAGCAAGGCATTCATCGTACGGTGCTCGCTGGGCGGTAAGTATCTTTACTGATGCCAAGGTTCTAAAATACATCAATCTCAGGCCAAATTTTAATATTACGGGCAATGTATATGACAAATCACTGGTTTTTGCAGAGCCGTATCGCGATTCACTCTATTATCAAATCCAAAAGGGCTTGTATACGCCTTTTTCTTACAACTTTGGCGTTACAGCTTCTACCATGATCTACGGTATGATGCGCCCTAAGATCTGGGGCTTGAAAGCCATCCGTCATGTGATGACACCAAGTGTCTCTTATTCTTTACAGCCTAAGGTAAACAAGGGGTCTGCTTATTATAACTATATGTTTCAAGAAAACCCCCTTAATACTAAAGCAGATCTGCCTAGAGCGGGTGGTATGAACAATGAATTCATCTATGGAGCGCCTAGTGTATCAGCGTATTCTGAGGTCATTAGCTTCTCTATACTCAGTTCTATTGAGGCGAAGGTACGCGATCGGAAAGACAGCTCTGATACCGGAAAGGATAAAAAAATAAAACTGATAGAGAACCTTACTTTTAACGGAAACTATAACTTGTCCGCCGATTCTTTTAAGCTTAGCAATATCAACGTTTCAGCGGTTACGAGGTTGTTCAATAAGATCAGTATTAATGGTAATGTGACGCTAGATCCTTATAAATATTACATTCTTGAAAAGGATGGAGTAATTTCTTATAAAAGAATCGATAGTTATCTATTCAATGATTTATTTAACGGCGGTAAGGATCCCGCTCTAGATGCAATGCCTTATAATGTAGATTCGTATTCTATTAAAAACAACAACTATCTAGCAGATATCAGAGCTGTTTCCTTTAACATGAGTACGTCAATCAACCCTAATTGGAAGATGAAGAATAGCTATACGCCACAAGAAGAAGCGCTGTTCAGAATCTATCCTTACCTGCGCTACGTGGATTTCTCGTTACCTTGGAACGCGAGTATCAGCTATCAGTTCAACGATAGTAGGCCAGTTTGGGGCCCTGCCACCACTTCGAAAACAGTAAACGTTTCGGGAAACTTAACGATTCTAGATTCTTGGAAAGTTAATTATTCTACCTCCTACGACTTGAAAACATTCAAGTGGGGGGGGCATCAACTCGGGATTATCAAAGATCTACATTGCTGGCAAATTTTGTTCAACTGGACACCGTCGAATGCCTATGCGACTTACACCTTTAAGTTGTCTGCTAAAGCAAGTACTTTGAAAGGTTTCGAGCCCATCCAAAAGAATGGTACTTCGGCGTTTTAAGGATCTTTCATAAAAAAACCAATGACGTAAATTTGATCTTAAAGTTTCTGACAATTGGCCATAATCGTGGCCCAAATATAGCACAGGGCTTCATCATGCATGAGTGAAAGGACATAGTCGTCACGCATGGCAGAATAACAGTTAATCATAAGCTCCTAACGGCCGAACATTGACACATAATAGACGAACATAACCTGATAACAGTCAAACATAGGTATATAACAGTTAATCATAGCTTCATAACAGCCGATCATGGGCGACTAACAGGCAAACATAGGCACATAACGGTCAATCATGGACACATAACAGACAAAAATAGGTGCATAACAGTCAAACATAGCTTCATAACAGCCGAACATGGGCGACTAACAGGCAATCATAGCCTCATAACAATTAAACATAGGCTCATAACAGTCAAACATGGCTTCATAACAGGCGATCATGGGCGACTAACAGGCGATCATGGGCAGCTAACGGGCAAGCATAGCCTCATAACAGGCGAACTTAAGCTCCTAATGGGCAAACATAGCTTCATAACAGCCGATCATGGGTAGCTAAGGGACAATCAAAATGGTGATAAAAGGCGAATCTGCCCATAGAAAATCTTATTGCTCCGATCTGCCTTCGATCATGATAAAAGCACCCCAGGCGAGAGGTGCGTTGTATTTTTGCTTGATGGTTCTTTTGGCTTCGTTGAATGCAGTACGTTTGTCTTTACTATTGATCCAGTTTTCATAAAAGGTCAGCATGAGATCGTGCGTTACTTCATCATTTACCTTAAATAGTGAAATAACTACGCAGTTGGCGCCTGCGACTAAGAATGAACGTTGCAGACCCATTACCCCTTCCCCTACTTGCACTTTACCTTTTCCTGTTTCACAGGCACTCAGTACTACCATTTCAGTATGGTCTAGGTCCATATCCATGGCTTCGTAAGCGGTAAGAATTCCTTTAGTAGAGGTGCTTGCACTGGTATGTGCCAATAAATCACCAGCGCCTGCTAGTAAAATACCCGAATTGAACAGTGGATTGGCCTCCTTGTTGGCAGGATCGTCTTGATTTACCTCCTTAAAAAAACCATGAGTAGCTATGTGTAACACAAGAGGCTTCTTGAGTGCCAACACGGTGTCTTCAGTAACGTCGTGAGACAGCAATACATTGGACTGTTTATTGTGTTTGGCTATGAGTTCTCCAATATCCACGGCCTCGCGCTCTGCACCAGTTAGGGTGCTGATGTTTTGTACTTTAGCAGTTGTGGCATCACTATAGAACTTAGGATTGCCACAGACCACAAACTTCTGATTAGCGACAGCAATTTTACTATTTTTTGTATGGGACCTAGACTTCACATAAGGGATGATATCCTTGGTGTTTGTTAGATAAACGATTTCATTATTGTCGATTACATATTGGTCTACATCAGGATACTTGAGCATCTCAAGGTTGATCTGATTAAAAATACCTTCTGACGAAATATACACCAATGCTGAATCAGGTATTTTGGCTTTGAGTGCTTTCCAGTAGGTATTGTAGGAGTATTTATCAGGGTAATTGTTCATTACGGCATTCACATAGTATCGATAGTTGCGATTTTCCATGTTTTTGGCATTTTCATAGACAACCAATTCTGGGCCATCGGTACTTTGCTTACTCAAGACCAATGCAGCATAGATTACCGAATCTTTGAACTCCTTATCAAAAAACCTATATCGCACAATCTCTACGGCATATTGTTTGTCGTGCAACTGCGCCTGCACTTCTTTCCATGTTGGGCTATGAGTCTCATTGTTCTTCTTGAACAGCTCTGACCTTTCGCCCATCTCCTTTTCCAGTTGTTCCAAGCGAGCCTCTTCTTTGTTAAAGTTGAAACCCTGTTCCTGAATTTGTTCTTTGGTCATGGAAAGTAACGAGTTGTACAGTTCCTTTTGAATCAACCATTCATTGAATATTCTGATCAGCGTAGTGTCGTTAGAAGCCATGATTTGTTTCCTAAGCTTGATGTCGGAAGAAAGCAAAAGTGCTTTGGTCGAGATCACGTTATTGTACACGTTGCCCAACAAGCCAGATGTGGGTTTACCTGCGGCACTTAAAATGAGGAAATTATAGAACTCGAATTCATCTTTCATACTCGCCCAGAACTTACTCTTTTCTTGAAAACTGAGCGAAGGAAAATACTTGTTTACATAGTCCAAGTATTTGGGCATGCACTCTTCCATGAGCGTCAAACTTAGTGTTTGGTTATGCAACATATAAGCTACTTTGGCTAGCTTGGCTAGGGCAAGTGTATAGGAGGGATGACGCGTGCTAAAGATACTCCCATATATATTTTTTGCTTGCGTATAGTGCGTCTCCGCCTCATTATATAGAGATTTCTGATAGGCGATCTTCCCCTTGATCATGGTAAGATCTGCAAGATGCACACTTTTGGTACCATATCTTGAAACCCAAAACTTCTCTGCTTCAATCAATATATCAGAGGCTTGGTCATACTTCTTGTTGGAGATATACAGATCGGCAAGTACCTGAAGATAATTGGCATACAAATGGTTCTCTTTGCCTATTGAAGCTTCCATAATGTGCCCAGCCTTGGTGAGTAGGTTTTCAATATTAGCATAGTCGCTGGCGTGGAGGATCAAATTCAAATGCGATAAATCGATATAAGTGGCCGATAGGCGGTGTTGTTTCAGCCCCAAAAGCTTTTCTTGAATACCTTGAGCATTGACGATCATTTCTTTAGCTTTGTCGTAATCACCAATGGCTGAATATAGCTTACTCCAAAGAGTGAGACCTTCACTGGCCACAAAAGAATTCTCGCCAAAAGACTGATGAGCAATGGTGGAGTACTGTGTCAAACTATTCTCTACTTTGGCATAGTTACCCACTACGATATAAAGATCGGCCAAGTGTATATAGGTGCTCAGCAAAGCGGTATGATGTATGCCAAGTTTAGCCTTCTTCTCCTCCAAAACTTGAAGTAAAAGCTTTTCAGCCATGTTGATGTTGTTGTATTCAATATAACTCTGAGCCGTTTTCTCCTTAATATTTTGGTTTTCAATGGCACTATGATGAGCCTGGCTTGAAAACAACTTGACCGCTTTAGAAATATACCTTTTCTGTTGTTCTATATCTCCAAACAACTCAGCCAATTCAGCTGCTTTCTCACAATAATCCAAATAGTGATATTGGTTTTTGCCCAAAACCATTTGTTTTTCTACGCTTTTAAAATGTACATAATGATCTATGGCATCCACATAATCACTAGCAAATACACAGGATTTAATAAATGACCACTCTATGGCTAAATGCTCCCAAGACTCGGAACCATATAACTTAGCAGACATGGCTACAGCCTGTGCTGAGATAAGCTTAGCTTCTGCGAATCTATCTGCTGAGAAATACAAATCGGAAAGTGTTTGCAAATACTTCAAGTGTACACTACTACATGTATCATTTTGATCCAAAATATACTTTTTCTGTTGGGCACGCACCCAGTCTATGGTTGAGGCCAGCTGCTGAGGTGAATGTGTTTGATGGATCACTTGTGCTAATCTGCATCTTAAATAAGCAGGTCCATCACCTACATATTTGAGAGAAAGCTTCGCTAGAGTATCTAAGATCGTCCCGGTTACGTCTTGGGAATCATTTTCAGCATTAATATTTTGAACAAGGGTCAAAAAATCGTATTTGAAGCCGTGGTTTTCTGGGATTTGCGCATAGCGGTCCGTGAGCTTCTTCAAACGCTTTTCGGCCAGATCATATTCTCCTTTGGCATAGTAGGTATATACTTGTGCAAAAGCATGTGCCAGTTGATAACCATTGTATCTGTTGATGTTACGATCGGCATACATTTGCAAATGCCTGATGTATTGGTCGTAAGTGTTATGATCTTCTAAAAAACTACTGAGGTTGGTGATCTTGAGGCATAACCTGATTTTCTGTTTTTGGTATTCAGAGGTGTTCAATACAAAGTAGGCATCCCTCAGCATTTTTAGCGCTTTGTTGTAATCCTTTTTTTGTTGATAAAGTGCTGCTTTGTATTCCAAAAAAGAACTGTGTTCGAGTGGTTGTCCTCGTAAAATTGCAATGGGCAACACCATTTGCTCCGCTTGCATATAGCGACCACTATGAAGCAACAAACTTAAACGGAGCACTGTCGCTTTTGCCTTGAATTGTTGCAGCTGTGACCTTAAATGGAGCAGGGAATCTGTAAATCCTGGAGTAATTTTAGTATGTGCAAATAATGTATCCAACTGGTCAAAAGCATTCTGGGCCTTTGCAAAATGTTCCTGCTCTGTCAGAAATTTTATTTGCTCCAATTGATAAGCATGTGCAAGCAATGCCTCAGTTTTAGAAGCTAAGACCGAACACTTTGCATGACTTTGAGCCGCTAGTAAAAAAGAGCCCGTTTCATTATAATATTCGGTAAGATACAAGTTACATAAGGCCCTATCTTGTTCATTATGCAGGGTGTCTATTTCAGACAAAACTTCTGGAAGTAGTTTGTTCACTTCGCGAAAGGAAAGCACCGAATAGTAGGACTTGAGTAATAGAACCTTAGCCTTAATGGTTAAGACACTGGGTACTGGGGCATGCCTCTTGAGTGAACTGATGAAGGTGCCATCGTCTGCGATGGCTTCTGCATACTTGCCATCCATATATAGCCGCTCTATCTCGACAAATTTATTTTCCAATATCTGCTGGCTGCTCACTGCTTGGGCAGTAACCATGGCAAACAAATATATATGGCACATTATTTTTTTCATGAGGACAACGAAAAGGGCAAAAGACCTTATGTATTACTTTTTGAAAGCATCTAAGTTCAACAACAAACAGATTTCGTGTGTGAAGAATCGTGCAGGAATCTTGGATCCCAAACCAAACTGAAAAGCATAGGTAGCCTTTAGTGAAGAACTGATATGCGTACCAACCATTAAGCTGTGGTAGTTTGAGCTTGAATAGGTAGCTCCAGCCCAGAAATAATCCCTGATCTCAAAAGAAGCATTCAAGTCTAACTTGGCAGTCTTACTTGGCACATAGTACAACATGGCGTTGCTGTTCAAGGCGTAGGCGTCTGTGAGTTGGATTTTATAGCCTGACACCGCTACATAATTCCTTTTTTTCGCAAAGAACGACTTTCCCTGATTATGGTAAATATCGCTCTTATCAATCGAGATCAAATCTGGGGCGGAAAGACCTGCGTAAAACTTTTTCCCGGAGATCCGAAAACCTGTTCCTGCTTGTGGAATAGTGGTAGAAGCTACGGGTGCTGTCTCAAACGGATCGTTGGCATCCCAAATTCTATCTGTTGGTAAATCGTTGACTTTGACCATGCTCATACCCAATCTGAGCCCCATCGAAAATTTAAGGTTTTTACTTAATCGCAATGTGTAAGAGTAATTACCTACCAAATCTGTCGTTTTCGTAACCCCATAAGACTGATTATTTACGTTGAGCCCTACTGCAGATTTATGATCTGCCAAGCGGTAATCGCCCCAGAGTAGGTAGCTCAAGGGAGCACCCTTGATACCCGACCACTGCAAACGCGATAGAAAGCTCGCATTGATCTCTGTCTCCATCATACCTGCCGCTGAGGGGTTGTAAACCAACTGATTGTTTGCAAAATTGGCAATGGGGGGCAATTGTTGTGCACTGGTAACCAGGCAAGTGCAAACTCCCAAAGTGAATATACTACTAAATATATTGTTTAAAAACATCTTACTTCTCTTAGAAATGAACTGTTAATACCTGATTTCAAAAAATCCTTTGATTATGTTTTGTCCGTTGACATAATGATAGTAATAAGTGTCCTTTGGCAAAAGCTTCCCATTGTTATCAGTCCCTCCCCAAGTATTGTCATAGGCATCTTGAGTATACAACACCGTTCCTAAGCGATCTAGGATGGTGAGCTTATTGGCTTCACCATTGGCATTAATCCCTTTGATCACAAAGAAGTCGTTTTTACCGTCATCGTTTGGCGTAAGCAAGACTGGTGCTTCTAGATGGTCAGGAATCATAAGAATGACTTTATAGTCTTCAGTTTCACCACTTTCGTTGTAGGAAACACAGCTTTCGTTTCTTACCAATGCCGTAGACCGTACCCTAATGCGCAAGCGGCGCTCTCCGGCATACTCCACATTTGTACTGATCACCATGTTTTTGAGGTTGATTACGCTGTCTTCGCTGAAATCAGAAAGCAGGAATTCGCCTGCATCGTCAAAGGAACCATTGTTGTTGTAATCCAGCCAAATGCCTACATAATTCTTTTGGTTTTGAGAAACACCATTGTTGCCAATATGCAAGCTGGCATTTATAGCAGTACCCAAATACAATGAGGCCACCTGTTTTGATTTGGTGTAATCTTCATAGCCACCATCGCTACAGCCAGAGTTAGTGTTTTGGATCGTTTGTAATTGTACACCATTAAGGTAATTACCAGAACAAGCCTTTGTATTACTAATTACAGTATCGCAATTTACCTTAGTAATCACATCGCCTGGGTGATACACCACGATCTCTTTGCTCACGACGATGGGTGCTGATTTATACAATGGATTGGTAATGGTACAAATGAGGTTACCGTCTGTAGCAGTTTTTTTGAAGAGTACATTCAAGGAATTACTCAAAGTACCTTTTTCAAGTTCAACATCTACCCCGCTGTAGGTCCAAGTGTAGCTCAATCCAGACACTATTGGGGAAAGCTCATAGGCTTCATTGGTAAGTTCTGTTACGAATTTCTTTCCTATGATCGCAAATGGCGGCACGCTTACTTTTATGGTTTGTGTTGATTTGACCTTACCCTTGTTTATACTCGCTGTAATGGTCACTGTGCCATCCTTTAAAGGAATTACTTTATTGCCATCCACGATTTTGGCAATAGTAGTGTCGCTTACGGTATAGGTAACTACCGAGGTCACGTTTGTATCGGCTTTTAATTTCAACGGATCTTCTCCATAAGTAAGTATAGTTGGCGTAGTAAAGACGATTTTGGGCAATACATTAAAGCCTAAAAGATATTCCCTTCTTTGAAAATCACCCACGGCAGTAATCGTCTTTTTAGACAGATCCAAAAAGGTGCTGTCAGCCACCTTAAAGGAACCTGAGGCGTTATCCATTCTTTCTAAGAAGTTGAGTAGAGTATCCTTTTTGCCTACTTTAGCATTGGTGGCATAGTTATAGGCAAAATCCAGTTTGGTATTTTTGCCATCCACCACAAAGCTTCCAAAATATCTGCTGGTGTCTAATGAGTCTATATCTGTTAAAGGTTTTGTAACATTGTTTGGAGCTGTTCGCACTTTGTAAAGATGTAAACCTTTTGAAGAACCTGTTTTCAGCACCAGTGCCGCCTGATCTTTTTGTGTATTGCTCAAATCTTTAAATACAAGACTATTAGCTGTGTAAGTACTGCTTGAGGTATCGCCCAATGCCGCTCCTGAATTCTGCCAAACTGGCCCATTGACCATTAAGCCATCTATTGAACTTAGAGACGCCTTGTTCTCAGCCATAGTGCCCAAGCCTTCATCGAGCCGGAAGTAACCAATCAGACCAGATTCGTCACCCCTTAGCTTTTGACACATGTGTGCTTGAATCTGCTCTTGACGCCTTGCAGTGTTCCAAACCCTGAGTTCATCTACACTACCAAAGCTATTGCTGAAGCCATCACCTCCCAATCTATTCAATGGATTACTTCTGAATCTGGAAACGCTACTCCTATTGATACCATCGACATACAATAAACTTTTTCCATCACTTTGGCTTGCTACTATTGCCAAATGATGCCAACCAGCGGTTAAAGAGTCAGTTCTAAAGCCGAATGATGATTTAAAAGTTAAGCCATCACCATATTCAAACATTGTAATGGTATCCCCAACGGCTCCAAAGGCACAACTATAACCCTCAAACAAAATCTTTTCCGAGTCATGTGTAAGAGGTGCCTTGAACCAAGCCTCATAAGTATAAGAAGTATCATTATACCCACCAATAGGATTCACCAGTTCTATATATCCTGTGTCTTTCATAAACAATCCCATACCGCTACCTGGAGGCAAGATCGTCGAGGTCATTTTCACATTTGATGGCTCGCTGGTATCGCCCCTTATGGCAGAAACTCTATAAAAGTAAACCGTATTGGTATTCAGACCATTTACGGCAACTAATGTATCAGTTATGCTGAGCTGCTTTACAAGTGGTACAAAGGAGGTATCCTTAGCCAACTCAAAGTAGTAGGATCTGGCCCCTAGAACTTTTTTCCAATGGGCTACGAAGCTGCTATTGCTCACCTGGGTGGCCGCAAATGCAATCGGAGGCTCTATGCAATATCTTGCTGAACTATCACGAGAAAGCATGCCAACTTGCCCAGCACTATCTAAGCCCACTATTTTGTAATAATAAGTATTGCAGGATAATACAGTGGTGTCCTTATATGTAGTATCTGCTGAAGAATAAGGGATAGTCCTTAGCAATAAGCCTGAGGTATCGATAATGGCAGTATTATTCCTGTAAATCTTGATGGATTTCACATCCAAGGCTATATTTTTTGACCATGTCAGCTCAATACCCTCATCAACAACGCTTGACACAAAGTTGCTAGGCTGGTAGGGCATCATGGCTTTGGAAACGACACTGCTTGGAGTATTTACCCAAATCCCATCGTTTCCATAAGGACTACCATCATATACCTTACTTCCTTTGGATTCATCAAAATGATACAAACCTATCATGCCTGGCTCATCACCTCTTATATTCTTATCCTTTATCTTTTGCAATTGGTCTACACTCAATGCTTTGTTCCAGAAAGACACCTCATCAATTTCTCCATCAAATGGATAGTTGTTTTCCCTAGCCATTCCAATGGCTGCAAATAGGGTAGTGTAAGACACTTTAACATTAGAAAAAGTCTCTACTTTATCATTTATGATTAAATTAACCAGACCGTTATTAAAACTAGCCGCAACAAATGTCCACTCGTTTAAAGGTATTGTTGTATTGGTAATTCTTGGATCCCAACCTAAACCATTGTTTGGATTTAGCATTAATTTGCCATCAGCCGTTACCGCAAAATGAAATAAAAGAGCAGGATTGCCTTCGCTATAAATGGATCCGCTCGTTTTTCTCTTTACCCAAGCAGTTATCGTATAGGTAGTTTTATTTTGCACTAATGGTTTTACTTGAACCTGTGTATTGGTGGTAAAAACTCTTGCCTTACCACTCTCTACTACTGGCACAGCTGCATCGAAACGGGAGGTATCACCACCCGCAGAAACGGCAAAGAAATATAAAGAATCGTTTTGCAACCCTGATACTACAGCTACTGTATCAATAACTTTTACAGTTTGAAGTACACCTGTGCTGTCTTTGCCATAGTACACTGTGTACTCCCCAACCCCGTTTATAGGTTTCCAGTGTACCGTAGCCTGTTTGTTCCCAGAGGTAGCGTACACTTGCTTAGGCGTACAGTTATTGCCAACAGCTATCTCATGCACAATGATGGTAGAATCACAAGGACTATTTATGTTTTTAACCACCATGAAGTACTGCGTACCTGCAACATGCGGCCCTGCTATGCTATTCACTTTGATTATATTATGATTCTTGTCCATCCAGTAGGAGGTATAGCCAGCCACAGGATAAGGAGATAAAGCAAATACAGAGTTTTTACAAAGCGTATCGACTTGGTAATCGTGCAAAAGACCGACATCTTCTGGGCCAAGGGCTCTGTTATAGATTCGGATATCATCAAGTTTCCCTTTGAACATTTGAAGTGATCCAAAAATACCCGCTCCAGGGCTGCCATTGCCAATCAACAGTGGGCCACCATTTAGAATATTATTTGGACTCGCCTGTATTGGATTAGAAGTAATTTTTAATATACCATTCTCATACTGGCGTAACACATGCGCTGTTGCATCGTAACTAACTACCAAATGCCTCCAGTCAGGTACAAAAGTATTCTTATACTTGCTATTAAATACACCACCTGTACCCCCATTGTACCAGTTCGCAAATTGTGTACTGGTACTATCTATTCCCAAGAAATATTCATAGCCATTAGTGGAATAGGTCTTGCCCAGCAGAACCTGATTTTTCTGGTACTTAGTTTTCACGCTTTGCTGCACCCACAGCGACATGGTGAATGACTTGTCATAAGTCCATGATAAGCTTTGGTTGGTATTGATATAACCGTTTACTCCATCAAACAAATAAGCCTGCCCAGCTTTGCCAAAACGATCCGTAGTAGTGCTTACTCCGGTTAAAACCACACCCTTGATACCACTTATTTGATCCGTTGCATTACCGTTAAATGGATAATAGGCGACCAAAGCACTGTCAATAGAGCTTACCGCAGGCAATACCCACATACTATCAGACAAGGCTCCCTTTTGTCCAGAACTGTCTATACCATATACCTTTACCAGAAATGAATCGCAGGCACTAAGACTCACGTAACTAATTACGGTATCCGATTTGCTGACATACAGCTGTGTAGCCACAGAATCCCATTGAACACTTACTTTGTTGTACCTCAGGAGTGTATGACTTGCTATTTCTGGGGCTTGATTGGTATTTACATATACTTGGGTTGTGTTTGCTTTGCGAATTATCTTTGCTATTTTGGGCTTGTATTGCGTCTTGGTCACTGCCACTGAAAACGCCGAAGTTCCATTGGCGGCATCAGTGGCAGTGACGGTTATTCTATCTCCTATCACAAAGCTTCCTTTGTATACCCAAGTGGTACCAGTGGTACTTGCTCTGCCCAGATACTTTCTACCTTGGTTGGTGGTACCACTTTGTGGACTGTCGTTGTAAACCTCAACAGTGTCGCCCACAGCACAGGTTCCAGAGACGGATGACTTTGTGATCGACGTTATCTGTGCTGCAGCTTTCAAATTATTACCCCCATTGGTCAATGAAATACCCCAAGATGTGTTTTCATAAATATTATTTCCTGAAATCTTATTTTTTATGGTTGTTGCGCCATCAACCTGAACGCCTATAGTATTATTGGCAATATAATTTGTCTCACCAGCATCCGTACCTCCTATCTTATTATTGGTACCACTCTCCACATACACACCCACAGAATTGGGAACAGCAGTGGTAGTATCCGCCCCCACACCCAACAGGTTACCTTGAACAGTAACATTACTGGCCATAATTCTGATGGCTCTGTCCCCACATTTACCCATCACATTATTTTTGATTACACTGCCATTGCCAGATGTTAATATACCCCATTGCCCAATATTAGCTCCCGATTTCCCATCAGTCCCTAACCCGAAGTAATTCCCTTGTGCTACAAAATTCGTAGAACCAGAATTGTTAACCCCTTGATATTGACAATTTGCAATGATATTTGCTGCTGAAACATCAGGCTTGTTGCCCGAATACCCTAAAATATTGCCATCTCCACCTATGAAATAAACACCGTTCATGTTGGTTCCAGCAGTTCCATCTGCCCTTACTCCAAACCAACAGCCTGAAACTCTATTATTTTTGCCATTGTTAAAGCTCATACTCTGATGGCCTTTGCCATTATAAGGCAATCCAAAGAAGCTTAACCCCCTCACTATGGAATTGTCAACATTGATAAATTGTACGGGTGTTACATCAGGAGTAGAAGATGAAAATGAACTTAAATCTAAACCTAATTTTAAATTGGTATTTAGCCCTTTATCTAAAGTATTAGTGTTTACCGATGAACCATAAGCAGAATAACCATCCAAGATCACAGGCTTGGTGATGATGAACTCGGTAGCGGGCTTTATGACCGACACCGTGCCGTCTTGCTGGATACTGAAATCTATGTAGTCGGTATCTGTATCTTTTTCGGCCTCGGTAAGGGCCCAACGCAACGACCCTACCGTGGTGGCCACATCGGAGGTGTTGGTCACTTGATAAGCCCAAAGGGGATCGATGGCTTCCGCCGAACCATCAGTACCTAACTTTCCATTATGAGTTCCTGTTACATCTAGTGCGGCTTGGCCTAAACTTTCGTCCAGTTTCCAATAGGCCACAGCACCATCAGCCGTAGTTGATGCCATATCTTTGAGCACATCTACATCTTTATGGAATACATTAAAGATCTTGACTTCATCCATTTCACCCTCAAAGGCTGAGTTATTATAATAACCTACTTTGCCTATAAACCAATCTGTATTTGGTGCGGTGGCTGTTAGGTAAGCATTGCCAGTACCGCTACTACCGGTTACCACAAGGTTATCCTGATTGACTCCATTGATATAAATACTTTTGACGCCTGTGCCGTCGCTGGCTACTGCAATATGTGTCCATGTTTTATAAGGTATCTTTGCAACCGTGCTATGCACCGTCCAACCCCCATTAGAAAACTTGTCATTTGCAAAAGATATCCTTCCATCGTTTTCTACAAATACTGCAATTGCATGACTCCCTGTGACGGTGATATCGCTTGGTTGGAAAAAAATATTCTTAGGCCTTCCATTATCAGGTACTTTGACCCAAGCCTCAAGCGTATAAACAGAGTTCCCGGCAAACTTGAATCCTGGATTGAAAGCAACTTGGTCATCAGCACCATCAAAATACAAACCTTGGTTGCTTTTAGGTCGTGACACTACCGCAGCACCCACTATGCTCGCCTTAGCAAAAGCAGAGGTTCCGTTGGTACCATCGCTGGCGGTTGCGGTGATCTTTTGGCCGTTTACAAATGCTCCCGTGTAGGTCCAAATCGTGCTCGTAGCCACCACCCTGCCCACATAATACTTGCCTTGATCCGGCGCCGTCCCACAAGTGGTGTCTCTAAAGATCTCTATGGTATCGCCCACAGCACAAGTACCTACTATGGTGGTAGTGCTGGCCGTAGTGATCACTGGTGTGGCTTTGCTATTGTTGCCTGAGGCGTTTAAGTTAATTGCACTCTGCGTATTGCAGTAGATCTTGTTTTGAGAGAAGATCGTACCATAAAACCCATTACCAACAATGATACCAGTAAGACCGTTTGCTACAGTGTTATTCACTATCCTAGTCTTGGTACTTGCATTGGCAACATTGATGCCATTACCTATGGTAAATGGCGCAGAACCATTGGCTCCGACCCCTATGTAGTTGTTTTTGATCGTGGTATTGCTGGAGGCTGTACCAGTAATGCGCACCGCACTACTGGTGGCATTCGCTGCAATTACATTGTTTTCTATACTTACACCCGTATTGGTATTTTCAAGCGCAATGCCATCACTCCCACTCGATATCACAACTCCTGAGCTTTTGGTATTGATATAGTTATACCTTACCGTAGCACCCGTTGCTGTCAAAGAAATGGCCCTGCTGCTACCAGCTATAACGTTCAAGTCTGCCATATTGCTTGGTGCCACTAGTGTTCCTACAGTGTTAGAAACACCAGCTACTATAAGGCCCGCATAGGCAGAACCAGCCGCTGTGTTACCATCTGTATCAAGACCAATAAAGTTACCCGCTATCTGGTTATTGTTTCCAGTCATGTTGATGGCAGAATAGCCTTTGGTAAAAGAGAGACCTCTTATTATGCTGTTGTTGGCACCGAGGGTTAAAATATGATTGGGGCTTTTAGTGTCAAACCCCTCTAATCGTATTCTTATTTGTGCATTGCTACCTGCAGAAAAAGCATTGATATTCCTGCTTGAGCCATAAGCTGAGTAGCCATCCAGTACCACAGGCTGCGAAATGTCTGGGAATAGCGATGTTTGTATAATGCTCGAAGTCCCAGCCCCAACACTTGCGTCTGTTTGCTGAATACTAAAATCGATGTAATCCGTATCAGTGTCTTTGTTAGCTTCGGCAATAGCCCATCGCAGCGTACCTGTAGACGATTTGTCAGTATCTGTAGTATTGGTAACACGCAATGCCCAGAGACAGTCAGTACCTACGGTGGCATCATTTGTGTTCACAGTCACATCTGTGGCCACTGTTCCACTGCTCTCCTCAAAATTCCAATACACCAACAAACCCGATGTGATAGTTGACCCATCTTTCATATCGCCCTGAATATCAGTTTGAGAACGGACAACATTAAATATCTTTACTTCATCAATCTCACCAGTAAACTTTGATGCACCATTTGTGAATAGCTGTCCTACACGCATTAGATTGGTCGCATTAACAGCAGCACCACCTGTACTAGAATTTTCCAAGACACCATTCAGATAAAGCTTAGCTCCACTGTTATCATAAGTACAAGCCACATGATACCATTTGTTTTTCTCTAAAGAAGTTACTCCATTTAGAAAAGTTCGACTACCATTGTTGCCAATCGTCATTTGTACTTTTCCAGCAGTAGTCACTACTAACCCTATACCTCTCTCCCCAGAGTTCTGATTTGCTGCATTCGACACTACAGCTTGTTCTAAACCAATTGCTTCCGTTTTGAACCATGCCATCATGGTAATCTGTGATGCATTTATAGATGGCCCTGAAACATTACTATTGGCTTTACCACTAAAATAAATACCACGATTTCCTAGAGGCATGCCTGCCTGCCCCACATTTGCAGCAAGATTGATCACATAAGTACTGTTTGAAGGATCATTGTTTGCGAAAGTTAGTTTGCCAGTGATAGCACCAGTAGTTTGAGCATCCATTACCAGAGTAATGTTAGTACTGGCATTAGGCGCTAAACTATTTGCATAAGTGCCTGTGATACTGAAGTTGGGCGTCAAAGTAGGATTACATAAAACCAGTGTCCCTGTACCTTTATTAGTAATGGTAATGACCTTTGACACACTTGCCCCAAAAGCAGTAGACCCAAAATCGAGTGGAGCAGTAGCACCATTGGAAAGTACAGTGGCTCCATTGGCCACATTCACGGTAGCAAGCGCGGTAGAAGCATTCTCTGCCACACCCATATCCACAAAAGTATTTTGGACTCTTGTATTGCCATAGATGTCCTTAGTTTCAGTAACTACTGATTTGTCTCCTGTATTAATGCCTGGAGAACCTGCTGAAAGACGGAAGTTACTGTTGGCAGCGTCTACAAACAATGGATCAGTGCCATATAATACACCACAATTACAAGTGGCACCAGAGGGACATGCCGCACTTTGTAAGATGCTATTGTAATAAGCTGGAGCCTGTGTTGCATTGGCGTTTTCTGCGCCTGTATTGTTATAAAAAATAGAATTGTACACTTGAGGCCTTACGGTATTGGTGCCAGAAACATAAATCAAACTTGACGCATGGTTATAGAAAACACAATTGTAGAAGTTCGCCACAGATTGCCATAGATTAGCCACAGAACCCTGATTTGCCACATTGCTAGAAAACACACAGTTGTCAAATCTTGCTGATGCCTGATTTCCAGATGAAACTACATATACCGCAGCCCCTTGTTGATTGGTACCCGTACAGGTATTGTTTTTGAAAAGGCAAGCATAAAACTCTGGACTACTTGTGTTTTGTACCAAAATAGCACCACCAGAGCCACTCGTGCCTGTACCAGTGGGTGTAGCAGTATTGTTCAGAAATTGACAAGCCCTTAAAATTGGCTTGGCACTTGACGAGCATTTTATGGCACCTCCACCATTGGAAGAAGCGTTGGTAACGTTTTTAATAAAGGTACAAGAATCAAACTGAGCCTTAGTATCGTAACCTGCCTCTACAGCCCCTCCTCCAAAGTTGGAAGTATTATGCTTAAACATACAATTGCGTATGTTGGGATTACAGCCATTAGCCCCGAATAATAAGCCCCCACCAGTCAGACCTGTAGTGGTTTGTTTATCTGCATTGCCCGCCATGATGGTAAATCCATCTAATATAGTCGTGACAGCAATGGCGGTTGTACACTTAACCACATTGACAGAGTTGTCAAACCGTGTTGTATTTGCAATATTGATATTTGTGGTGTCATCATTACCCAATAAATCTCCACTCAGTATAGTCACATTTAGTTTCACGTTGCGTTGTGAAAAGCCTGTTTCATTACCTGAAAAGCCTCCATATATAGAAACATCGCTTTTTAAAACAAATGAGGCATCGATATTAGAAGCCGAAGGCTTATAAGTACCTTTCGCTACCCATATCTGATCACCCGTGGCCGCAGCCGCGAGTGCTAACTGGAGATCTTTATAAGGTGTAGCCCAACTGCCACCATTACAAGTGGTACAATTTGAATTTGCATTTACAAAAAAGATGGCCGAATAGCCAGAGAGAGAGATTAATGACAATAATAGGTATACAATCTTAACTCTAAATAAAGAATTCATCATAGATCTTTTATTTGAACCCAGCCTATAAAGCGCTTTGTGGGAATTTAACATCTTCAAAAGCATTTTATAATTTGGGTATATCAATGTTGTTTTAAAGGCAATCACAATTTATCCAAAATCCTAAGACAAACTGTATATTCATAACCACAAATCTAAAACTTTGAGCCTATAAAACAAAGAATGAGCTCTTTAAAAATCAAAAACAGAGCTAATTACAGAATTTAAATATCGAACATATATTAATTCATAAAGATCAATCACAAGCAGGACATGACCGATGGCAATACATATATAAACGGCAAAGAGTTTGAATTTCATTTTCATGTACAATCAAAATACCTTTTATACGATTTGACGGAGGGCCTCAACTCACTACCATTTCCCACCAACTGAGAGTTAAAGTCCACCAACTCACAACCATTTCTTGGTTGTTGAATGGCAAGTGCTCTGCAATTTTTAAAAATACGATTGTAGTCATGTTACTATTTTGTTTTATCCAGCGTAATTATGCCCTAGGTATACTTAAATCTTATATAAGCCGCAATACTGGTGTAATTCACTTTTTATGCGATATTTGTAAATATAAATAGTGTGAATTTAACAGAATATATGACTATGAAAACTAAACTGGAATTGGCTTTTGAAAGGTATGATGCTTACAACCAAAAAGATCCACATACATTTACTTGGCAAGGCAAAACATATCCACAAGAATATTTCTTTGCGTTACAACTATATAACTGGGTCCTAAAACTCAACCCGAAAGCAAGCGAGGCATTACTACTGGCTTCTAGAAGCCAGCACATAGGTCGTTGGGAAAGCCCTAGAGAGAACTATCCCCCAGATAGGGTGGGTTACCTCAATTGGAGAAAGGAGCTAGGGCAGATGCATGCTCAAAAAGCTACCCAAATCATGCAAGAGCTAGGTTATGGTATCGACGAAATAGCCAAAGTAGAACATATCATTCTCAAGAAAGGAATCAAAAGCAATGCAGACGTACAAACCATTGAAAATGCCTTGTGTTTGGTCTTTTTACAGTTTCAATACGAAGACTTCCATCAAAAACACGAACCTGAAAAAGTAATTAATATCTTGAAGAAATCGCTCATGAAAATGGATACCCAAGGCCATGAGCACGCACTTACACTCAACTATTCTGACCAAGGGTTACACTACATTCAGCAGGCATTATTAAAGCTTTAAACCGAATTCTTTCTTACTAAAGACTTCAATCCAACAAATGCAACACTTGGGCAGAGAACATTCTGGTCTCTTTGCACAAGGTTTCGTTCGCCACAAGATCCTCCCCATAGCAGGGAATCATCTGTTTCAGTTTTTGCTGCCAAGCGGCAGAAGCCATATTTTCGGGAAAACACTTCTTCAATACATCAATCATTGAAGAAACCGAAGTAGATGCACCTGGGGAGGCGCCTAGAAGCGCCGCAATACTTCCATCAGCCGCGCTTACGATCTCAGTACCAAATTCCAAAACCCCACCCTTGTTTTTATCTTTTTTAATAACCTGTACTCTCTGCCCAGCAGTACATAGCTCCCAATCTTGTAACTGGGCCGAAGGCAAATATTCTTTGAGTGCTTCCAATCGATCTTCTGGAGATAGAGAAACCTGGTGGATCAGGTATTTAGTCAAAGACCAGTTGTCGAGACCAACGCTGATCATAGGCATAAAATTGTCAAGTTCAATGGAAAAAGGCAAGTCAAAATAAGAACCGTTTTTCAAAAACTTGGTAGAAAAGCCCGCAAAGGGACCAAAAAGTAGTGTTTTCTTTCCATCTATCAAGCGTGTATCAAGGTGCGGCACTGACATCGGTGGTGCACCCACGGAAGCCTTGCCATACACCTTTGCATGATGTTGTGCCACCAGTGCTTCATTGTTGCAGACCAGAAACTGCCCACTGATCGGAAAGCCACCATAACCCCTACCCTCTTCTATATCAGACTTGTCCAACAACGATAACGAGCCACCGCCAGCACCTAAAAACACAAAATCCGCCTTCATTTTGAAGGTTTCATCAGCCTCCAAATCCTTATATTTTATCTCCCAAGATCCATCCCTTTCCTTTTCTAGATCCCGTACTTCGTGAGAAAGCTTTATTTGCACACCTTCTAGCGTAGCCAAATGGTCAATCAACACTTGTGTCAAGTTGCCAAAGTTTACATCCGTTCCTAGATCAAGTTTGGTAGCAGCTATTTTTTGGCCTTTATCGCGCTCCTGAATCACTAGGGGCATCCAAGAACTAAGTTCTTCCAGATCTTCCGAATACTGTATACCTTCAAAAAGCGCATATTTGCGCAGCGCCTCATAGCGTTTCTTCAAAAAGTTGACATTGTCCTCTCCCCATACAAAACTAATGTGGGGTATATTATTAATAAACAATTCTGGTGCTTTGAAATAATCCTCATTCACCAAGTAGGCCCAGAACGCCTTAGACATCTCATAAGCTGATGCAATCTTTATTGCCTTCTTTACCTCTATAGTACCATCTTCCAGTTCTGGGGTATAGTTCAGTTCACAGTAGGCCGCATGTCCTGTACCTGCATTATTCCATGCGTTGGAACTTTCGCCTGCCACTACGTCAAGTCGTTCAAAAATCGTAATCTTGATAGAAGGCTCCAGTTCTTTGAGCAAGATCCCCAATGTGGCACTCATGATACCTGCTCCTATAAGCACCACTTGAGACGAATGTGTTACTTTGATAGAATTCATTTGTTTTTTACCTATTGAGGTACAAATTAAAAGTTAAATCACTAGTAACAAAATCAATGTGCGATTAATATAAAAGTGCTACAAATTTTAAAATATACACTCGATCTTATAGGCTTTATTTTGAAAATATTTTAAGATGCCTTCCAACAAAAAATCACAAATCACTTACCAATCTTGGCATAAAGATATATTTTTGCAAACAGATCATTCATGACAAATTAATCCCACTATCTAAATGTTCGTCGATGTAAAATATCCACAATACCTTTATGCTAATGAACTGGATGAATTCTTAGCAGAAGGCTGGTTTAGGATGGGGCAGAGTATTTTCACAACAAATTTCTTACGCTTTCACGACAAGTACTATAGCGCCCTGTGGCTCAGAATACCCCTTAGCGACTTTGTGGCTGATAAAAGTCAAGAACGATTACGCAAGCTCAATGCTCGGTTTAACTTCGAAATAAAGACCTTAGAAATAAATGAAGAAAAGGAAGCGCTCTTTAGCAAATACAAAGAGCCTCTAGAATTCGAAGCAGCAAGCTCGCTGGAATATCTCCTTTTTCATGACGGCGAAAACGATATTTACAATACCTATGAGGTAAATGTATACGACGGACCAAAGCTCATCGCAAGTGGCTTCTTTGATTTAGGGGAGAAAAGCGCTGCAGGTATCACTTGCTTTTACGATCCTGAATATAAAAAACATAGTTTGGGCAAGTACCTCATGCTCCTGAAAATGGAGTATTGCAAAGCTTATGACATGGAATATTTCTACCCTGGCTATTTTGTGCCCGGATACCCATTGTTCGACTATAAGCTGACACTCGCCAAAAAAACATTGGAGTATTATGATGTCGTCAGCCAAACATGGTTGCATATTCACAACTTCTCAATGACCCAGCATCCGCTCTATCTCATGGAACAACGGCTCAAAGAGCTTTGTGTCGTTCTTGACAAAGAAGAAATCCCCTATAAATTTTATTACTACGACCTGTTTGATGCCAATATGATGCATGAGCTCAATGGGCACGAACTCTTCGATTTCCCGGTTTTTTTGTTTTGCTTTCAATCAACAGGGGATCTGATCAGTCCATTGGTCGTTTATGATGTAAGAACACAAAATTATCAACTCTTAGATTGTAGAAGTGTATTTAAGGCTCATATAGACGATAGTACAGCAAATCAATACCGTGCTCATTTACTCAAAGTATATAATGAATTATTGGTTTCCGAATCTGCCGAGGTACTGGCTGGTATGATGGTTGCATTTCTGGAGGAACTTCTTAGTCAGAGAAAGCCGCCTTTGTAGTTTTAGTACTCTAATGGACCTACTCTGCTATCTTCTCAAACCTTTGCTTCGCCTGCCCATCTATAACTATAGTTTCCGTAAACATAGTTAGGGGCCTTACCCATAGTGAGTGATCTCCATAAAGCTTTTGATACACGACTAGCTCTTCTTCAGTTTCAGAGTGCCTTGCTACGCCTATCACCAGATATTCTGGCCCTTTGTAGTGTCTGTATTTTCCGAGTGCTAAGGTCATAAAAAAAGGGAGCTTTTAGGCTCCCTTCGTTTTCTAGTAGAATATGTATCTGTTGTCTTCGACTTTCAAAACTTCATTGAGTGCATTGCTAATCCCTCCCATGTTTTTGTAAGTAAGGTTTTGTTTAGCACTTTGCTTCAATGCAGTATAGTCAGCAAGTGGTTGTGCAGGTATATCCAAAGACTTTTCGGCAATCACAACACCGTTTTCAGCCTTATAGGCATCAGATTTCTTGCCCACTTTTAATGCGGCCACTTTACCCATTGCTTGTTGGTCAAAATTATTACCTAAGCTAGATGCTAGAGTAATGGTGTCGTTAGCTTTGTATGAGGCTTGTGCTCCATAGGAGTTAGCCAACTCCTCCAAAGTTTTAGCATTCAATTGTTTCACCTTCGCTACAATGATATCTCCTTTAGCTACATTTTTGGCAAGTGGTGTTACGTCATCTTTAACATCTTCAAAATTAGCGTCACCCTTTTTCTTGATCTTAGTAAGTACCGCTACTACATTACTATTAGACAATCTAAAGTCATTGATGTCGTTGATATCTGTTTCTGGATTGTAAGCCCAACGTACTATAGCCTCAGCATTTGCCAAACCACCTACATAGTTAGACGTTTTTTGCAACTGCGCATTAGGCATCTTGGTATATCCTGCAAACTCAGGTTTCTTCAAAAGTTCATCAATCGTTGAATTCTTCAATTGATCTTTGAATGTTCTAGACAAGTTTACTATTTTGTCCATAGTTTGTGAACTTGGCTTTATAGCCTTTTCTATAGTGTACAAAACTTGCTTTTTGTACTTCACCTTAGGCTCAGTAACTTTAATGATATGGTAACCAAATTGAGTTTTTACCAAATCGTTCAACAGCCCTGGTGTTCCTTTCTTAAATACCGCATCGTTAAACTCAGGTACCATTTGTTTCTCTTGAAACACACCTAAGTCGCCACCTTGATTTTTAGTGCCATCAGTACCAAATTCTCTGGCAAGCATTTCAAAACTCTCACCTTTCTTGATTCTGTTCAACACATCAGTTGCTCTTTGTTTCGCATCCGCTAGTCCGGCAGCAGTAGTATCGTTTGGCTTGAAAAGAATGTGGCTCGCTTTGATAGAGTACAAATCGTCTTCCTTAAGTGCACCAAGCTTATAGATCTTATAACTTGCAAAATCACTGAAAGGACCATACACTTTGCCAGCCTCTGGATTTGGAACATTGCTTGTCAAAGGATATGGGAGTTCAGTTGGCTTCACCAAACTGATGTTGTTGGTACCAGTAGAGTTTGTATTTACAAATGAAGTGTCGTTGGTAGTGGTTGCAAACTTTTCAACCAAGTTGTCTATATCACTTTTAGCTTTAGCAGTGTCTTCTTTAGAAGCTCTAAAAGGAAACTCCACATAATCAATATTAGCCACATCTTCCTGAACTTTAAACCTAGACTTATTCGCATCAAAATATTGTTTTATTTGATCATCTGTAAGTTTCACCGTTGAATCTACCACAGATGAGTAAGGAATGTACACATAGCTTACTACCGATTTTGAATTAGCAGCATTGTGGTTTTTCTCCAACTCGGCTTTAGTTACATAAATAGACTTGGTAAACAATTCAGTATATTTTTCCTGAAGTCTGTAGTCAGGTAAAGAACTTTCAAAGTTTTGCCACATGGCCTTCATGTTCATCAACTGCTGATAGTTCGGATCCTTTTCGTTTGGATTGTCGATGCTTTTCAAATATTTGATGACCATGTCTTTGCTAAACTGACCAGTATTAGGGTCTGTAAAGTTTTTCTTGAGATCCTCAAGGATATTTCTACCTTGTACCATATCAACCAATTCGGCCTCAGTAACTTTTAAACCTATTTTTTTTGCTTCAGCAAGAATCGTGTTTTCGTTTACGAACTGTTGCCACACCCTATCTCTTATTTGTTTGATTTCATAGTCTTGCAATTGCTCACCATTCTTCTGAGCCCTTGCTTGACTTATCTCTTGTTCAAATTTCTGGTTGAATTTCACATACTCAATATCAGTACCATTGACAGTGCCAACGAACTGTTTCTGAGGCTGACCGCCACCTAAGAAAAGTTTATCACTCAAGATAAAAAGAACCAAAGCTGCCAATATGATCACCACCACAAGCCAGCTCTTCTTCCTAATTTTGCCTATTAAAGCCATTTTACTAAGTTATTTTTAATTTTGAACCCGCAAAGTAAATTTTAATTCCAACAAAATCAAAATTATTTGTTGGATTAATCCAGATTTACATAGACCAATAAATAAACAAGCCTGATTAGAGTATAGATTTTCCCCTAGGTAGATTATTAATTGGAATCACATCTACCTCAACTTTAAGTTTTTGAATGTTTGAGCTAAATACAATACCTTTTAATGGCGTTATGTCAGCATAGTCACGACCCCAAGCCACTGTAATGTGCCTCTCAGAGGGAGAGATATTATTGGTAGGGTCAAAATCATACCAACCAAAATCGGGAATAAACACAGAAACCCAAGCATGAGAAGCATCAGAACCTTGAAGCTTAGGCTTACCTGGAGGTGGCATAGTCTCTAAGTAACCACTCACATATCGCGCCGCAAGCCCCATACTTCTGAAGCAGGCAATGGCCAGATGCGAAAAGTCTTGACAAACCCCTCTCTTTTCTTTTAAAATGGTCCTAATAGGCGTATTTACGGTCGTATGGTTAGGATCAAATTTAAACTCGGTAAAGATTCTCCTACATAATGCCTCAACACAAGCATACATGGGTTGTTTAGGATCAAAACTACTGGACGCAAAGGCTTTGATGTCATCATCCCATGCTACAAAATCACTCGGCAGCATGTACTGAAGCAATTCACTTCTAAGCTCAAAATTGTTTTGAAAAAGATGTGTGGTCTTTTCATAAGTAATTCGGTTATTGAGTGAATGTTGAAAATCCCTTCTGAATACCTCGACCAAACTTTCGGAAACAACCTTTAATGTCTTGTGGGGAGATTGTATGGAAAAATAAGTCAAAGTGTTTCCAAAAAAATCTTCCCTTGACACCATATCTGATTGAACAGGATCAATAACAAGCTTGAATTCGATGCAATTTTGATACGAAAGATTCTTGGGCTTGAGGCAAGCCAAACTATGACAAATACTCACGTATTCTCCATAGTTATACATAGTCTTATGAGATATTTTATATTTCATTTAAAGGATTTTCGTCAGAATTTCCAGAGAGTGAATTCATGCTTTTGGCATGAGAAAAATACATAATACTGATGGACGCAGAAACTTCTATAATGTTATCACATACCTTAGCAAGTAAATTTTCAAGTGCTTCACGCTCCCCTGATTTAGGATCGTGAGCACTTAATTCGGCAACATCCGATAGTTTTGTGAGGGCAACAGCCTCTAATATTGCCTTTTGAGCGTCATTGAGTCTATTGCTCAGAGAATTTTGTGGCAATGAATCGAGACATTCAGAGAGGCGATCAAGTAAGTTTACCAAAGAATGAGGCAGCTTACTTTCAAAAATAATCATATCTAAGAATGATTCGATCTTTACTTGAGATTTATACTTAGACCTATAGCTGATCAATGAATGGTTGTTGTACAATACTGATTCCAATATCTCATGTTCCACCCCTTCATCATACTTGAAGCAAGCACACGACCTGATCTGGCTCACAAGGGCTAAACTTCTTTCGACCAATTTACCTGCCTCGAAAAGCAACATGCCATTGTCTCTCGTCATGGTTTCATTGACGATCCCATAGAAAGTAAAAAGTCTCGTATTCAGTTTTTCTAGCAACTTCTGCTCGTCCGCTATATTGCCCTTTTGAGCCTTTAACTTAGTTTGAACATTTTCTATAAGATCTATGATTCTCCAAGTTCCTATCGTCCATCTTTCTCTAACAGATATCACCGCCCTAAGAAAACAATTCACATTGAATACAACACTCCCAGAACGGGTAATTTGATTGATCAAACTTGAAAGTTCTTTGTATCTTGTCTTTTTGTCAATGCAATTTTTTTCCTCGAGAAAACCAGGATAAGTAAGTGTGAGATGTGTAAGCGACTTAAGTAGGATTTCTATATGATCTTCTTTGGGCAAACCACCAAAATTGTGTTGTACGTTAAGACTATTGATGAGATTATTAATAACTCTTGAAACAATAAGGCTTCGCTCCGCATACCTACCTGTCCAATATAGGTTTTCAGCACTCCTACTAGGTAGCACTGTATTTCTTTTTTGAAGTAGATCATTGTTTACGACCACTTTATCTTGATTGTCTTCTGGCTTATCTGAGACAATCCAAGTATCTTTTGACACACCACCATATTGGCCAGAGATCACAAACTTGTCTTTCTCCGCAGAACTTCGGGTAAGACCCCCTTTCATCACATAGTAACCTTCACCATCCGATACCAAGAAACTTCTTAATGCAGCGAATCTGGGCTCTATGCCTACTCCAGTAAAGGAGGGTACCGTAGAAAGACTCACTTCTTCCTGAGCTACAAATTCATGCGGCGACTGCCTGATCTTTAATTTAAGTTCTTCTCGTTCATTTATACTAAGTAGTCTCCCAAAAACAGACCTGTATTTCTGCTTTCTATTCGCTTTTTTTATAATCAACTTTTCCAGATTATTAAGCACAAAATCTAGCTCTTTTGCTTGACCACACCACCAAGTGGCTACAGAAGGCAATATTAAATCTTGACCAATAAGATATTTAGAAGCATTGTTGATAAAAGCCATCAATGCGTTGTTTTCCAACAAACTAGTACCGGGTGGATTTATTACCGATACATTGCCATTTCTAATGACTTGTAAAAGTCCTGGAATCCCAAGCTTAGAGTCCACCCTAAATTCTAATGGATCAATAAATTCATCATCAACTCTCCTAATAATTATATCTACCCTTTGCAGACCCTCTATTGATTTGAGCCAAACGAAACCATCCCTTACCAAAAGATCATCACCTTGCACTAAAGCACAACCCAGATATGACGCCAGGTAACTATGTTCAAAATAAGTCTCATTATGTGGACCAGGCGTTAGATATACGACATAAGGCTCATCTTTCTGGTTTGACGACAATTTAAAGATCGATTTTTGAAGATTAAAAAAATAGGGCGAGAGCCTATTCACGTACATTTCTTGTGCCAATTCAGGTAGTATCCTACTTAACACACTTCTGTTTTCCAAAGCATAGCCACTACCAGACGGCGCTTGGGTTCGATTATCCAAAACCCACATACGCCCATCAGGTCCTCGAGCTATATCAGCAGCATATACTAAAAGTTGGTGTTTGGACTTAAACTTGATGTCACAACATTGTCTAAAAAAACCGGTATTCCCATAAACCAATTCTGGAGGTATGATCCTGTCCTTAATTAGATTGCGAGGTCCATATAAATCCTTAAGCATTAGATCCAAAACAGTTGCTCGCTGAATCAAACCCTTCTCTATATCATTCCATTCTGTTTGGGTGATCAGAAAAGGGATAGGATCCAACAACCATTGCCTGTTCAGTCCACCTGAAGAATCATAAACATTATAAGTAACCCCATTCTCTCTTAACTTCCTGGCAATCTCCTCTCCCCTGGTAGCCAGTTCGTTAACACCTATTTTCTCTAATATCTCAAATAAACTATTCCAATGTGGCTTAACCTTCCCTTGACCATCAAGCACCTCATCGTAGGAGCTTATTCCACTCTGATACTGACTGAGTAAATTTGTGTGTTTTTTTGTAAGCATATTCGTGACTACAAATGTAAAACAAATTTTGCTAAAAACTGTCCATCTGCAAGTTATAAAGCGTTTACACTCAATAAATTTATATAGCACAATATGAACATAACACTGATATTTTTTGTTTAATTATAACTATTTAAATATTTAATAAAAAAATATTAAGCTTTACACAATAATTTAGTTGAAAAACACGTTATTTTGAAAACATATTAAGCGCGATTATGAAACAGTATTTAGCAGCCCTCACCTTCATCATATTTGGATGGGCACAAGCAGACACATATACTATCATGTGGAATGCACCCAAAATTAACATCTGCACGACAGGGGAATCTATAAAAACCCTGAGTTTTGAGGGGGAATCAGCGGTATCTTCCACACTCAAAGTTGGTCAATTGCGACTCGTTTTTGATGGCAGGATACAAAATATAAACTTCTCGAATCTATCATATATAATGTGTAGTGCGGACGAAGACAGTATTTTAGATAAAAATCTGTTTAACAATACTGTCAGTTATGATATTAAAAGTACCACTTCAAGATTTGAAATTCATTCATTTGTAAATATCACCCCTATCATTAAGGGGAAAGATGGAAAACTTTATAAAATAAAGAGCTTTGATCTCTCCATTCAAAAAAACAATCTTAGAACACAACTAACAGCAAACATATCAAGTATTAAAAGCTCTGTTTTAAGTAAAGGGGACTGGTACAAAGTAGCTGTGAGTAGAAACGGAGTCTTTAAGCTAGATTATACCTACCTAAAAAACATTGGGATGGCAGTTGATGCGATCAACCCCAATACTATTCAGCTATTTGGGTTTGGAGGAATGCTTGCCGAAGAAAACTCGGATTTCAGATATGAAGATCTTCCAGAAGTGCCCACTAAGTTTGTAGGCAATGGCGATTCTAAACTTGATGCCAACGAATACTTTCTGGTTTATTTACAAGGCCCAGACAAACTATCTTTAGGTAATAACTATACTTTCACAAAAAACATTTATTCTGATAAGGCATACTATTTCATTACGCACTCACAAGCCAATCGCAAAAGCATTGAAAGCGCGCCACAATTAACCACCTTTGATGCAGAATATAATACCTATGATTTCTTTTACAGACATGAAGTAGATGCCGCTAATTTTATGCCATCAGGAAGGTTATGGGTGGGTGAATCCTTGGTTAAGAACCCAAATTTAAGTTTCAATATTTCCGTACCAGAACTGGCCGAAAACACTACATTAGTACTTAAGGGGAACGTGGCAGGGTCTAATAGACAAACCACATCATGCATTATTAACTACAACGGAAAATCTTCCAACAGCTATAGTTTAGCGGTAAAGCCAGCCGGAGGAAGTAACTACACCGAGGTGACTTTCTTCGACTTTGGGAATACCATGCCCTCCAGTTCGGTAAATGGCAATTATTCACTCAGTTTTCAATATACCAAGGGAGGAAGCGAAAACTTAACTTATCTGGATTACTTTCAGATAGAAGCAATCGCAAAACTCAAGTTTACCGACAATTATTTGTTATTCTCAAACAAAGCCACTCAATTTGACTCCTATTCTAAATTTAACCTCAGCACAAGTAAAGGTAACATAGAAGTCTGGAATGTAAACAAAATTGATCGGATCACTAACATGCCCTTATCAAACGATCTAGGAACTTTTTCTTTCATAGACTCAGCTACTATCACAGGCAATTACGTGGCTATTGATTTAAATGCAACTTTTGAAAATCCATCGTTTGTAGAAAAAACATCAAATCAAAACCTTCATGCAGAATCGAGCCCAGATCTCTTGATCATTACACATTCAAGCCTTAGAAATGCGGCTGACCGATTAGCCAACTTTAGACGAAGTCATGATGGCTACAATGTTCTTGTTGTAAATGTGGACAAAATCTATAACGAATTTTCCTCAGGAGCACAGGATCTTTCTGCATTGAGAGACTATGTTAAATATCTGTATAATAACGACAAATCTAAGTTGAAATGGGTAATGCTCTTTGGTGCATGTTCATACGACTATAAAGACAGGATCGCCAACAACACGAATTTTGTGCCCATTTTTGAGACTATTAATTCAGAAAACACCGTCAATAGCTATTCGTCCGACGACTACGTTGGGCTTCTGGATCCAGAAGAAGGTGGAGATATCTTTGGTGGCATGGATGTAGGTGTAGGCAGGATTCCAGCAAGAAGTGCTGACGAAGCAGAAGCTCTCGTCGACAAATTAATTTATTATTCAACTTCTCATCTTTCATATGACAAATGGAAAAACAATCTTTCATTTGTCTGCGATGATGGTGACAGCAACACACACATGGATGCTTCAGAAGAACTCATTACTGAAGTTTTGAAATATACTGGGTCAGTCAAGGTTAATAAACTTTACTTGAACCTGTTTCCAGAAATTTCTTCACCCATTGGTCAAACCTGCCCAACCTTGGTTCAAAAAATTGTTGATGAAGTAGAAAAGGGTACTTTTATGATGAATTACTCTGGTCATGGAAGAGAAATAGGTTGGGCTGGAGAAAACATCCTAACCCTCGACATGATACGAAATTTCAAAAATAAGGACAAACTTTTTCTCTTAACCGCAGGCACCTGTGAATTTGGACGTTACGATGCCCCTGAGATCATCTCCGGAGTCTTAGAGTCCATTTATAATCAAAACGGAGGAGCCATTGCAACCATAGCAGCAACCAGGCCTGTATATGCCTCTGGAAACAAAGCCCTAAACAAATACCTTATGAGATTTATGTTTGAAAAAGCAAACGGAACCCACCTCTCTCTCGGTGAGATTTTAAGAAAAAGCAAAGGGTTTTTCCCCAATGATGCCAACTCAAAAAGCTATGCACTCTTAGGAGACCCATCACTTGTACTTAAATACCCTAACTACAATATAACGATTGACGAAATCATGGATGAGAACAACAATCCAAAAGATACGATGAAAGCGCTTTCCAAAGTCACTATAAAAGGTTCCATAAAAAACAACAACACTTTGGTTTCCGACTTTAAAGGAGAGTTAACGCTCACGCTTTTCGATAAAGAATTCAATAAATTGTCAAAATATGACCCAGAGAGTGACGGGTCAGCTAATCCTTTATCCATTGAAAAAAACATCAAACTAAGAGAAAGCATTATATATCAAGGCAAAGCATTAGTCTCAGGTGGGAAATTCAGTGTATCTTTCATAGTACCAAAGGATATCTCATATCTTATCGGTAACGGATTGGTTCTTACTTATGCCAAAAATGACAGTAGTGATTTAGATGCTTCTGGCGGCTTTATTAACTTTTTCATTGGAGATTCTGACGACAATGTACCAACTGATAATAATCCTCCTAAGATCAATCTATACATCAACGATACAACCTTTAAAGATGGTGGCTTGACAGGTAATAACGTCACTCTTTTAGCAAAAATTACCGACGAGAGTGGTATCAATCTTTCTAGAACTTCCGTAGGTCACGAAATATCATTGATTATCGATGAAGAAAGTCAAAATAGTATTACTATTAACGACTACTATATCGCTGAACAAAACAGTTTCACAAACGGTAGCATCAACTATCCCTTATTCAACTTGTCTGAAGGTGATCATACTCTTACTGTAAGAGTTTGGGATATCTTTAACAATTCAAGTACTGCCACCATACATTTTGTGGTTAAAACTAGGGAAGGGCTCTCCATAGGGGAGCTATCATCTATACCTGCTCCAAACGAAGATTTTTTGAATTTCCAATTTAGTCACAATAGGGCAGGAGAAACATTGAGTGCAGAATTACAAATATTTGATATGCAAGGAAATAGAGTAAGAGATCTTAGCGCAACAATTCCTAATGCTAATTCGGTAGTTTCGGAAGTATATTGGCAAACAAGTACTGGTGATACACCCAACAAAACAACATCTTCATCGAGCTTATACGTCTATAAATTGTTTTTGAAATCCGAGTATGACGGCTCAGCTGACAAAAAAATACAGAAGCTAGTATTTCAAAAATACTGATCAATAGTAGATTGTGGATACATAAAAAGAGCGGACCAGCTTTTAAAAGCTGGTCCGCTCTTTTTTATTATGAATTTTTGACTTTCCAAAACTTTCTCAAATCCAGCGTATTGGGATATTCTGGATTGATAAGCTCAATCGGAGCATCTATTTTCAAGTCTTTTTTATTCTCTGCCACAAACCGTGTCACATTCGATACAACCTGTACGGGTACTGCTGGCATCTCACTTGCGTTTGGTGTATGTCCAAAATCCCAGAACCTACTGATGCGCCTCGATTCTGCTTCATTACTATTCACAGGATAAGTCTCATAACTCCTACCTCCTGGGTGTGCTACAAAATAAGTGCAGCCTGCAATGACTTTATCATTCCAAGTATCGACAATATCAAGTACCAATGGTGCATCAACACCTACAGTTGGATGTAACGCCGAAGGTGGATTCCAAGCCTTATACCTGATCCCAGCTACATATTCTCCTTTTGTTCCTGTATTTCTCAAAGGCACACGACACCCATTACAAACCAAAATATGTCTGTTCTCCACAAAGCCACTTAACTTAACTTGTAAGCGCTCTAGAGAAGAGTCTACAAATCTAGCAGTTCCAGTATTAGAAAGCTCTTCACCCAATACGTGCCAAGGTTCTATGCCTAACCTAAGTTCCAATTGGATATTATCAACGGTCAAGCCCCCATGATGAGGGAATCTGAATTCAAAAAATGGGTCGAACCAGGAAATATCAAAAGCATAGCCAGCATCCTTAAGATCATTGACCACGTCTATCATATCAAGATATGCAAAATGTGGCAACAAAAATCTATCGTGTAGTTCTGTTCCCCAATGCACTAGCTTCTTTTTATAGGGCTTCTTCCAAAACATGGCAATGAGTGCCCTTACCAAAAGTGACTGAACCAAACTCATGTGTTTGTGCGGCGGCATGTCAAAAGCCCTAAACTCTAAAATACCCAGCCTTCCCGTAGAAGAATCAGGAGAATACAGCTTGTCAATACAAAATTCCGTCCTATGGGTATTACCTGTTACATCCACAAGAAGATTTCTGAATATCCTATCCACCAACCAAAACGGAACATCACCCCCTTCGGGAATCTGATCAAAAGCAATTTCCAGTTCATAAAGGCGTTCATCACGACCTTCGTCTATGCGTGGTGCCTGACTAGTAGGTCCCACAAAAGCACCAGCAAATAAGTAACTCAATACGGGATGATGTTGCCAATAGGTAAGTAAACTCCTAAGCAAATCTGGTCTCCTAAGTACCGGACTATCAGCGGGTTTTGCGCCTCCAATCGTAACATGATTACCGCCACCTGTACCTGTATGTCGCCCATCTACCATAAACTTCTCTGTACTTAATCTTGACAGAAACGCCTCTTCATAAAGTGCAGTATAACTATCCACCAGTTCTTTCCAGGATTTGGCAGGATGGACATTTACCTCAATAACTCCTGGATCTGGTGAAACTACCAGTTTCTCAACTCTATAGTCTGATGGAGGTGTATAACCCTCAATTCTAACAGGTTTGTCTAATTTCTGCGCAGTATGCTCTACCGATGCTATCAAATCCAGGTATTGCTCAAAACGATCAACTGGCGGCAAAAACACATAAATGATGCCCTCTCTTACCTCTACAGATAATGCAGTCCTGATCGTATCAACGTCAAAGAGTGGTTTTTTTTCTTTGTCCTCAATCCTCTCTATTGTTTTGGACACTTTGGTACCCTCCTCTGCTTTCCCTGAAAGAACAGCTACTTCAGGCGCTTTGTAAACAACGGACTCTTTACCATATCTTTGAGCTACTTGGCTATGAAAATCCTCAAAGGCTGGCAAATCTTCAAAAGGACTTCTCTCTAAAGGCACCTCTCTCCTATTTTTAGCAACATGAGGAAGTGAATCCAACGGCAGTCTGAGACCTAGAGGCGAATTTCCAGGAAACAAAAAACAATATTTTCTTCTAAACTTCCACTCACAACTTATCCAAGAATTATCAGGTAGACTCCATAAAAGTGGTAGTACAAAACCTACCGGATTATTCATACCGCGCTCCAAGTGTTCAGCTAAGGTCCTTCTTTCTATGGGATCCTTAAGGTTTACGTCCAAAGGGTCTAAATTAATGGGAACCTTTCCTTCCTCTAATGCCCAATAAATAGGGTCTTCGTAGGTTGGGGTTATATTTTTCACATCTATACCCAAGTACTTAGTAAGTTCAACTATAAATTCTTCAGCATCTTTAGTTGAATATTTATTATCGGACTCCCGAGCCATATAATTCTCGTTTTTCCAAATAGGTAGACCGTCCTTCCTCCAATACAAAGCATATTGCCAACGCGGAAATGGCTCACCAGGATACCATTTACCCTGTCCAAAGTGTATGAATCCTCCATGTGCAAATCTATTCTTGAGTCGAATTGCAAGATCGTATGCCAGCTTACGTTTTAAGGGGCCATCTGCCGTAGAATTCCATTCGGGAGACTCCATATCATCAATAGAAACAAAGGTTGGCTCTCCCCCCATTGTGAGCCTTACATCTCCATCAACAAGATCTTTCTCCACCACATTGCCTACTTCCATGATCTTCTCCCATTGCTCTTCAGAGTACGGCTTGGTTACTCTTGGATCTTCGTGAATACGAAATACCTCATTACTAAACTCAAAAGTTGATTCACAGAAGTCTCTTGCGCCGGTAATCGGAGCAGCACTTTCATAACTTGGAGTACAACAAAGTGGTATATGGCCTTCACCTGCGAGTAAACCAGAAGTTCCGTCCAGTCCTATCCACCCGGCACCAGGAATGTAGGCTTCCACCCATGCATGCAAATCTGTAATATCATGTGTAGGGCCAGAAGGTCCGTCCAAGGACTTAATATCTGGGCTTAGTTGTACCGAATAGCCCGAAACAAATCTTGAGGCAATTCCAAAGTGTCGTAAGGTTTGTACCATTAACCATGCAAAATCCCTGCAAGACCCTCTCTTGAGGCTTAATGTTTCCTCACAGTTCTGTACGCCAGTCTCCAAGCGGATATTATAGGCAATTTCTTTATTTATTTTTGTATTGAGCCTTACCAAAAAATCAACAATCCGCATCTCCCCAGCTATTTTACTTTCCTCAACCCACTGCTGAAGTTTTTCGCCAGATTCCACAATTTCTAAATAAGCTGAAAGCTCTTTTTTTAGTTGTTGATCATACTGAAATGGGTAATTCTCTGCATATTCCTCAACAAAAAAATCAAAAGGGTTGATCACTTCCATTTTGGCAATAACTTCTACGTCTATGCTCAAAAAATTGGTTTTGTCAGGAAATACCACTCGAGCCAAGTAGTTGCCAAATGGATCTTGTTGCCAATTTATAAAATGATTTTCTGGCAATATTTTGAATGAATAACCCTCTATAGGGGTTCTGGAATGAGGCGCCGGCCTTAATCTAAATACATGAGGAGATAAGTTAACCTGTCTGTCAAAGTTATACTTAGTCTTATGAGAAATTGCAATTTTTATAGACATAAGGTATGATTTAAATACTCAAATTAAAAAATATTCATACAATTTAAGTATTTAAAGGTTAAAAAAGAAAGTTGTTTGTGAAAATAGATCATATTTTTGACTAACTATCAAAATGTTTCAATACCTTCTGGTAATTGTTCAAAAACTAGCCCAGATCACCAAATACTTCCTCAAAATATTCTATTGCCTGGATTTTCATCAGCTGTTCCTGTTCCTTAAGATCAAGAGCTGGAAGGTTATTCAAATTCTTATAGTGTGGCCAACCATCATTATCGTGTCCCTCTAGCTCATAATAGCCTAAGGGTTCAAGTAACTTACAGGTGGCAATATGCATCAAGTCTTGTTTTTCCTCTTTTGAAAATTCCCTAAAACCCTTTCCTAGCTCCTGAATACCAACCAAAAACAATACAGCATTAAGATCTGGGCGTTTACCAAAACCATCAGACAGCTTCTTTTGAAGATTCTGCCATTTCATTAAAAGAATCGGATCTCGCATAATTTTTACTTTACCTATATATGCACTAACTGGATTTTAAAGTACAAAAAGGTAAGGGTACAAAAATATTTTTAAAAATCAGTTAAATGTTAAAATATTAATTAAATTTTTTTATAATTTTGAGGCCAATAATCATAAAATAAGTTTCAAGTAATGAAGAACGATCACATTACCAAATCACTATATGTAGTGCTATTTTTGTTAGTGTCAGCTTTTATGGCTACACAATGTGGTAAAAAATACAATACTACCAAGTACAAAGACCCAGCGCGTGATAAAGAATGGGTATATGGTAAGGATTCGACCTCTGGACATTAAATAATAAAAAAAATAAAAAAAATTAAGCCACCTCGGGTGGCTTAATTTTTGTAATGTATGACCAATGAACCATACCAACAGTAGAAGAGAGTTTTATATTAAGGCACTACTTTTTCTGGTATTGTTAATATCTTTCACTATATTTCTAGACTTGCTTGTTCAAAGCATAGAGTTCAATCCTGAAGATTATAAGAAATACCTAAAAAAAACCAATCATCTCTTTTTCCTTGCCTTCTTTTTTGGCATTATAGCAACAGCAATCGTTCAAAGTAGTTCAGCCATTACTACACTAGCAGTTGCCATGGTAGCTAAAGGCGACCTTGAACTAGGACATGCCATACCAATAGTCATTGGTAGTAACATAGGCACCACGATCACACCCTTTATATTCAGCTTTGTACATTCAGAGAAGCGAGGCCAATTTAAAAGGGCTTTGGCAGTAGCTTTTTCGCATAATATTTTTAATGTTCTTACGGCCATACTACTCATATTCTTTGAATTTCAATTTGGCTTCTTGAGCCATATAAGTACATGGCTAGGGCATATCACTTATACTTCTATGGGTAATAATAGCTTGTTACCCTTTTTCAAAGATGGCTTTCTTAAACCCATATCGGTATATATCATTAGGCTTATAGGCATTTCTTGGATTACAGCAATCATAGGGTTTACGGGTATGTATCTAAGTATCAAAGGATTTGTCAAGTTTTTCACCAGTAAGAACCTTGATCAAGACAGCACTATTGTAAACAAATACATTTTTGCACAAGGGTATAAAACGTTTTTTACAGGGCTCATAAGTACCGCAGTTGTTCATTCATCATCTGCCACAATATCTATATTGCAATCTTTTATCAGTTCTTATAAAATAAACACTAGAAAAGCTTTTTATTTTATAGTAGGAGCCAACATAGGTACTACCTTTACAGCATTGCTTGCTGGACTTTTCAATAAAGAAACAGCACTATGTTTAGCCTTTGCTCATTTTCTATTTAACCTTATCGGTGCACTCACCTTTGGCCTTATACCTTGGCTGCGGAACATAAACATTATCGTTGCAGAATTTCTAGCTGAATATTTTGAAAAATTCAGGCCATACCTTATTATTTACATAAGTTTTTTGTTTTTCATCATTCCATTGTTACTTATTTGTTTTTTCTGATATTAAACAATGGCACGATGTCTTATTAAAAAATACGTCCTATAGTGAATTCAGTATCTGCTCAAATGATGTTCAAAAATATTCTTTGTCTTATCATCGCACCTTGGTGTCTTTTAGCTCAAACTAAAGTTGAGAGTCTTAACCCAGAAATCAATTCCTCCTTTGCACTGAGGTTTCTCGGCAAAAAAGCCAATGTATCTGCGAGTATTTCTCAACGATTTTTTACTACTGATGAAACGCAATATTTTACAGGCCTCACCCAAGACGCATATACATCATCCAATCTTGTGTATAGCAGAATGGCTTTATCTGCATTAAAAAAATTCAACAAACACTGGTTTGGAACTGCAAACTTACAAACGCAATTAGGCCGTTATCATTTCTACAATTATAACAGATCGTTTTCTACCATCGGCGCCTCATTGGGACATAAGGGCAAAATTGATGAGATTACCTTTTATAAAGAATTGGGCGCTACTACTAACAACCAAAAGCCTAAATCTATAAAAGATTTGTATTTCAATGTAAAATTTGAATATGTGATCAAGTCCAATCAAAAAAATATTGCAATAGCCTCCTTATCAGGCAAAATAGATTGGCTTGGTACGAGTTTTAAAAGTGCTGACAATGATATCTTTGTACTCAGGTCTAAAGACGAATCCTTCTTAAAAAAAGTGGATCAATCTTTCCTCATTCTTAATTTCGACTTTCTACTTTCTCCCAAGAACACAATTTCTTTAAATACGTGTTATTTTACGGAATACTATCCTTCGGCAGACCAAGGTTATGACAAACGGAATGTTAAACATTATATATTTGGTATTGTTTGGGGGTATCAATTTTTCAGAGAAAGTCTTGACGTTGTAAATCACATGTATTAACTAGCCTAAAAGATGCTGAAAATCTTTATAATAAAATCTTTGATATAAGATCTTGCCGTCTTTCCATTTTTGAACAAATGCTTCTTCGAGCAGCATTTTCCCAAGTCTCTTGCTCGTAAACTCAATATACATTTCACCCATTACCAGGCCATCCTTTTCGTTTACTGCATAACTAAGAACTTTACAATTAACTTGAGCAATACGATCCAAGTTATCAAGTTCTATCTGACGCAAGCGCTCCTTCCCTACTATTGGTGGGTCATAATTCTCGATTTGGGTTATATCAGGATCGTAATATAAATCTATTACCTCTGCAAAATGCCCCTTAGCCAGCAGTTTGATATAAGCATCTACATGATGCTTTAATTTTTTCATGATTGGTTTAATAACGGTTTGATTATTCATAACATTGAAAATTATTATTAATATGACGCTCCAGCGATCAAAACAAATAGAAGCTGAACTAGTCCCCAATTATTAAGGTTATTCTCCCAATAATTTAAACGGCTTCATCTTAAGTCCAAAAGACACCCTAATATTTATCCCATAACTTTGGCAAAAGGTAACTTATCGATCACAAAATTCATCTCTTGTTGAAACTGAAACCAAATATGCTACCAATGATCCCACCCAGAATGTGCGCAAACTGTGAGATATTGTCGCTCTCAAAGCTACTGTAAGCTTCCTGGCCAATGAAGATCAAAAAAACCAGAATAAAAGTAAGAGGGATTTCACCACTTTTAAAGGTGGTGAATGAAGCCAAAAGAATAAACAAAAAAACGATGCCGCTAGCCCCTAACAGACCCGTATTGAAAAACAAAGTATTTAATACTGCCGTGATAAAAGCTGTGAAAAGGATCAAACCAATGAGAACTTGGCTGCCGTACTTTTCTTCCAAGATGGGGCCTATCAATAAAATAAAAGTAAAATTGCCCATTAAATGATTCAGGTCTTGATGACCCAGCACATGACTAAACAGCCTAAAATAATCTAATGGTCTGGTAAAACTAAAACTAGGAAGTGTAACAAAGGCACCTTGAAGTGAGGTCGATAAAAAATGGGTAAGTACAAATACAGCTAGCGCTAAAAAAGTAAAACTCAAAACTACAGGGGAATTATAAGATATGCGCATATTTTAAATAGTTCAATCACAAAGTTAGGATTTAGATTGAAAACTAAAAAAGCTGAATTTTGTTAAACTCAGCTTTGGGGTTGGCCTTAAGTGTATAACGATTAAGCGATAACTCTCACGTTTACTGCATTTAATCCTTTTTTACCTCTTTCAACTTCGAATTCAACCGCATCGTTTTCACGGATTTCATCAACAAGACCACTTTGATGTACAAAGATGTCCTCTCCTGTACCTTCTTGTTGAATAAATCCAAAACCTTTGGTTCTGTTGAAGAATTTTACTGTCCCTTTTTTCATGCTTATTGTGATTATTGATTTTACTTTATTGATTTTAAAGCTTTTCAGATTTGGGCTTAGCAGGAGGCAACGGAGGTGTAGAACTTATATTACCAAACTCATCCACATAAGCCATCATGTTTTCCAAATCACCACCTACCGAGTTCTCTTTTCTTTCCTTTTTGCGTTGTTCTTTTTCTTCCTTCTTCTTCCTTTTTTCTCTTTCCTTTTGTTGCTTCATGAAGCTATTTTGTGAACTCGCCATATCTGTTTTAAAATAATGTGATTGCATTGCGTCAAAGACCGAAGGCCTTTTGTTCTGACTTCTTTGTTACTACGTACTCATTTCTCAACGGGTAGGAGCCTCTAAATCAGTCGATCGCAGAATATAAATTCCGTTAAAGTTTGACCAAAAAGGTCGAACTAGCTTGCTTATTAAAGGCTAGAGGCTTGATCAAATAAAAAAAGATGCAATTTTTAAAGGAGGAGACCAATACTTTTAATAAGCTACAAAGTTACACATTATCTAATATAATTCCTATACGGCTATATTAGTAATTTGGTTTTGTAAATACCTACTAATGGGAAAGCATATTTTATGAAAGCAAAACAGTATTTTTGTTATAAATCCAAAATTTATGTCATCATTTTCTGCAAAAAATGAATTGAGCGCTTTTGTGAGAGCTGTCAAAAACAGTAAATTCAAAGGTATCACCTGGGAACAAGTATGTACTGAACTGATTATTAATGGGATATCTGCTATAATAGCACTTCTTGTTTCAAGCCTGTTAGGTAAATTTTTTGCGGTGAGGAACCTTAGAAACCTATGGGGCTTGGCGGCACGCAAAAAAAGTAAAATACTCATAGACAAGGACACCTATGAGTGGCTCAACATCATTATCATATTTATAATTGGGCTTTTCGTATTCTCCATTGTTGAATAAATCTTGAGTAAGTATCTGGAAGAGCGCAAAAAGAGCACTCCTGATCCCGAATAAATATATCTCTCAGTTACAAAACTACTATCGTTTTGGTCTGTAACCGAGAGATGAGCGTTTCTTAGGCAACTATGGAGCCTGCAGATTTTGCATCAATGGGAGACACAAAGCAAAGTTTGCCATCTTTATCTTCCGCCATCAAGATCATACCTTGTGAAGTAATCCCTTTGATATCCCGAGGCGCTAGATTGGCCAACAAACACACTTGGCGACCTACTACTTCTTCAGGTTTATAGTATTCTGCAATACCACTCACCACTGTACGTTTGTCCAGACCTGTATCTACCATCAATTTGAGCAACTTGGAAGTCTTTGGTACTTTTTCCGCTTCCAAGATTGTAGCGATGCGAATATCCATTTTAGTGAAATCGTCAAAACTCACTGCTGGTTTTGCCTCCTTTACAGTAAGGTTTTCCAAGGCATTTTGAGCCTTGCTTTCTTCTAATTTAGCGATCTGTCTCGCGATTTGCTCATCTTCAATTTTCTCAAACAAAAGCTCAGGCGTACCGAGTTGATGGCCATTCTCTAAAACAAAACCATTTGATATAGTAGTTATATCCAAACTGCCTATATTAATAGGTTCAAGATTCAACATTTTAAATAATTTATTAGAAGAAAATGGCATAAAAGGTTCCATGTAAACAGCAAGCTGTACGACTATCTCAAGAGAAAATCTTATTATATCCTTTACCGCTTCTGGATCTCTATCAATGATTTTCCAAGGTTCTTTCCTCTGAAGAAACCCATTTCCCTCCCGAGCGATATCGATTAAATCTGCTATTGCGTTTCTAAACTGAAAATTTTCAATATGATATTTTATAGTTTGTTTTCTAGTATTGATCGTATGCCATAAAAAGTTATACTCTGAATTTAAATCACCTTGACTAAAGTTTGGAACTTTCCCACTATAATATTTCTGTGTTAACTGTAATGCTCTATTTACAAAATTACCCAATATGTCAGAAAGTTCGCTTTTATATCTAGTCTGGAAATCCTTCCAAGTAAAGTCGTTATCTTTCGTCTCTGGCGCATTGGCACAAAGTACATACCGCAAAGCATCCTGTTTTCCAGGGAAATCCACCAAATATTCGTGCAACCAAACTGCCCAATTGCGTGAAGTGGATATTTTATCTCCTTCCAAATTCATGAACTCATTAGCAGGTACGTTGTCTGGCATGATGTACGAACCCTCAGCCTGCATCATTCCTGGAAAGATGATACAGTGAAACACAATATTGTCCTTTCCTATGAAGTGTACTAGCTTAGTATCAGGCGCTTTCCAATAGTCCTCCCAATTGGAGAAGTTTTGAGCTTTGGGTTTTGAGCTTTGACCCGTGGCCAAATCTTGGTAAGCTGTTCCTGCCTGCGTTGGATAAGCACCACACAGCTCTTTTGTAAAGGTAATGTAACCTATGGGCGCATCGAACCAAACGTAGAGCACTTTCCCTTCAGCTTCTGGCACAGGTACTTTGATCCCCCAATCCAAGTCGCGCGTCATTGCACGAGGATGTAAGCCCTGCTTCAACCACGATTGACATTGACCCATAACATTAGTTTTCCATACATCATAATCTTTTCCTATAGTTGACTCAGAGCTATCTATGGGATTATGTCTATTCACAAAAGCCTCAATCTCTGGCTGCATAGTATCCAGTGGCAAGTACCAGTTTTTGGTCTTTTTCATCACTGGCTTTGCCCCTGATAGGGCCGACCTTGGATTGATCAAATCTGTAGCGTTGAGTGTAGAACCACATTTCTCACACTGATCTCCGTAGGCATTCTCGTTGGCGCAGTGTGGGCATGTACCTACAATGTATCTATCGGCTAAAAATTGCTGCGCGGTTTCGTCAAAGTATTGTTCGCTTTCTTGAACAGTAAATTTGTTATTGTTGTACAAATTCAAGAAAAACTCTTGCGATTCTTTATGATGATTTTGCCCAGAAGTCCTTGAATATATGTCAAATGAAACCCCAAACTGTTCAAAACTCTCTTTGATGATTTTATAATATTTATCGACCACTCCCTGAGGCGTAGTGTTCTCCTTTTTGGCTTTTATGGTAATGGGCACACCATGTTCATCAGTGCCGCTTACAAATACCACATCTTTGCCCATCGAGCGCAGATAGCGCACATAAATATCAGCAGGAAGGTAACATCCTGCCAAGTGACCTATATGTATTGGCCCATTGGCATAAATCAAAGCAGCAGTAACGGTATATCTTTTTGGATCTTGCATGTTCTATAAACTAATTCGCAAAGATAAAAGGAATAGATTTAAAGTTGTTTGACTTAATGATATGTTTTTGATCTCATAATTGTTATTTTTACCCTAAACATTAAAATCATGTCAGGTTTATTCATTTTTCTAGGAATTCTCGTACTCATCGTTTCTTTTTTAGCACCCAAACTTTCTCCCAAATTCCAAGCTGCTGGCATTTTGAGAGTGTTAGGTATTTTCCTGTTGGCACTAGGTGCATTATTAGGCTCTTTTGTAATGATTGATGCTGGGGAAGTAGGCGTAAAGAAGCTTTTTGGAAAAGTGGAAAACGATGTGCTAGAGAGCGGTATCCACATGACCAATCCCTTGGTGGATGTGATCAAGTTTGACGTTCGTACCCAAAACTATACCATGTCTGGCACCCACGATGAAGGTGATAAATCTGGTGACGATGCCATCAGGGCACTCACAGCGGATGGTCTTGAAGTAGTGATGGATGTGACTATCCTCTATAGTGTATTACCCAATAAGGCACCTTCCATTCTTAAAAACATTGGTGACGATTACAGAAATGTAATCGTCAGACCCATCACACGTACCAAGATGAGAGACAATGCGGTTTTTTATGATGCTGTTTCTCTCTACTCGGTTAAAAGAGATGAGTTTCAAAATCGTATTTTCAAGGGCATTGAAGCAGACTTCAAAACCAGGGGCCTAGTGCTTGAGCAACTTCTGGTGCGCAATATTACCCTTCCTGTTTCGGTTAAAAACTCCATCGAATCCAAAATCAATGCTGAGCAAGATGCTCAGAAGATGGAATTTGTACTTCAAAAAGAAAAACAAGAGGCAGAACGTAAGCGCGTAGAAGCACAAGGTATCGCAGATTATCACAAAATCATCAGCTCAGGACTCACAGACAAACAATTGCAATACGAATCCATCAAGATGCAAAAAGAATTAGCTACATCTCCCAATTCTAAACTGATCATTATGGGCAATGGTGGTAAAAATACTCCTTTAATCTTGAATGGTAATTAGACCCTAAGTCAAACACATTTTTGAAAATCATCCTTTGATTGTAGATGATTATATACAGATATGGAAGCATCCGTATCTACATGTAATCTTGCGTGGCTAGGTATTTTTGGTGTTCCAGCCTTAAGAACACACCCTATTTATTCTTCCTTTTCTAAATAAACCAGCTTATACGATAAATCAAGGAAAAACCTACTTGGTAAACCCAAATGTTACATTCATATACTACTACCTTAAAGATTGGCAGCTCCTATCTATTTTGCCGACTTAAATATTCAAAAATCATTATATGAAACACAAAAGTTTTACAATTGCTGCCTTGCTTGGACTAGGCACTCTTGGCTTGTCGGCCCAAACCAAGGCCACAACAATTTATCCCTCCAATGCTCCCTTCCAGAAAGAGTTTGGTGTAAGTATGGCTATGGCTGGTAACAACAATATGGTCATTGGTTCAGAATTTGAACTTAACAATGGTGCAGTGTATCTGTACCAAGGTGCTACTTTTAAGAACAAAATCAACGGTAAAGATGTGGATCCTAACTGTAGCAATTTTGGTTTAGGTACGGCTCTAGACCAAACTTGGCTGGTAGCAGGTGCGCCTACATCTTCTTCCGTAAGTAAAGGCAAGGTATTCCTTTTTAAGGACAACAGTAGTAACTACAACTTTGGGACTACTCCAGTACAGGTATTAACTGGTGGCACACTAGGCGGCCGCTTCGGAAACGCTGTAGCCATAGAAGGCGACTGGTTGGCAGTAGGTGCTAGGATCACCGGTAAAGTGTATATCTACAAAAGAACGGGTACTGGGGCTACTTCATGGACCTTGAAAGATTCTTTAACGAAAGTAGGTAATTTTGGTAACGCTGTAGCGATGAATGGCAATAGATTGGTCGTAGGTGCTGATAATCCTAGTGGTACTGGCAACGTGTACATTTATGAAAGAAATGCTTCCGAAAAATATGTACTTACTTACGACAGAAGCCTTAATGGTAGACCTTCATGGGCTACGAGCTCTTACGGTATTGACGTAGACATTACTTCTTCGGCCATTATTGTAGGTGATAGATTGGCATTAAAGGCGGAGATCTTGACTGGTGGCGGAAGCTCTTGGACACAAAACTCTGTATTGAACAGCCCTGTGGGTACGCATGGAGAGTTTGGCTACGCTGTAGCGATCCAATACAACCGTGCAGTAGTAGGTGCGCCTTTTGAGTTTGGAAAAGGTAACGTTTACTTGTACACCCAACTCAACAATGTATACACACTTCAAAATCCATTGATTATTGATGAAACTAATCTTAGAATCCACAAATTTGGTGGTGCTGTGGACATTTCTTTTGACGACTATGTGGGTGCGACAGCAAGTAATTCCGGCTACGCAAACATGAGTGGCGACGACAAAGGTGTGGCATTTAACGTGAACTTCTCTAACGGCATTCAGTCTTGTGGCAACACTTATGAGTCTAACAACTCTACAGCCACTGCCACTACTATGGCTTTGAACTCTGCTGTGGAAGCTTGTATCAACTCTAGTACCGACAAAGATTACTACAAACTCGTATTGCCAACGGCTGACAACATCTCCGTAACGCTTGAAAACTTGGTGGTAGACTATAACTTCCAAATCTTGAACAGCTCTGGTACCATCTTGTACCAAACTACGACTACTGGAAGTGCTACTGAAATCGTACCTTCAGCTGCTTTGGCTGCAGGTACTTACTATATCTACGTGTATGGACAAGGTGGTGCCAACAGTGGTACCAGATATAAGCTTACGGCTAAAAGCAACATCTGTAACGATGCGATTTTTGAGCCTAACAATACCAGCGCTACCGCTAAGTTGATACCAAACATGGGACAAAACAATAGCCGCAACTACTATGGTGGTATAGTGACCACTGGCGACGAGGATTGGTACAGTTTCGATACTTTTACCTCTGGCACTTATGTGTATAACAACATCAAAATTGGTTTGTCTGAGTTGACGAACGACTTTGACGTAAAGTTGTACAACAGTAGCTTGGTAGAGATTGGTTCTTCTACATTTGGAGGCTCAACTAGTGAACAAATCATTAGTAATGGTACCGCTATTGGCAGACATTATGTAAAAGTCTATGGTTGGGCTGGTGCAACCAGTACCCAGTGCTATAACTTGAAAATTGATCTAGATTATGCACCACTAGCTCGTATAGAAACTGCTGCTGCTACAGACAAAGCTGCAGAAGTTACTAGTCTTATGGTATTCCCAAGTCCTGCTATTGCGGGTTCATCAGTGCAAATCAACGTAGCGCAAGGCTTAGAAGTAGCTAAAGTACGCGTGATGAATTTGAACGGTACCGTAGTTTCTGAACAAACACTTAAGGTTTCTAATCAATCTGCTACGTTGGATCTTTCTACAGTACAACCAGGTATGTACCTGATAGATGCTGCCGAAGCAGGTAAAACAAAGTTGGTAGTAGAATAATAGTTTGCACCTTCATATCAATACAAAAAGGGCCTCCAGTTTGGGGGCCTTTTTTGTGAAGCCGCAGAAGAGCAACTGGGAACTTGGAGAGATTTACTAAATTTACAATCTATGAAAGCCGTTTTCACCGTCATTACTATCTGCTGCATCATTGCCAATTTTTCAACGAGCTGTGTCCACAGAAACTGGATAGGTAGCGATTGGAAGGAATATTCTCGTGAACAAAAACAAATCGAGAGGATTCTGTATTTGAAAAGACCCACTAGGCACCAATTCCCTAAAATGACCATAGTAAATGGCCAAAGTTATTTTATGAATCCTAAAAGTAGCGGAATCTTCATTGGTGGTTTTTATGCTTCTCAAACCGAAATCACCAACGAGCAGTTTTGCTTTTTTCTGAATGCAATCAAAGATACTAGTAGGCTGTTTTCCAATGCAGATACCTTACAGCGACTGTTTGGAATAGGTTTGCCCAACAAAGCGATTACCCGTAACGAACAAGGTCAATATACAATTGACCGTTCACTGAGCCAGCACCCAGTCACCTACGTGAATTATGCAGGAGCCCTGCTCTACTGTAACTGGCTCTCTGCATATTATGGAAGCTTTTTTAACCTCAATTCGGGATAAGGAAAAACATGTATTGCTTATATCTTTTTGTTTATGAGCATTTTAATTTAGTAATATCTGTTCAAATACATTTTCAGTATGCAATGTTCTTTACTTTTATTTGCTCACCCAAATAAAAGTAACAAAACAAAGGGAGGCAGGAAAGACCAAATCTATCCGCATTTTGCGCACAAACCCACCCCGCCCTGTCCATGCGGCTAGATTTCACACCTTTCCTGCGCTTACCGCCCGCAGAGTATTGGCTCATAACTAATTCTTATCCCGAATTGAGGTTTTTTTAAGTCTTTTAAGTACTTTGTATTGGCTCAATTTAGACTCCCTTCTTATATCGAATGGCAATGGATGGCATTGGGCACTGCTCATACTGAGGATATTCCTTACAGCCATTTAAAAACTGCGGACACCCTTAAAAAGATCGCTTGGTATACGGGCAATAGCAAATCCTCTCAAAACGTTGGGAAATTAAAACCCCAAAACCATATATATGACCTTATAGGAAATGTCTGGGAGTGGACGTCCGACTCAACTTATGGTGTATTTGATAAACCATGGTACTATGAACCAAGCTTTAAAAATATCGCGGGGCATTCTTATCTTTCAAGCTCCGAACTTATTTTAAAAGACAGTCTATATCTTTGCCATAGAGACAGCTCCAGAGCCGATCTGGGTTTCAGAATTGTACAAACTTATTTAGGAAGGAGTTCTGGTGCCGAGTTTTAGATGTGGTTTAATTTGCTGCACGATGGCGATCTCATAGGATTGTAATATACCAATTATGATGACAGAACAGTCATTTAGAACTAATTCTTCTTCTCCAAATCTTTGATCATCAAGGATAAAAAGGGAACATTTGGAAAATTGAGATCATAAGTAAACAAGTAGATAACAAAAAACAGAGAGGTAAAGCTCTAGATCCACTTATAAATGCATATGAATCTGAATTCTCAGATTTGAATTGTTTATCACATTTATAAAGTCTAACATTTCGCTATAATCATTAAAGCTATAGACTTGTGTGCAATTATCGTAATCACCATAGCACCAATAATAAGTAGCATATTCATGGTATGTATCCTGCCCAAGGGTGTCATTAGGTTTTCGTTGTTTTCGGATAATATTTATGACAAAATGTTTCTTTGAGATAGCACTTATGTAAGACTTCTGATAGATAGTGATGCCAAAAATTTTAATCCGATATTGTAGAAGATCACTCTTATAATCACTTCGGAATTCATAAATCAAAAAATAATTAACAATAGCAGTAAAAAATAATAGTAACAATGCAATCAATATAATAGATGTAACTGTGTCTATACTTTGAAAACCATAATTGTCGTAGTTACTTATATATAATATAAAAAACGTTAGCCAAATTAATATGGTACCGAAAACTAAAGGCTCATTTATCCTTTTAAATTTGGCTACAAAGTCATCTTTGATAATGTCAATATCAAAATTGTTATTTAACATTAATTCAGTTTGTCAAACAATGGCTGAATATCTTCTTTATTATTTTCCATCTTTTTTAATAAGATATCATAGAATTTATAAACATCAATCTTATCACCGATAACAGAAGTATTTAGGATTTCACTTAAAACCGCACTAGAAGATTTCCTTTGAACTAATATTTCAAAAATATGTACTGGCTTGAACAGATATAACATTGAATTATAATAAGTTACAAATTGATCAGTAGTTATATACCATATCCCTTTTATTCTTTGGGATACTAATGTGGCACTTATATCGCCTTTATCTGTTCTAATATGGTATTTCATCACAGAATATTCATTACCTCTATACGTGATGTATAGTACATCATCGATTTTTATATAGATTCCATTTTTGATCTCTGCTTTTTTTGTCTCTAGATCAGATTTTGAAATTTCTACCTTTCCTTTGAATAAGGAATTATGCCAACCCTGACTTTTAGAAGATAAATATGACAATAATAAATTTTCTGGGGTGTCGCGCTTAGATTTGGAAGAATCTGATATTAAACTATTTATAATGAAATCATTATATGTGACTAATTTGGACGCAGAAACTTCATTGCCAAGTTTTATATTGTACTCCATTTTGGATTTGTTTTGGGCGTTGCCTTGTTCTAATGAACATATTAATCCACAAATGATAAAACCAATTTTTCTAAACATACATTTACTAATTTATTCTGAGTAATCTCTTTCATCTGATGATAACAGTACCCAGTCTTTACTTGTTAAATTAAATATTACTGATTCTGAAAATAAGACCTGTGATCCATTCTTCACCTCGATTTTAGGTTCGAATGTAATAGGTTTCATCACAATTTTATAATCTAATTTTACTGTTGCCGGATTATAGTCCATAGTCGCAGAGAATTTGACTTCTGTTTTACCAGATGCAACTATTGTCTTATCTGACACACTTACAGATGCCTCAGGAGTTATCGACATTCCTAGGGCTATTTCTGGTGTAAACTTTACATCATCTTTGACTGGAGCGTATGGGCCATCTTCGGTATCTCCCATTTCTTCTGCGTATAACTGTTTATAACTAAAACCAAAACTTCCTTCTACTGCCAATTTACATCCAAGAAAGACTTTAACACCAGCCCAATCAAGACCCATAAATACGGCTTTTAGAGGTGGCGGCGTGTATGTTAATAAATCCAATTTTTTTGTATAAGTTAATGAGGCTTCCCCATATTTAAACTGAATCTCATGTTTTTTCTCATACAATCTAGAATTGTCTTTCTCACCTAATGCTACCTTATAGCTAGGTTTTATCGCACCTATTTTAAATTTGAAGTCATCATTATCACTAAATATTCCTGGAATTTTTTTAAATCGTGTAGCAATACCTTTAAATTTTTCAGGGATGCTTTTTATGATTTCTATATCCTTATACTTTTTAGGTTGACCTGTCACCTCAAGTTGTTCAAACGTAAATTCTATGCTTTTTTCTATGTTATGAACAAAAACGACTCTGGCAAGTTTTTCCTGATTAAATATTTTAGCTTTTGCTGTTAATTCCAGATTTGGAACATCGCTATACAGCAGCCCATTTGTTTTGATTTTAAAACCATATATATTAAACGTGTATAAATCATTGTTAGAAGGCATCAGATTACTTAATTGTGTTGTAAAAGTCTCCTTTGTCTGCATTCCAGTATTCTTGCTCACAGAACTATTTATGGCAGTTGTGAACTTAGGTAATTCCGTAAAATATTTCTGCTCAAAAGTCCAAGTTACTGGAAGACGGCTCGTATTCCCTCCACTTGTCGTGACATCAAACTGTAGCTTTTTATCATAATTTTGCCTCAAGGAGGAGTTATCACAATATGGACTCACTATCATATAAAGCCTCTTTCCATTTTCAGCATTTCTTCCAGTAGTGTATTTATCAAATGCGCATATATTGGTTAAGTCTGAAACCGTTGTTTTTGTGATGGTTTCTTTTGGTATAATTTTGACTTTTATTTTTTTAGCAGCCAATTCTTCACTATTTGATTTCTTTAATAGCTTGATTACAATAGTTGCGTACTGAGTTATGGATGAAGCGATATCCCCTAGTCCATTTAATGTTTCATAAGCACCTTTTGTGCCAAATCCCGTATTTGACAAGGTTGTAAGAGTTCCATCAGAGTTTTCATTATATATCACAACATTTGTTTCAGTCTTTGGTTCCTCTGGATAACCTTCAGGAATGCTCGTTTCATACTTAAAATACAATTTATCTCCTGCTCCAATAGTCACATTGTATTCCCCATTTACATTATCTATTTCCGCATAGGAATTGTTAGCATCAGGAATACCACTTAAATAATAAAGCCAAATATCGCTACCTATAATATAATTACTATAAACGTCTGAGCCAGAAGATACATTTATTTCTGCTCTACCTCTACCTATAGTTTTAGTATAGGTTAAAGGGTTTATATTTTCTTTAGTGGAATAGAACTCCGTTTCTCCTCTATAATTGGGTAAATAGAGATCCCATTTACTATCTGTCGCAGACATGCCTCCCAACTCAAACGTATAATTACTAGTTGAGAAATTTTTCTTCGCCTCTGGTAAATAAATTGTTTGGTATGTGTAATATTTTTTCCCGTTATAACTCAAATATAGTGTACTTGTTGGAACAGATGTAGTGTTGCCCCTAATAAACTTAGCATACGAGCCAGTAACTAAGCCATTAAAATTATTCTTTCCGTCAAGCCTGCTAAAGGTATACGGAATAACCAGTGTATCATTAAATAGGCCTTTCAAGAAATACTCTGCTTCTTCAGCACCAGAATTATGCAAACAAGTGTTTCTATTATTTGTTTTCAATAGAAAATATCTATTCTCTAGTAGATAAGGTGTTTTAGAATCAAAATTCTTAACAGCTATCATCTCCCAGTTATCCACCCTATTGCCTCCTGCTAAAAACTTATAAGAGATTATGTTATTACTACTAATATTCTGAGGATCTAAGTTTTTCAACTTTGCATGTGGAAACATAGCGACAACAGGTAATACTTTTTCTGGCTTGGCCTTATTTTCATGGAAATCCCTTATAACATAAATATCATCACTTGTTTCATTAAATACCTTTGAAGTACTATAGATCGTACCACCACTAGAATATCCTTGAAAAACACCCTGTGTAAATACCGCATTATACAAATCATATTTAGTACCATTTTTAAGCTCAAAAGCGACTAATGTTCCACAAGTCAGTGTGGCTGCAACTCTATGACCTTTAGGTAAGAATATTGGCTGTCCCGAAAGCGATAAATAAAATCCTTCAAAATCAACCGAAATCCCTTTTGCTTCAAGGTACTTATAATCCCTTTTATATACTTTAGCTTCTGCATCCTTATCCTTCTCAAAGAATCCGAGGACTACGCCTGGGTCGTGCATGATGTCCCATTGGTACTTGATGAGGTCTACGCCACTGTTGTAGGCCATGAGGTTGGCGGCATTAGACTGGTCTGCATCGGTATTGAGCCAATCGCTGTTAAAAATATGGGCTAGGGTATGAGGTCCATGGGCAAGCTCATGCGCCACTGTTTTGGCCACGGTAGCCAAATTGGAGTTGTTCATAAAGATGAACCCACCCTTGCGACCACGTGGCATTTTACCTTGAAGATCTGAATTAGTAAGTTTCCCGTCAGGTGTAAAGAACAGATAAGCCTTCGTTGTATCCAAGTCTTTGAACTGATCGTAGTATAAACTCGTCAAAGCCTTTTCTTCTCCTGTAAAGTCATTGTCTAAGAAACCACTTTTGGTATCCTGTACCATTCCATTACCATCAGCATCCCAACTCTTATCTGTTTTCAGAGTTATGTCATCTAACTCTATTTCATAATTGATACCAATCCTATTATAGCTACTATTCAATAACTTTTCTACTTCTGTTTTTACATTTGTTACACTAAAATTTGGTTTTGAAAGCCAAATCGTGGGGTCTCCCACAGTTACAAATACTACTTTCTTGGTTACGGTTGGGTAGTTGGCTACGAGTAAACGGCCCACCACACTATCGCCTTTGCTTTTTGAGTACACATAGATGTCTTGTCCGTCGCCCGCTGCACCGCCAGGTAAGGTTATGGTGAGTGCGGAGGCGTTAAAGTTATAGGTGAGGCCTGCACCTGATTTAAAGGTAAGGTCGGAGGCATTGTAACCACTCAGACTCTTGATCTTCACTTTATCTACCTTACCTTCTACCATGGCTTTGGCAGAAACATAGTAGTATTTGCTGCTATTGATTCTCAGCGCCTTGTACTCCCTTGCCACTTTTCTGTGGGTAAAGTATTCGGCTTTGTATTCGTCAAAGTCATACTTGGCACCGATAGGGTTCTCAAATTCAATGTAGTTGCCACATTTTTTACAAATCGCCGTGTCTTTGGCTGTTAAGGTAGGTACTGGGTTTGCAAGCGTACCGATGGTATTGCCTGCATTGTCTTTGACCACATTACCTGTTACGGAATAATCTGCATTCGGAGGGACAGGTATCACACTTCCTGTTTTCACATTGCCATAGGCTTGTCCCCCGTCAAGGTAGTTTTCAGCCTGTTCCGTATAGTCTTTGGCGAGTTCAAGTGCTTCCGACAATTGCTTACCCGCATCTATGAGTTGTTTTAAGACTGCATTGTACTGGTCTACATATTTGTTGGCTTTGGCTTTCTGCTCGTCACTCAGTACATTAAGTTCCAAACCTGTGATCTCCACGGCACCTCCTATGAGACAGCGGGCGTCGTTGATCTTGATATTGGTGAATTTTACACTGGTTTTGAGACGGTCTGTAAGGTTCACATTGCTGCTGCCTGTAACCGCCGCACCCACGTTACCCAAGTCCAACTCTAGTTTGGCTACACCTGTACCCGAAAAGGTCTTTGCGGTGGCATCGTAGCTCAAAGGATCTAAGGCAATGATCTCCACATCTGCAGCGCTGAACATGGATTTTTTACTAGCCTTATCGTATTCGTAGTATTCCACGCCATCTCCTTTGGTCTTGGTCATGGCTATCAAGGAATCCTGACTTAGGGGTACAGTTGACTTACTATCGCAAATGACTTTACCTTGGCCACAAGGACCATTGTTGGCATCTGCTAAAGTGGCAACCGTCAATGGACCTAATTTCTTGCCTTGCTCTGTACCGCAAACAGGTTGCAAATGAAAGACATAATTGGTCTTCGTAGCTAAATTGGTTACTGTGAAACGAATACTGTCTCCATCCAAGAGACTGTTTTTCGCAATAGAATCTGCATTGATCTGCGCCGTGTAAGGGTCAGAAATACTTTGCGCTTCGTCTCTGTAGGTGACTACATAAGCCATACTTGGGGTATGTTTCCAAACCAGACGGATTTCATTGGCGGCTTGTCTGTCGGAACGAAAAACACCTTCATACTTGCAAGTCCCTGTATATCTTTGGCTCAGATCTACCAAAGCGGTATCGGTAAAGATACTGTACTTGGCATTGGGGCAACGCGCCCTAATCGTGTATTGGTAGATGTGCGTTTGACTCACATCAAGGTCATCTATACTCGTAGTGAGACGCGTAGTGTTAAAAACTTTAAAAATATTGCTGCCTTGTGGTGCATAAAAAAGTTGATATTCTTCTGCATCCGCACTTTTGCTCCATTCAAAGCTTGCAGACTTATCGGTTAAGCCTTCCGCAGTTTTAGTAGCTGGGGGGAAACAATCGCCTGTACCCGGATTCACGGCTACGGTTGGTTCTTTTTCCAGTTTGAAATACCCTACTGCAGTGGTACTTATTTGGCTATTGTCACAAACATAGTCTACTTTATAAGCATACAAGCGATCTTCTACCAAGGTATCGATACTCAGTTGCGGCACTGTAGTCGTTGCCTGTGCCCAAGCCACCGAGGTAGGGGCTATGTCATAATAGTCTTTACGAACCACGTAGAACTTGTAGGATTTGTGGATACTCGCATCGGCCGACCACTTAAACAAAGTCTGTTGTACACCTGGTGTATGGTCCACAATGAGTTTAAACGGCTGAGGAATGGGACAACCGCCAGCATAGCCATTCTCTCCTTCGTGAATGGTATAAGGTCTGCCCAAATCCAAGTTTCCAGACACACAAACCGCATCTAAAATAATCTGATAGGTTTTATTGGCTTGCAAAGCTGGTAAGGAAGCTGTAGGACTTGTTACTTCTATACTTTGTTCGTTTTCAAGGGCATCATTGCCGCCTTTATAGCGTAACCTGTACTTCTGAGTGTTTGGCGTGGGATCCCAAGTCAATACTACTTCAGTAGGCGTACTTTCTATCTTAATGGGCTCTGGCGCAGAGCAGTCTTGTTTCTGTACTGAGAACAAACCTCCGTATACATCAGGTTGCCATGACCTACACTTGGCTGCGATCTTGAATTCATATTGTATACCTTTTTCAAGACTGCTGATGTCTATGGAAACGGTTTGCCGATCGGTATTATCGTCCACCACCAAGGCTCTGATCGGCGTATATTGATAAATCGAGCCTAGTTCTCTGTAATTCAATTCGTATTCGGCATGCCCATAGCCTTTGTCCCAAGTGATGTTGACTTTATCTCCTGTAACATCGGTGATGATACTCGCCGCATTTACTTGCGGACAGTTTTCCTGTACCGTAAAGGTATAGACCACGCTTTTACCTGAATTCTTAAACCTTTGGTAGCGTCTAGCTCCTGTGCTGAGATCTTGCTCATACGCCGTGATTTGCCAAGCGTAGGTACGCCCTTGTTGTAGTTGGAACTGCTCTGGTGTAAAACTAAAGGTAGGAAAAGTCAATCCCGAATCGGCCAACATGGTAATGGGATAGGTCTTGCCTGCAATATTAATCGCATCATATGGGTTACGGCCATCGGGTACTTCTACCATATTGATTTGGTAATAGATCTGTATGGCAGGATTGGCAGTGATACTTCGAGGTGTCCAACTGAAAAAGAGATTCATGCTGAAAGGATCCTGATTCACTGAACCATTGTCTTGTGGCAAGTTCAAAAGCGGTGGATCAAAACGCTGTACCAATACGGCGGTAATGTTCGCGTGTATATTACTTACATTGATGGTTGGGAAGTTCGCATCATAAACTTCGAGTTTCAAGAGATAGAGTCCTTCCGGCAATGCTTTGTTGGTCAGAAACTCATCTACCTTGCCCTTTTCGGGGATCAAATTGCTCAAAGCAAAGAGTTTGGCGATATTGGGATCACTGAAATCCAGATCGGTAGGAATACCACCGCTGATCGTTAAAGGGATCATTTCTTTGCTGGAAAGCTTGAGATCTGGGCTTTCCATGGTGAGTTTTACCAAAACATTGTAATTGCTCTTTTGCAAATCCAAGAGCGTGACCGTAGCCGAAGTATTCGTCACATCCGCAAACTCATCCAAAAACACGGATGGGTATTTTACAGCTATACTGGTCTTTACGGGATAGGTCTGTTGCGCCTTTAGAGTAGATGAAAGAGAAAAGATGAAAGAGAAAAGAAGAAGAAAAGTGTTGAGTGCTCCCTTATAATGTTGGGCTTTAAATGTTGGGTTTTGAGTTATTGTTTTTGAGGTTTGCAAAGTCTCGGGTATTAAGGTCTGTGAGACACAGACCTTGGCATAAAGGTGTGAAGTCTGTGAGGACACAGACTTGGGCGAGTGATGGTTAAAATCATTACTCCTTACTCTTTTCTCTTTACTCTTAAATCTAAGGTCTTGTGTCTTGTTTCTTGATTCTTGAGTCTTTTCTCTTAAGTGCAAGGTCTTATGTCTAATATCTAATATCATGTATTTCAAAAAGTAAAATTGTATCCTAGTGTTGCTAAAAACTCGCTGAAGGTTTTGTTGTACCTGCTAAATTCCGATTCGGAAATTTTGTTCCTGAGTGTATACCTGAAACCCAGACTGAAATTGTGGTGTTTGCCTCCCTTGAGACTATAATTATTACCTACTGAAAAGAGCTGGGCGGTGAGCTTGCCTTTTTCATAGTTGTTGTTGGCATTAGCATTGAGCGAAGCCCTAAGTTTTTTCTTGAACATGGGTACGGAGGCATTCAAACCAAGTCCTGCGTATTGGGAAGTACCCGTAGTATATTGTGAATTGTTTCCGTTGGCACTGAACCCTAATGAGATATTGGACTTTTTCCATGACTGCGTATAGGACAGGGTCGCATTGCCCATATTTTGTGCGGTGATTTGTGTATTTTGTTTGTTTGCCGTAGTTTGGAATGAGGAGTTCAAAGCAATGTTACGAACCGCATGGTCACTCTCGTTGATTTTATAGGTACAGCCGCCATTAAAAGATTGACTGATCTGCACAAAACTCAAAGTATCGAATCTGTCGTTTGAAGACAACTGCAGATATCTTCGGTCGATCGGTTGTACGTTGGTATAACTACTGAAATTAGAATAAGAAGCATTGAAATTCAAACGTTTGGTGGCCGCATAGTTTACATTGAGTGACCCCACGGTACGTTTCATCTGCGTAATTTTGGTTTTGTCAAGGTTGTCCCTTTGTCTTCCCAAACTTCCTGAAATGTTCACTTTTTTCTTAAAGAGTGATGTGGATGCATTAATGGTTACATTCTCCAAATCTGAATTGAAGTAATAAGCGCCTAGGGTTCTATACCCCGGATCTATGTGTTCAAAGCCAAAACCCAGATTCATGAATGAAAACTGGTATGCAATGTTTGCTTTGTAGGCATTATAAAAAACGGTGGATTCTCTTTGTTTGATGAAATAGAGGTTATTGATCACTGGTTGATCGCCCTTGGCCTGTTCTGAACGGATGTCTTGGGTCCATGCGGAGCGTGCCCCTTCAGCCTGAAAACTGAGTTTCTTGAAAATTACCTTTTTGAAACCTAGACTCAATACCATATTTTCTTGTGGTTTGAGACCCGACTGTATCGGAGGCATTTTGATCGATCCCAATTTGTCCTGTGCTGCAAAACCGATCAACTGGATTTGATCGCCTAACTTATTGTTATAACCCAATTTCAACCCTGCACCCCAGCGTTCAAAAGCAGCTTGAGTAGGAGTTTGTACACTATCATATTCTACGGCCTTGAGTAAACGTCCTGCCATGGCAGCTACTTGAATGATTTTAGGTTTCCACTCTACACCCCCTCCTAAAAAGTTATGTCCCGACAAGGTATAGGGGGAGAAAGACATGTTTCTATAACCTCCATGTAAAGTCAAATTCTTATAGGTAGGACTCAAACCTACGATATTAAAGGGCTGCCTTGTGTACGAAAAGTTCTGATTGGTATAAGTAAAAGTCAGGGGCACCGCAATACCTGCATAGCTGAAAGTTACATTTCCGTTGAACACATAGGAATAAGGAGCTACTCTATTTACGCCACTAGACAAATACAAACTCTGATTCACTCCCAAACCACCGCTTACCTTAAAGGCAGACTTTTTCCCGATCTGGTCGAGCTGCTGCGCTGAGGCAAGACTGAGGAAGGAAAAGAAAGACACAAGAGTCAAGACACAAGAGTCAAGACGCATAACACAAGATACAAGACTATGGTGTAACCTTAAAAATAGCATAAACATTTCTTTATCAGCAAATAAGGGTAAAGGTTTTAGATTTTGGGTTCTGTATACTATATCCAAGGCAAGTTTCGACTCTTGTGTCTTTTGCCCCAACTTTGCCTCACCTGAGTAGAGAGTGTTTTCTTGGGTGGCAGAAAGCCTAGAATCTGTCTTAGTTGATTTGTCTTGTCTCTTTTCTCTCTCTTCTTTACTCCTAATTCTAAGGTCTTGATTCTTATGTCTTTTGTCTTGCGTCTTGATTCTTATGTCTTGTGTTTTAAGTGCCATGATACAATTAGTTTAGGATGATTACTTTTTGAATTAAAGTTTTATAATGGGTCATTAACCTAAAGGTATAGACTCCAGCTGGTACACTTACAGGTAATTCAAGCTTGTACTCCGATTTACCACTGAGGCGAATGTTCTCCAAAACGACTCCTGTACTACTCACAATTTGCAAATCTACGGGATCCTTATCTGCTACTAGTGCGTGGATCTTAGCAAGGGTACGTACTGGGTTTGGATTCACGGTCAGCTCCTCCATTTCAGGAATCACAGGTTCATCACCCTTTTTCTGTCCTTTTTTATCTTCTACTGTAATGGTTTTCTCCAGATCATAATAACAACCTTCTAAGCTAGACCTTTGCTTGATCGTATAATCACCTTTTTCTAAGAACTGTAATTGTACCACACGATCTTTGGGGTAGGTTTTGCCATCAGGCCCAACGATAGTGTCTTGGCTCGTAGGAATCACCGTACCTCCGGTAGTGCTCCATTCAAATTTATTATTATCTCTACCTTTAGAAACATCAATTACTACAATGGTGTCATCGGTAAATACCTCAGAGGCCACCAAGAAGTCTGGTTTGAAAGGCAATGTCTTGAAATCCAACAGTGCAGTATCTTGCACACTACAGCCAAACTGATCTGAAACCCTCAACTTAAGGTGATAGCTACTGTCTTTAATAGCTATAGCACTCACAGTATCTGTCAGTACTTGTTTGTTTGCGGTATCGAGCGGTGTTTTTGTCCATAGGTATTTTAAGTCAGCTCCTAAGCTCGCAGCAATGTTAAAGGCTGGCCCAGGACATGGGTGATAGTAGTCGTCAATCAAACTCCAATTGCTGAGTTGGCCCAGATCACAAAGCAGACCTTCTTTCACTACCGAAACGCTGAGTTCAGAAGAACGTCCCTCTGGTCTCTTGAGCTGTGCTACATAATAATTGGATTTGTCAAAAGCAAAATTGGTGCGTTTCAATTGATAGGTCCATACCCTATTTGCATCAGAAGTTACCGTATTCACGTATTTAAAGGCTTGATTTTTACCTTTATAACCTTCGTAAATATCCACGGTAACAGAAGGGTAATAAGTCGTTCCACTCAGAGTCATATTAGAAGTATCCAATAATATGACATTTTCAATCACGGGCGATTGAATGACTTTCTTGCCGATCACGTTGGAAGAATCTGCATTATCCACATTGAGATCAATTCCCTTAGCACTGGATTTCGAAGAATACACGATGTTTCTGCTCATGGTAATGTAATCTCCATGTTTCACCTCAATACCGGAACTGTCAAAACCAACGATGCTGTTGTTTTCCAAGGTTTCATTATTGCTGGAATCGATGCGGACCCCAAATGCTCCGATCTGGTACTGGTCTTTGCCAGAAGTATCTCCTATGATGTTGTTAGAAATAAGCGAAGCTTCTGAAAAACGGATCTTAATGGCACCTTCAGAAGCACCGACCAAGGTGTTTGCTGTAATGAAATTGTTTCGTGTGGTATGCTGCACATCTATACCTTGCAATTGTATGTTCCAACCCTTAAAGATGCGCTGGGCTATTTTGTCTAAACCTATGGTGTTGTTGATGATACTGTTAAAACTTGCCGTATCTGAGATCAAGATCCCTGTAGCCAATGTTGTATCAGAAGTATTTGCCAGATAGGCCATTCTGTTTTTGGTAACAGTTTGCGACCTTGCCCCATCCAACCAAACGGCAGTTCCTTTGACAGGCTTGTCTTGGGCACCAAAAGTACTTGATTTCAAGAAGTTTGCGGTACCTGCCGTACGATCTACAAAGTAGCCAATACTATCAGTATTGATGAACACACAAGAATCTATGGTGTTTTTAAAGGCTTGATTTCTTAAGGTAAGACCCACTTTTACGGAATCTAAAGTGTCCAAATATACCTTGGTGCCTTCTATTTTCCCATCGATCAAGATCCCCTGCTGGTAACCCAAAATAGACGATTTGGTTAACTTGTTTTTGTTACCTGTAATCCACAAAGCCGTATCTCCTTTCACACTTGCGTCTTCGGTAATGAGGTGCAGATCGTCCAATTTATTGGAGTTGTTCTCTATTTTTAGACCTTTTTGAGCATTGGCAAACCACATACTGGCAATGGTTGAGGAATCTGACAATGGCGTCATTACCAAGGCATAAGCCGTATCAATGGCTGCGCATTCTACAAAAATTCTCTTATCTGCATAATCGGCACTGTCACAAACCAATTGTGTTTTCCCGTCCATGATGAATCCATTTACACTATTTACGGGATAGAGTAAGGAGTCTAATTGAATTCTGTAAGGTGTGTTACCTCCAATTCTAAAGATTACATAAGCCTTTAAATCACAGCTATCTACTTGTCTCAAAGCATCCCTAAGGGTATTGGGCCCATCGTTGAAGCGATTCAATACGTAGAACTTCGCAGTTTGTGGAGGAATATGATATACCGAATCTGTTTCTGAAGTAGACCTGTTCGCATTGGTAGCTGTAGCCACTACGTGGTACCAAGATACAGTGTCTTTTTTGTAATACTGACGTGGAATCAACAATTCCCATGCACCATTGGTATTAGTATAAGCCGTACCAATGTAGTTGTTCATACTTGCATAAGTAGAATCACTAAAGAAAACCTCCACACTATCACCTGATTGAGCTTCGCCCGTTACAAAAAGGCCCCTGCGTTTGTTCACCACTTTGATCGAGTGGCTCAATGGGCTTGGTTTAAACTTAGGTGTTGGAATGCCCTCGTTGGATTCTTGAACGCTACCATAATTGAGTTTGATACACTTCACATTTTTGCTCGTACCCACCACTCTGTTTCTGCTGATCTGGTTGTAGTCTGAAGACTGCAATTCAAAGGCATCTTTTTGATTCACCAAAATACTATTGCCCGCAAACTGGTTGCGTGCACTTGCCTGTAGACTGAAGGCATTGCCGCCTTTCACCCAAACGCTGTTGCTGTCTGCAATGGAGCTCGTGGTATTGTACAAACGAATTGCGGTCTCTTTGTTGGGGAGCGTAAACTGATTGAAGGAGACATTGATAGAATCAGATGATTGCAATGTCAGCACATCCAATGGATTTCCAGAGGCTGTGGTATCTGCTATGAATTGGTTTGCAAAAATGTAGAGCTTTGTGGAGGATCCTAATTCTATCGCCTTCAAGCCATGGCTATCATCGCTTTCAAAAGTATTGTTGTTGATAACCCATCCTCCTGCATTTTGGAGTGCAATATTGTAATCTTTATTGTTTTTGAAAGTATTATAACTTAGCCCAATCGCTGCACTGGTATCTGAAGTATACAGTGCATGACTCAAACCTTCAAAAGTACTTGCCCTTACCTGGATCTGTTGTGCACCTGGCAAGAATCTGATCGCTGTGTTTCCACTTGTAATCGCTGCAGAATCCACCACACTTTGTTGGGTGTTTTCAGTAAAGTACATACTTGCATTGGCCATATTATTCGCAGTGAAATGCACAATGCGTTGACTGTCTGCATCAAATTTCACCCCAGACTTCCAATTGATAATTTTCAAATGATCAAAGCTGGATGGGCCTTGGAGCGGATCTATATACCAAGCCAAAGTATCTGTATTGATTTTGGTATCGAAGTCTATGCCTACTATGCCTTGATCGGTAAGGGTATTAATACCTTGATAATGCACCCCGTGACTATTTTTAAGAGACATCAAAGTCCCTTGAAGCTTCACATTTTTCTCATCAAACTGGTCCACACTGTAGAAGATGCCTACATTCTCGTTTTGGACGTTGGCACATTTCACTGCCATTCTTAGGGAATTGGCCAGCGGATAGTCGTTGTCGTTGGTATCTGCGAGTGAGGTCACATAACAGTCTCCCATGATATACATGTCGCTGAGAGGTGAGGTATTATTGGCAGCATCGGTGCCCGTAGTGGTGAGGTATAAGGTACTCGTCGCCAAAAGGTCTTTGAGCTTGATTTTAGGGTTTACCTGCACTGCAAACTTGCCAGTCCCATCTGCTTTCCCTGAACCAAACCAGACTCTAGCTTCTTCATAGCCTCCTTTGCCATTGTACAAATGAATAGAGTCTCCCGCTTGTGAAGTTCCAAAAAGTATGAGGCTATCCTTAGCTGCATTTAGTTTATGACCCGTAAAGCTTGGTTTTACCTTGTTTAAATTTCCATTATTCTCTAGTTTGATCGCATAAGCGGTAGGACGGGCCTTGGTTTTATCGTTTTCAAAAATAGAGTTGTAAGTAATACTATTGCCTGAACCTCCATTCACTATGATCCCTCCCTTTTTGTTGTGGAATAGGGTATTCCCAAAATCCTTAAGCCCTATTCTATGATTGCTTGCATTTTCGATCTTGATCCCTAAGCCTTCGTTATAACGCATAGAGCTCGCCACTTCGCCACCAATTAAGTTTTGTACCAAAGTGTCTTGTGTGGATGTGTTTTTGAGTAAAACGCCTATAGTTGCTATATCGAAAATTCTGTTGGACTCCAGCTTGGAACGATTCACTTGATCCAAAATTACCCCTGTTTGTATCTTTTTAATTACGTTACCACTCAAAGTGCTTTGGGCTCCTGTTAAACAAAGCATGCCTGTATCTATTTTGACAAATTGATGGAAAGCCACATTCATGTTTGCAAAACCTTTGGCTTTCAATCCGATGGCTGCGTTCTCTATTTTATTGCCAAACAAAGTGTCTCTGGTGGACTGCTCTAAGGAAATCCCCAGCTTCATTTTCAGATGCAAAGAATCGTTAATCGTATTATTATTGATATAGCTTTCTTGTGTTTGCATGGTTTTGATCCCGAATGCCGCACTTTTGATCTCATTAAACTCCACATTGCTTTGTTTTGCATTTGCAATGGAGATCGCCGTAGCTCCAGTACCCGTTCCATTATATTCTATTTTGTTAGACTGCAATTTGTTCCCATCTGCCTGTACTTTAATTGCCGTACCAAAATTACCTTGCAAAGTATTGTTGGTGATCAGTAAATCATCGACTTGGGTATCTATAAAGGTCTGCGCATTGGTAGCTATGAAACGGTTGCTGTCGATGGATCCGTCGATGGATGCATTACTCATATCCAAAATACCAATATCATTGAAGTTCTCATAAGTGCCTAATGACACCAAATGATGCGCTGTATTTTGGACAATGATCGCCGTATCGTAGCCCAAGGTATGAATTCCGTGGATGTTGAAAGTTGGGGTATTTAAGGATTTGAATGCAAAGCTTTGATTCGCCGAACTTACAGTGATCAATGGTTGGTTCACATAACCTGGCTGTGAAGTACCATCGATGATGATGTACGGCGCTGAAATCACAGGCAGTGTAGTCGTTGGAGCAATAGTAGCAGCCCCAGTGCCAATCTCAAACATGATGTAATTACATACACTGTTGTTGGCATCGGTAATAGCACCTCTCAAAGAGTTTGGCCCTGCATCTGCCGTATTCAGTACTGGACAGACCTTAAGTTTTAGATGTATGCTGTCAGATGCTTCTGAGGTATTTCTAGTAGGAGCGTCTTCTACGGCAGTAGCTCTGTAGTAATGATCTGCAACCTCCGTGACTTTCATGGATTCCTCATAAGTCCATTTACCAAACTGATCTGCCGTCAAGGTTTTGAGATAGGTCTTGAGGTCAATGCCATTGCTTGAAGCAAAAACCTCTATATGATCATACGGTTCTGCTTTGCCATAGACCATGAGCTTGCCTCTGAAATAGGTAATGCTTTCTACTTTAGGGAATGTTTTTGCGTTATTGGAAACTGAGGCTGCACTGTAATGCAGATTTATGGGTTTACCTGTTTTGGAAAGTCCTTCTACCGTGTTTTGAGAAATATGAATGTTTTTAGTGTTCTTTAAATCAAGACCAGTGGTGCTTATGGTCTTTAAAGTATTTAAAGTAATATTTCCATTAGTCACCGTATCTAACAGTATTCCAGTAACATATTGATTCAAAGTATTATTGCTTACATTGATACTTTGTGTGCTTCCTAACTTTATGGCTTCCAGGGTTCCGCCGACTTTACCCGTAAATGTATTGTTGACTAAAGTGACGTTTTGAGACTTTGTAGCAAGGATTGCCTGATTGGCAATATTCTTAAAGGTGTTTCCTTGCAGTGTCGTACTTGGTGATGTTCTGATCTGAATCGCCTTGTCTGTAATAGCGGCATCTGTTCCATCTTTGAAGGCTCCAAAAATATTCTGATTGATATTTGCAGTACCATTTTGGAGCACTAGCGCTGCCGAACCGTTTGCAAAATAATTACTTGCTATCGTTTGACTCCCAGCGGTAAAACTTACCGCTGTGGTATAGGTATTAAACTGATTATTACTAATGTTAGCATTATTCCCCGAGCTCACTAAGGTCTTGCTGAATTTGTCAAAATTGAGATTTATCAAACTCAAATTACTACTTGCCCAAGTAAATGCTGTCGGTGTGGCATTGCTCGTAGTAAGCGTTACAGGTATCTGAGCTGTAGGATCGATCAAGACGCCGAAATTATTGGTAACCGTAAGTCCAGAAGCCAAATCTATGGTATTCATGGTATTCGACAACTGAAATACAATGTGTGCATTGGTACCGCTGCTGCCCTTGCCAGCATTATTGGCACAATCTACCGCGGTACGTAAGGAACCCTTACCCAAGTTTAAGGTATTGGTTACGTAACAAATCTGAGGTACATTGCCCACTCTTACAATTTCAGAAAGTTCCGAGGTACCATCGGTATGCGTTGCAGTCGTTACAAAATAGGTGTTGTTGTTCGGAATGAGCCAAGTACTTGGAATCGGTGTGGACCAAGTACCCGTAGCATCGGCGGTAGTCTCTATCACAAAAGGGTTGGCTGTTTGTACTGAAACCAGATCACTCAGGAAGATCTGAACACGATCGCCAGCTTGTGCTTTTCCAGAAATACTGGCCGAGGTACCTACTAAGCTACCCACAAGGCTAGTAGGTGCTGCGTGGTTCTTGTTTCCATTATTGATCAGTTTAATTGCTGTGGGATTGTCTACCAAGGAATTGTACAACAATTGATTACCAGTGCCTTTATCAACTTTAATACCTATGGAGCTGGCATTGATGATTTTGTTGCCTTCTCCTATTTGACCTAAAATATTGTTATTGCCCCTGATCACCACTGCAGTATCCGAGATATAGGTGTTTGTACCAGTTTGGTTACAATTAAAACAATTGCCCTTTAAGGTATTGTTATTACCCGTAACAGTCACTGGGAATTTGGTATGGACCACATTGTTATGATCTATGAGCGCATAATCGTTTTTCAAGGAAATGCCCGAATACCAATTCGCAAAACTCAGATTGTTTACATTCACACCTTCGTTTAAGATGTTAAAACCAATGCCAGTTCCGTTACCTTTTATCGCGATGGCTGGATCAGTGCTGCCTTTCACACCGTTTACGGTTACCGGAACCTTGATATCCCTCAATGGTGTAAGCAAATTGATCGTATCGGGTGTGGTAATGTTGAAATTGACCACCAAACATTTTCCTGTATGTGCAGAGTCTACGGCGGCTCTTAAAGAACCTTGTCCTAGATCGTTCACGTTTTCCACGAGACAGATACAATTGAAGCAACCACTCGCGAACGGATTGGAGAGCTCAGAAGTATTGTTGATGGTAGTTGTTGCCGTATTTACATAGTAGTTTCTCGCATTTGGGTCGAAATAGTTACCCGATGGAATTTCCAATTCCCAAATTCCTGCCGCATTCGTCTTTGTAGCGCCTACATAAGCTAGTGCTTGCTGGGCAAGGTTGTTGTTATAGAAAACTTCCACACTGTCGTTGGCTACCGAGGTGCCTTTCAGTACGATACCACCCGTAGTAGAACGTCTGTAGGTTCCAAAACTTGCAGGCGTTTTGCCTGCATTGGCTGCAGGTAAGGCACTGAAATGAAGGTCAATGGCCTTAACGCTTACTGATGTATTGCTGATGGTATTTTTAGAAATCTTGTTGTTTGACGCAGTCACATAAATACCTCCCTTGGTATTATTTTTCAAGGTATTGCGCAAGACCACCGAACTACTGTTTACTGAGATCCCATATTCTGGCTGATTGTTGACTACATTATAGGAGATCAAGTTATTGCTACCTTTGGAGAGAATTCCAAATTTCTGGTTCGCTGTACTTAAATCGTTATTGTTGATCACCAAAGCATTGGCTTCTGCATTGATGCCTTGTTCTAAATTATGGGCGATGGTATTTCTTGAAACTGTATTGCTGTCTGAGCCAACAGCAATATTGATCCCTGATTTGGTATTTGCTAAATTAGCTCCTGCGGTATTGGTGCCTATATAGTTAGAATCGAGCGTGTTTCTTTTTGAATTGGATTCTACAGAAATACCGTTGAGTTTAGATGCGCCAATAGTATTGCCTTTGATCAAGTTCAATGAAGAACCAGTATAGATCAAGAGGCCGTTTTCCAAAGCATTGGAGATCTGATTTCCTTTAATGGTATTGGCCTTTGACTTATTGAAAACGCCCACCCCAATCTGCGCAGCAGTAATGATATTGCCTTCAATGGTATTGTTTTGAGACTCTGAGATCAATGCAATGGCATTGCCTGTGGTTTCAAAAGTATTGAGATTGACCCTGTTATAGTTGCAATTGTTGGACAACTCTATGGAATTACCTGTATTGAGTACAAATCTATTTTTCTCGATCAGGTTGTTATTTACCAATGGTTTCAACGTAATGGCATTCGAAAACTTATTGAATACCAAACCTGCGATGCGGCAATTGGCCAAGGTATAGTCTAAGGTGAGGGCGTTTTTGGCATAGGTACTCCCATCAATGATAATGTCGTATTGGCCTTCGCCCGATTGGGAGAAACCGTCTATACTTACCGAATCTGTAAGTGTAGGTAAGGCCGTCAACGGACTGATCGTGAAAGGACCTACGCCACCATTTTCTGTAATAGCAAACTTGATGATGTCTTTGCCCTCTTTGGAATTAGAACAATTAATAGCTTCTCTCAAGGAACCATCCCCCGCATCTTTGGTATTGGTTACATAACAAGGGCACTCCAAAGAAGTGATGAACATGGTGTCTGAAAGACCCACACAACCTTTATCGGTTTTAACTTCTAAGGTATAAGCACCCGATTTGGTCGGATAAAGATCCTTGTTTGGCGACCTGAACTTCACACCATCCACATACCACTGGTAGTATGGATAAGAAGCCAAACCTGTAAAGGCAATCTTGTCACTTCCGCATCTTTCGTAAATCCCTGCTGGGTAAAAGCTGAAGTTTGGTGCTGGATTTTGCAGTACTGATTTCGTACTCGATAAAGTACAGCCCGTCGTCGTATTGGTTGCAGTTACGGTATAGGAACCGCCTAAAGTGACTTTGATGCTTTGCGTCGTTTCTCCTGTGCCCCATTTGATATTGGTGTTCACACTGGATGTCAGGGTAATTTCTGTATTTTGACAAAACTCATCTGGCCCCGTAATCTTGGGCTCTGCAGGTCCAGCTTTTACGGCTACCGAAAATGGCGCAGAGACCGTGGCACAACCTGCATAATTTGTCGTGCCTTTGGAACTGATCTTAACGGTATATTTACCAGTATCTGTCAAGGCTATGCTCGACAAACTGTATTTGTTGTTGTTATAACCTAAGGAAGTTCCATTGCGCATCCAGTCGAAATCAAAATCGCTATTGTTCAACTCTGTATTGAGGGCAAATGGATATTTTTCACAGATCAGCGCATCGCCTTTCACCGTCACTGAGAGTTGTGGATATACCTTTATATATATAGGGTCTGAGATTGCCGTACAGGCCGAAACATTGTCCGTAATCTGCAATTGATAGTTGGCTGTAGCCGATTCATCTACATTACTGATCTTGTAGGGATTAGTAGTCCCTGTGGTATTTTGACTGTTTTTGAGCCACTGCAAACTATAACCCGTAGTATTCGCGCTGGTACTTAAGCTAAAACTTGAGGCATAACACACATTACTATTGTCACTTGAAACCACTGGTTTACTAGGGTTCGTGAACACATCGACCTTAAAGCTTGGTAAACTTACCACGCAGGCATTGTTGTTGTCTTTTACTGTAATGGTATATGAACCCGCATCTTTCAATTGTGCCTCATTAATGTACAACCCAGAACCTGAATTGGCCAAAGGTGTGTTTTTAAACTTCCACTCAAAACTGTATTTTGTGTCGAATAAACCTGTATTCAGTGCAATGGTATTGCCTGTACACACCTTATTGGTTCCCGAAATGACCGCATTTACCTTGTAATCAATGACTTCCACCGTATCGGTAGTAATACTACAGGTAGGATTACTGTAGGTGACGGTGTACTTACCACCCGCACTCGCTATGTATGTTGCTGTGGTAGCTACTTGGGTTTTTCCATTTCTCCAAATATATGATGATCCTGAAGGTGAGCTCAAAGTCACTGTTTTGCCATTACACAAAAGTAGTTCTCCACTTACCGCTATTTTTCCTTTGACTAATGGTGTGACCACTGTCAAAGGTTTGGAAAGCGTAGATTTACAGCCCCAAAGGTCGGTAACCTCCAATTGAACCGTTTTAGAACCAGCCACCGTATAGTCAAAAGCAGTGTTTCGTGAAGTAGAAGTGCTACCAGTTTGGAAAGTCCAAAGATATTTGGCTCCATCTGTAGCAATTGTACTATTATCTGTAAAAGAATATACACTGCTGGTGCAACCTGCACTTTGGATGATAAAGTCAATGGCTGGCGAAGCGGTAATTTTAACCGTTTGTGTAGAGGTATGTGTACATAAAACTCCTTTGGAATTTTTAGCCCTTACGGTTAAACTCACCACATAACTCTTTGCGATGTTAAAAGTATGGCTGATGTCTCTAAGATCCTTACCTGTGCCTCCATCAGTTTTATTGACATCTCCCGTACCATCGCCAAAGTTCCAAGTCCAAGATTCTATCTTGAGGCCAGGGATATTGGCAGAATAATCTTTGAAGTTGAGGGTCTTGCCGTTACAGCCTGGGCTTTCTAGTTTGAAGATCGCCACCGCAGGTACTTCTACTTTGGTACTGGTGTATTGGCATTTTCTAGACAGATACACGTCAAAAATACCAACAGTACTATAAGTTTTTGCTGGTGGATTAGCACCTAAGTAAGAGGTACCATCGCCAAAAGACCACGAAGACTGATCTTGATCTGCCGAAGTATTGGTAAAGCTGTAAGGTTGGCAGGTAGAATTGACCGTAAAACTTACAACTGGTTCAGTACATGAGTTAACACCACCACATTGTGATATGGGGATTACTTGAAAGGTCTTTTCAACAGTCTTTAAACAAACTCCAACAGAAGTACTAATACTATATTTTTGAACAATTGGGGTAGCTAAGGAAAGTACAAAGTTATAGGTAGAAGTATTTGCACCCGTAATCGGAGCCCCATTTAGAGACCATTGATATTGATAGGCATTGCCCTCCAATGTTTTTAAAGTAATATTGCTCGTACCATTAGCGGTTTGACAATAAGTATCCTGCTGTTCCGTAAAAATATTTACCTCTGGTAGCGGAATCTGCTTGATATACTTGGAGGTCAAAGCTTCACAACCATTGGCATCTTTCACAGTGACCTTATAGAGACCTTCTTTGGTCACGGAAGGATTTGCCAAGTTTGAAGTGAAGGCATCATCTTCCAAAGTCCAAGCGTAGGCTGTATAGGAGCTTGTTGTGCTCAAGCCTGTTGGCGTAACGCCACAAATCGTCTGATCGGCAATGACTGGATTGGGTAAAGGATTTACCGTTACGGGTAAGGTGGCTGTTTGCGCCCCAAAACGATCGTATTTCAAAGTAACAGTGTAATTGCCTGTAGTACTTCCCCAAAGCACTTTAATATCTGCATCTCCGGTGGCCGTAATCGTACCTCCTCCAGAAATCGACCATTGTAAGTTACTCGTGTATCTATCTTTGGAAAAGGAATAAGTCACTGAAGCGTTCAAACACGCATTTGCAGTACTGATGATTTTGTTTTCTATCGTTGGAGCCTTGCTCACCTCAAGCACAACAGGTACGCCTGTGCAAGAATTGCCAGGTACAGTTCCATTTAAAGTAATATTAAAGGGTTCCGTATTGCCCCAAGTTACTGTAATCACGTTGCCATTTTGTGAAGAAGTACTGGCGCCCTTTACGATGTAAGTATAGGCTATTGTGTTCGGATTCGAAACGGTGTAGCTGTACGTGCCTCCGCCTGTGGGTGCGATCTCCGTAGCACCACTGATGGACAAACCTGTATAAGCTGCTTTCACCAAAACCTTTTTTTGTGCAGTGGTTTCTTTGAGACCCCTCTGTACTTTTAGGTTCACGTATTGATAGCCCGGCTCTGTAAACGAAACAGAGTACGAATTGGTGTTTGCAGTCCCCACACCACCAGACCACGTGAATACCTCACCTGTAAAACTCGTATCCGTGTTAGAGGTATACGTTTGTGGACTATTGATACATATGGTATCCTTACCCGAAATTTTATAGACAAAATTGGTCTTTACAGGGAGTTCTACCAATGGCGAGGTACAGCTACCTGTCTTCGTAGTTACAGTCAATCCTACCTTGTAGGGTTTATTACCTGTCCAAGAAACTAGAACTTGGTTCCCAGAACTGCCCACATTTTGTCCGCCCGTTACTTGCCAGTTGTATTGCACGTCCGTACTACTTACCGTAGCTAAATATGTTTGTGTACTCAAGCTATCCACTTCTTGCGCACCCGTAATTGATTGTACTACAGGAACTTTAATCACTTCCACCTGCAAGGAATCTTTAGCATTACAATAGTCGGCTGCTAAGGTCGGTTGGGCCACTACAAAATATTTGCCTGCGGTAGCGCCCCAAGTTGCGAGACCTGTAGCCGAAACAATACTATTACTACCACTCACAGACCAATGGAATGCACCTGTAGGGTTTGTGGTATAAGTGTTTTGGCTTGCCGTACATACCTTATCTGTACCAGCAACCTTAAACTTAGGTCGCACCGCTACTGTGAGAGTATCAGTACCACCACATTTCAAGAGTTCGTTATAGGTCGTCAGAATCACTTTACCCAACGTCACATTACTTGCCCAAGTAATACCCATACTCGTGAGGTCGTAGCCTGTGGATGTACTACCAGATAGCGTACCTCCTACTACTTGCCATGTATATAAGGTACTTGGCGAAGCATCTTTGAGGTTAACCGTATAGGTTTCCAAACCGTCCTGACAAGGCTTGGTATTGCCTTGGACTTCAAAAATCGTAGGAATAATCGGAATTTCTATACTCACAGGTACATTGCAAAAGCCTGCACCACAGTTGTCTACATTCAGTGTTACTTTTCCATTGCCCGTACTGCCATCGCCCCATTGTACTGCGATATTCTTGGTACCTTGACCACTCGTTATACTCCCGCCCAGCACTGACCAAGTCAAACCCGTACATTGTGCATCGGTACTGAACTCGCTTTGACCACTAGGACAAACCACCGTAGCCACTGCAATACTTGGCGCGAAGGATGGTTTGATCGTAATTTGTTTTGTTAAGGTCGCATTCGCCCCGCAAGCATTGGTGGCTTTGAGTGTTACCGTAAATGTACCTGATTGTGTATAGGCATGACTAGGTGTCGGCTCATTAGACTTATTCCCGTCTCCAAAGTTCCATTCAAACTGTGTCCCCTCAAATGGACTTGTCGTATTCCCAAAAGTCAAAACCTCTGATTTACAAGCATTGGTATTACTGATCGAGAAATTTACGGTAGGCGGGGCAGTCGCGGTCGCTGGATCTTGCGGAAACTCATAAGCACCCATATCTACTGTACTTCCAAAAATCCTCACTTTCCCATCCAAGTCAGCACCATCAGGTACATAGCTATTATTCCCTCTGTTGATCAAGGGCGAAGCACAAGTCAATCTAAAGTTGCCATTGGGGGCGTCTACAAACTTAGGATCAAGATCTGTGTTGCCTTCACCTGAATAACCGCCTTGGATATTGGAGTATTTTATCCAAGCGCCTAACGAGGTAATTTTACTGTTTAGACCTAATTTGTTACTGGTAATGATACAATTATTAATCTGAGTTGCTGTAAACAAAACTTCGTAAGATAATTTACCCATAACTTGGTTATTATAGATAGTGGAATTATTCACGTAGCAATACCCATAATGTGTAAATGCAGGGTGGCTTGATGCTAGATTGTTTGATATTATACAATTATTAACTTTGCTTACTACCCCGTATAATTCGATGGCTCCAGCATAAGAGCTTGCATTCGTGATATCAACGTAATTACTATCGAATACACAATTATTAATAGTTCTATTATACCCCTGAAATGATGCAGCTCCACCATTGATTTTGGCATAATTCGATTTAAACACAGAATTAGATAGCATCAAATTATCACTAACTCCATTTAAAGACGTTCGAATCGCACCACCAGATTGATTAGAAAAGTTCTTTGTAAATGCACAATGATCTATTTGGGTATTTCCATCCCCACTCAAGTATATTGCTCCTCCACTTAAATAGGATCGATTTCTAGTGAATGAAGAATTAATAATGTTTAACCCAGTAGATGTAGTACTATAATTTAAGGCTCCTCCGTTTTGATACGATACACAAGAATCAAATTTACATCCTATTAAATCTAATGCATTTGAATTAGTTATAAATACGTTTCGTCCTATATTATTATAAAATTCACAACCATCTAAAGTCACTTTCTCTGTACCATTTTTATAAATTTCTAATATGGACCTATCCTTGCCTCTGTTATTATTGATAAACTTGCAATTTTTGATATAATTATTATTCTTTTTTTGATCATACTCCGAACCAGAGAACAAAAGAGTCCCAGATGAATCTATATTATCAATAAAAGATGAATTTTCAATAAATATATCAGTCGAATTCCAACTGTTAGACCCTTTATTCCTCTGCCAAAGAAGATTGTCGACATATAACAGAATACTGTATATACCTGAATTTAAAGTTGTATTATCTGTAATAACACAATTCTTGATTCTTAACACACTATTCATTTGTGGCAGATCAGTTCTTCCCGTTATATAAATAAAAGTTGCTGTGGACGAATTTTTATAAAATTTACAATCTTGAAGACTTATCTTTCCTGAATTATAAACTCCCAAAGTTGCGGATCCACTATTATTATAAAATTCACACTCAATAAAATCTGTATTACTGTAAGTTATACTTGAAAGGGTAGACTTATAATTATAAAATAAACATTTTATAAACTTTAAATTATGTACTGGTAAGGATGGACTACCAGTAGTACTAAAATTAATTAAGCCTATATCATTTGCATAAAACTTACAATTAATAACTTCAATGCTCGATTTGAAAAGAATATTTAATGGGCTTCTTCCTTTAAAGAAATTACAATTTTCGATTTTGATCTTGGTTTCTGGTAGATTGTCTTGAGCTGAATATTTTATAGAATCATTAATGGCAATTGCACCGCCATTATTAAAATCTGTGAATGAAAAACCATCTATTGATACGTTTGCCCCAGCAATAATATTAAGTGTCCCATAATAACAAGGTTTGTTGATTAAGGTGGTGTCGTTTTCTAAATCCCTAGCAAAAATTGTTTGTTCATTACCTTTAAACCCTCCAAACAATGAAATATTTTTTCTAATATTATAGCCATAAATAAGACTTTTAGGCAAATAAATTCCCTTTGCCACCCATATCTCATCCCCATCTATAGCCTTAATAATAGCAGAATCTAATGTTTTATAAGGCGTAAGCCAATTCGCTCCGTTTTCAATGGAACCTGTATAACTACCATTTACATACACCACCTTGGCTTGGACTAAGATGGGTGCTATCAATAATATCGAAAGGAGGAGGATATATTTTTTCATAAGCTGATGTATCAATATTTTACTTTTACTATTGGACTTAAATAGGAAGACTTATTGTCGAAATAGGTGGCTTGCACCTGATACGTGTACTCTGTATTGGGCGTTAGGTATTTATCGTAAAACTCACGCATGCTACCTGATACAAATTCGTAAGTTTCTAACACCTGACCGTTCTTCGCCCTGAAGATCTTGAAACTCTTGGCATTGCCCTTGAACTCCCAAGTGAGTTTGAGCATTTTGTTGGGGCGGCTCACCAAAGTTTGGAGGTTTTCTACCTTCTGAGGCAGAAACTTGTCCATTTGTTTGATGCCTACGGCATTTTTCACTTCAGATTTCAAACCTGAAGAATCTTCTGCCACCAGTTTGTAATAATAGCTTTCGTTGCTCTTGGTCAGGGTATCAAGATACTCCTTGATCTGTAAGCTGTCTCCTCTAAAACGTGCTTGCGCCATAAAGTCAAAGTCAAATTTAGACTTGCGGTACAGCGTTACTTGGTAGAGGTCTTGATCGAGACCCAGTTCCCAATTCAAGCGAATGCCTTTGATATCCACCACATAGTCAGTGAAATGCGGTGCGGAGGGTTTGATCTTGTCTGGGATTTTCACCGCGATGTATTTGCCCAAAGCCGAGGGATTGAAATGCAAATCAATCGCCGAAACGGCATAATAAATCTTTTTGTCGCTGATCTTTTTGGGTAGAGTATCTACAAATACCGTGTCATAAATATGTCCTTCGGTGATCCTCAACGGTTCTTGGCGTGGGCTATAGGTTTTAAAAACACGGTAGCCCAGAAAATCTACTTCTTTATTGCGTTTCCAACGGATGGTGACAATATAGTTGGTATCGCAAACCCCATAGGTCATCTCTACTTTGGCAGGCGGTATGGAGTCTACCAAAAATACGCCTTTGAGCAAGGAACACAAGGAATCTCCGCCTTGACCATAAGCACACACACGGTAGTAATTAGAAGAATTTTCAATCTTGCCATCTTTGTACGTAAAGGTATTACCGTCTATGGGTTTGGCATTGATCTTTTTATAGACACCTTCGCCCGTATGGGACTTGAAAACGGAAAAACTTTTTACATAACCTTTATCGGCCGCATCCATGATCCACTTGAGTTCGATCTCGTTTTTGTTCAGGTTCAAACCTTGAGAGATATAAGGTGCCTGCTCCAAGTACCGTGTCGATTTCACAGCCAAAGGCTCACTGAGCTCACTTTCTTGCTCGAAGAAATTGACAGAACTGGCCTTGTAGTAATACATTTTCCCATAACTTTCTACTGTATCGGTATGGTCTATAAAATTTGAATAGCCTGTTCCACCTATGGTGGTAATAGGCCCTTTGTTTACCTTGACATATTTACCTTTGGGTGCATCGGAACGGTACAGGTTATAAGAAATCGTTCCAAAATACGAATCTTCGACCCATTTCACATTCACCTCCATGGCTTTTTGTTCTTGGCTTAAGTTAAAGGGTTTAAAGATTTTGGTGGGTCTGGACATGTCTACCAATTGTGCTCCTAAGACTTTATCTTCCGTAGGGGACTTTAAAATATATAGGTAAGTCTTGCCCGGGGTAGTCGTTTTGTCTTCGTAATATACACCTAGGTTTTGCGCAGACTTATTGCTACTCAGTAAATAGTACAAGTTAAAGATGAACATGTAGTTCACCCCATTGGGCTTATCGGATGCTTCTTTTAAAGACTTGGGCTGATTGCGGTAGTTTTCCACAAAATCAAGCCCAAACTGTACATCAGTCGCCGTTTTAGCATCGTTGGGGGGCACTTCATTGAGACGCAGTGGTTGGATGGGCTTTGGATTCACCTGAACCATATTGGATCTCGATAATGTACCGTTGGCATTCTTAGAGATTTCAAATCGATAAAGGTTATATCCTCCCAGGTAGTGTTTCACATATACCTCAGAACCCATGGGAATCCACTTGATCTTCACCGTTTTGGTATCTGTTTGCAAGAGTAGGATCGTGGAGTCTTTAGCCGCTTGCAAACAGAAAAATGCCAAAAGAAAAACGATGCTGTAAAATTTTATATTCTTCATTGTTATTGAACCGTCATTGTATAGTTAACCACAGAATTAGGAGTCGTACGCCCTGGCAAGAAATAGCCTAGCTTATAAGCAATGCTTTGAATACTTGCAGGCAGGGCAGGTGCTGTACCACCATTGACCAAGGTATCCACAGTGGTTTTCTGAGTTGCCGAAGTTGTATTCGCAATCAGCTTACAGTCCACGTTGAGCGCCGCACTTGAGAAATATACAGGGAAGTCTTTGTAATCATTGGAAGTGTACATTACTCCAGAGAGACTGTAGGTCGCTACCCGAATGGCAGGAGGTAAAATTGCATTGCTCGTCGTTTTGATAGGGCCATATTCCGTCGCTTCGAATTCCTCTATGGCGGTCTTCACATTTTCTGCATTACCAGCCTTAAAGGATTGGCTCAGTACAGGTTGATTCGCACTATTCACGGTGGATATGTTATAATAGGCCATCTTCTCCGCAAAGTTATTGAACTTGCTGGTTGTGAAGTCATACTCAAGCACCGCATAAGGCTTGAAAACGCCTAAATTCCCTTGTACGGTACCATCTTGGTTTGCAATCGTATCTGTCTGCGCCGTACTGTTTACCTTCATGATCTTCAGGGTATAGGTCTTCTCATTGCTCAGTAAACTACTAGGCAGGTCAAAAGTAATGTTCTCTACCCCCGGAGTCAAATTCACCTGAATGGATCTATTTTTAGCAATCACCTGAGTACCCGAAAGAATCTGTAATTCCAAAATAGTATTAGTTGGCAGAACAAAAGCCTTTCTAGGTACTGAATTGAGTTTTACATAACCCTTATTGCTCTCTGTTCTGTAAAAATTCTTCATGTCTGGCATTGGGTAGGCATATTGCACATTATTGAGCTCTATAATAGCAGGCTCCAGATAAGTTTTGAAGGTTTCCTTACGGTTTTCATAAGCACTGGCGTTTCCAAAATTAGACCAATTGTCTCCGCCACCTTGCTCTATGCGCACGGTAACTTCCACAGTAATTTCCGTTCCTTCTGGCAATACCTCTTTGGGCAAGAGGGTCAATACATCATTATTAGGACTCCATGTGGCATTGTAAGGAATGGCTTTTTTGACACCATTTAACATATACGTCAAGGAAACATCCCTATTTGCATCTACATTGGAGCGCAAATGTGCAGTACCTCCACCCTCTTTGGGCAAATCAAACTCCACCCGTATCGGTTTGAGGAAATTGACTTCTATTTTTGAATTGACAGGTACTGCACTATCCCCATCACTAGGCCTAATGTAATCTATATATTTGACCGTTTTATCGTCTTCATTAGTTTGGCAGACATCGCCAAAGTTTACATGTGCATGACCAGAAAGAGAGACTCCAAAGAAATCCAAGATTTTAGTAAGTACCCCTAGGTCTATTTTAAAGAAGAACCGTCCTTCAAAGTAGGTAGGTCTTGGTAATTGTGCAAAAATAGAAGCACCTAGCTCTATCCCACCCAAAGAATAGTTTTTACTCTTATAATAGACACCCATGCCTACATTAGCATAGACAAAGGCCTGACCTGTAGCATACCAACCTCTAAAACCTCGCTCAGCATCTCCCAAATTGGAACATTTTACGACCTTATTGGCCTTGGAAAGGAGGATATCAAAGCCAGCTTTAAAGGTTGCGTTGAAAAAACAGCCCAAATTATCATCCCAGAGTCCTGCTCTATAATCCTTACCGATGCTGATTCTGGCCCCAAAAGACAAACCTATGGCATCGTTGATCAAAGTCTGGTCTATGGTGACTGAAGGTCTTATATCTCCAGGAATATCAGAATCTATAGAGGCCATGGCTGGATTAGGCAATCTGCCCGCGCAGAAATAAGACCTCAGTTCAGCAAATTTAAGTACGGTGACGGAGTTCATCTTCGCTGGCGTACCTGCCCATACATACCACATACTCGGCGAGAAGTATACATTCACCTGAGCCGCCTTGTTTTTGGTATCCATAGTACCTTTAATGATGCCCAAGTAGTCTATGTACATTCTGAAATCGCCGATGAAGGTTTTTTCGGGCACTCTGTATTGTGTAAACCAAGTAAGGCCTAAAGCTCCGATTTTGTCTGCTTGAGGATCCTTTTCGTTCACATCTGTATTTTCGTCTTTCTTCACATCTTTGGCCTCAACTTTTACTGGGGTGTTAAATACACTTACATAACCCCAAAGTGCGACCATGGCTATGCCACCACCTGTATTGAATTCTATACCAAAAGTAATGTTTCCGTTAAATACGGCCTCATTCCCCAAAGATTGTATGGTTAAACCTGCCAATACTCCCAAATGAATGTTAGGGTTGGGTCTGTATACATTACCAGAGACCGTTTCACAGTTAACTGTAGATTTTTGAGCTGCAGGAGTTGAAGAAGTACCTGTGGAGTTTGTACCTGAATCCGTACCTTGAGCGGGTGGTGTAGTAGTTGAAGTATTTGTACCAGTGCTTGTGGACGGCGTGGCAGTTGTATTATTACTAACAGTAGGATTGGGCACATCATAAGAAAGCTTCATGCGAGAATAAATACCCCCATTGAAACCCGCGATACCAATACCAGTACCTATAGGGATCGGCATCGGGAATGTCACTGCCGCGTCTACGAACCAATATCTAAAAGACACTTTGGTATCTATAGAATCGACTTCCGCAGTGCTTCCATCGGCTGGTAAGGCATCTGCTTGACCATCTTTAACCAACTTAGGTGCATATTGTGTCTGATCTACAAAGGAACTTTCACTGGCGGTTACCTTACCAAAGATGGCTGCAGCCTCCACGGTAATCTTGTCTACCAAGACCAGCTTGAGCTTGCCACAGAATCCTTTACCCCAAACAGGGTCGTCTTTGAAAATATCCAAAGTCCCATCTATACTAAAGGAACCTTGCTTCACATGAAGATCCAAATGGCTCAACTCCAAATAATCAAACTTCCACTTGTTATCGTCTTCAGCACGATAGGTATATACTTTGACAACAGCATTGGCTGCAAAACCATTACTGCCATTAGCATCGCCACCCGATTTGGTGAGTTTGACCCTGATCCCTAAAGTGATCACCAGATTTTGATCTTGTTTGTCGAGCCTAAATTCGGAAATACCGATCGGCAGTTTGCTCAAACTACCTCCTGAATTGGTCATGGCTACCGACTTGAAGTCGAACAAAGTACCCTTAGTTCTAAAAGTCAGTTCATCGCAAGAAATCACAAAACGACCATAGGATTTTTTCTCATCTCCAGCCATATCTCCTGAACTTTCTGAGGAGGTCTCTCCTTTCCCTTTGGATGAGGCCATAATGATGAGGTCACCAGATATTTTCAATTCCGGATCCAAAGTCCCTGACTGATAGGTAAAATTAAGAGTGGCAGCCCTGAGCTGTGCATAAGAAGGCCCAAAGCTCATTACCTTAAGGGGGCTGTTGGGGCTAAATATGATGGAACCCTCCCACAGTGGATCTTGGTTCTCATCTTTAGTTACTAACAGCGCATAGTCTAAGGTGGCATTCGCCTTGGTTATCGGCAAGGAAACTTTTCCATAAATACCTCCTCTGCGGATGGCATTTCGCGTCAAATCCAATTTCAAGGAATCGACTGAAAACTTGAAGCCTTTATTATTACTTTTATTGATGTCGAGAACGTTTTCGGCAGTGGCTTTAAAAGTAACTCCATCTTCGTCTATGATCAAATCCTCAGTACTTACGATCAGTGTATCGGTTTTGTCTTTCCCTTTGAGTCCCCCAGGAACAATGAGTTTGGTATAAGGAATGTACAGACCCTTCCAGTTCTTAACGTCATTATATTTGTTTATAAAATGGGTGGAATCGGTATACCAGTCGGGCAGGGTAACTCCTGGGGCGTTAAGCACCTCGCTCATATCAAGGGTGAGCTCCGGCATCACCAACTTAATGCCTGGCAATGCCTTAAAGTTAAGCACGGGGATATCTTTGAAATGGACAATAAAATTGGTGACCCGATCGGCTTGCAGGTAAAACTTCATGTCCAAAGTATCCTTTTTGCTTTTATCTACTTTACCTGTTACCGTAGTATCTGCAGGTGTCGTACCCCTTGCTGGCGTAGTGGTCGCAGTGCTGGCTGGTTTGGGAGCAGTACCCATGGGCACATCAGCACCTTCTTCAGCAGGTGTGGCCACCTCTGGTTTGAGTTGCAGGTTGCCATTGATCATGATGTTTTTGAAACCCTTACAGTCAAAAGTGACATAAGTAGAATCAGCAGCACCAGAAGACAGACCATTAAACTTGATGATATATCCCGTACCGACCTCAAGTTTGTAGTCCTTGAGCAGGTAGAGCTTGCACTCGCCTGTAAATCCATTGTTATTAAAAGGTACGCGATCCGCTAAGAAATATAAGTATTTATTTTCTTCAACCTCAATCTTCATAGATACGGTAGCGAACACCCCCGTCGGCTCTAATCTAGCGCCATGTATATAAATCGCATATTTTCTGTCTTGACTTTTGGGTAATACGCCTATGGGGAAGGTAATCTTTTTGCCGTCTAGTAACGCCTTAAAGGCTCCGGAGTTTTCTACTTGTTGGGTCACCTGATCAATCTCAGCAAGAAAGCCATTGGCCTTTGCCACCACATCAGATGCAGAACTTAAATAGTTATAAGTCTTGTTGAGACCCTGTTGCTGTGACCAAAGATTTACCTGAGCTAAAAACAAGAAAATGGTTACTATACTAAGGCGTTTCAAAAGAAGGTTCATCTTTGTTAAATAAGGGGTACTATGTCAATATCCTACAAATATAAATACTTGCCGTGGAAAAAAGCAATAGGCTTATCGTTAGAATTTGCTTTTTTGTCGCATTATAAAGCCCGTCTACCAATTCTTTTCTCTTAAAAACGAGCTATAATCCTTTGATGTACGCCTGTTGTGTCTGGAATAGTAAAGAGCACCCAGATAGTAGAAACCTTAACTCAAGTAGTGGAAACTTGAGCTCAGGTGGTAGCAATATGAATAATAAGTGTTTATATAGTTAGCTTTTGCTTAATTCCCAAAATGAAAAAGTATAGTTCGGAACTACACATTTGTAGTTCATAGGTACACCGTTGTACCCCATAAGTGCATTATTGAACCTAAAAACAACACTTTTTAGTATAAACAGGTATTTTTTTTGTTCTGAACTACACTCTCGAAGTTCAGAGGTACAAAGTTGTGGTTTCGAACTACAAATTTGAGGCTTTGAGCTACACTTTTGTAGTTCCGAGGTGCACCATTGAAGTTCTGAACTACATCGTTGAAGTTCTGAGGTGCACCATCGTAGTTAGCAACTACACCTATGAAGTTACTAACTACATTCATGACCTTCATAAGTACACTTTTGTAGTTTGGAACTAAAAATTTGGAATTTCGACTTTCAGCAAAAAATATTCAGAAATGAGTATATAGGTTTAATTCAAAACTAATTAATCTCAACTCGGGATAAAGGTTGTTAAATCATAGGTAAGAACGGATTTGTAAATTCAGCTTTAGCGGAGATTTACTGCGTTTACCGCCCGCAGAATCAAGGTTCATAACAAATTCCTTAGCCCTGATCCATTTAGCGAAAGTTCTTGGGTAGTAGCTGCAACCACAACCTTGGCGAGCACCAAGGTTACAGGACTCCAAGCCGGTTGAAATATTAGTTTCAAGTAGCCTTGGTCATTGGCGATGACCAACAGCCTTCCTGTGATCCTAAAATGCTCCATGTGGTCTAAAGGTTTTTCTTCTGGGCAAACAAAGAGGGATGATTGGTACCGGTCATTTTTGTTTGCCATACTAGACCTAAACTTCCAGATTATTTTGTATCAATCACGTAATGCAGGGCCAAATCATAGCCTTGGAGACCTAAACCTACCAAGATACCTTTGCAAACCCGAGACAAATGGCTCTTATGCCTAAACTCTTCTCTAGCATACACATTGGAAATGTGTACTTCGTATACAGGGGTCTTCACCGCGGCAATTGCATCGGCAATAGCAATAGAAGTATGCGTATAGGCGCCTGCATTGAGAATGATGGCATCGTAGTCAAAACCTACTTCGTGGATCTTGTTGATGAGTTCCCCTTCTATATTTGACTGAAAATACTCCAAATGGATATGTTCATATTTCTGCTTCAACTCTTCAAAATACTCTTCGAAAGTATGAGAGCCGTAAATGCTGGGCTCTCTTTTACCTAGTAAATTCAAATTGGGACCGTTGATGATGATGACTTTCATTGTGTTTTGGCTTAAGATTCCAGCACAAATCTAACAAATATTATATTCCTTATTGTATTTACTCAGGGAATATGAAAACAAAGTACCAAGTATTTGCCATTTAAAGCCGGGTATCCAATGTATGTCCACTAAATACAAGTATTTTGTAAGTATTATTACTCATTTATGTAACAATTTTTTATAAATAATTTTACTCAAATAAAATTAAGTATATATTTGCAATGTCTTAAGTACTATTACTTAGACTTAAAAACTATTTATATATGAAGGCTACAAAATTAGAACTCTTAAGTATGGGCACTGCGCCCATGAGGGCGTTCCACATTACGTGGATGACCTTTTTCCTTTGCTTCTTCGGTTGGTTTGGTATAGCACCACTCATGCCTCAGGTAAAAAAGGCATTCAGCCTCACACCTGATCAGATTACAAATATCATGATCGCCTCGGTGAGTGTAACCATATTTGCAAGGTTGGCGATCGGGTATCTTTGTGAAAAGTACGGGCCCCGTCTTACTTACACGGTTTTGTTAGCTATTGGTGCGCTTCCAGTCCTTTTCATAGGTACGAGTAATAGCTACGAGAGCTTTCTCTTGTTTAGATTGGCCATAGGCGTAGTAGGAGCTTCTTTTGTGATTACGCAATACCATACTTCAGTAATGTTTGCTCCTAAAATAGTAGGTAGGGCCAATGCAACAGCGGCTGGTTGGGGTAACCTAGGTGCCTTCGGATCACATGCTTTGATGCCGCTTTTGGCTGGTTTGATGGTGACTTGGGGTTTTACCGATGCGCAGAACGCATGGAGAGCAACTATGGTGATTCCTGGTGTTGGTTTGCTCATCATGGCATTTGTATACTATAGATACACACAAGATACGCCAGAGGGCAATGTGCTAGAATTGAGAAAGAACAATCCCGAATACAGAGCGAAAAACCCTGATGTAAAGGGCTCTTTTTGGATTGCTTGCAAAGACTACAGAACTTGGATCTTGTTTTTGGTATATGGTGCTTGCTTTGGTATCGAAGTTATGATGGACAATAAACTGACCATGTATTTCAGCACCGAATATGCACAATATTTCAAAGATAATAATTATACAGAAACGGAAGTACTTAAGTATGTTGGTTTTATAGTGGCCTCATTTGCACTCATGAACATCTTTGCAAGGGCACTAGGTGGAGTATTTGCAGATAAGATAGCGGAAAAATATGGAACAAAAGGTAAAGTGGTGATGCTCGGGCTGTTTTTGATGTGCGAAGGAATAGGTGTAATGTTGTTTTCACAAACACAAGAGCTTGCTGCCGCTATTGCCGTAATGATAGGCTTTGCTTTGTTCATTAAAATGTCTAACGGAGTTACTTATTCCATAGTACCCTTCGTGAATAAAAGTGCCTTAGGTTCTGTTTCAGGAATCGTAGGGGCCGGAGGCAACTTGGGCGCACTGCTTGCAACCCTTACCTTTAAGTACTCTGGTGGCGATAGAAATGGATTTATGTACATTGGCATGGCCATAGTGACTATCTCTTTTACCGCATATTTCATGAAGTTTAATTCTCAAAATACAAATATTGAAGAAGCTGTAGCCATTTCAAAAAAAGAAAAAGTGCTCGTGTCTTAAGAATATATTTTAGATCATCACAGATCATTTGAAACGATGTAAAACACTAAACCCCAAGGCTGTGTCTTGGGGTTTTTTATGCTTTTAAAAAATAGCACTTTAATCATTAGGGATGAATCTGGAATGGAAATATTTAAACACAAAATTGAACTATATCAAGATATTCGCTTTCACTGAAAATCTACTAAGCACTGAATGTCATTGATTTATAATTTTTTTGTTATATTTTTGTTAAAAATGACTGTATATGGTCTGTCTCTTATACACATCTCCGAGCCCACGAGACGTAGAGGAATCTC